>NZ_JBSFWD010000029.1:0-125988 GCF_053592655.1 Streptosporangium sp. NPDC002607
GTTGCTGCTGGCCTGCTGGGCCGGGATCTGCCCCACCTGCCGCCGCACATTACCCAGACACGCCCAGCCCATCCCCACCTAACCAAGCCCTACTATGGATCAGAAGGTTGGGGTTTCGAGTACCTCCGGCCGCACAGTGCGAAGGCCCAGGTCATCATCACGGTGACCTGGGCTTTTTCGTGTTCTGGATCAGGTGCGGGTGCCCGGTCGTGTCCGGCTGATATTTCCCATTGGATTCCCGTGCTCCGGGGCGCAGAACGTCACTGATCCGGCGCATGGCGATCTCGTCGTGCCCTACGAGGCACTTCTCGTAGGTGCGGTGCAGGACCTCCACGCTGTTGCCTGCCCACTCGGCTACCTGCTTCGGCGAGACGCCAGCGTTGAGCCAGGTGGACAGGCAGGCGTGCCGAAGGTCGTACGGGCGCCGGGCCAGTGGCGAGGAGTAATCCTCGGCGCTCAGGACCAGCTCTCGGGCCTTCTGCCAGATACGGAGGACTGTGCTCTTTGCGAGCACGTCCCCGCGTGTTCCGTAGAACAGGCGTCCTCCAAGGCCGGCGCCCCACGCGATGGCAATACATGCTTTCGGCGAACCCGGTAACGGCTCTACCGTGCCCCGGTACGGCTCCACCGTGCTCAGGCAGACGAGAAGCGGTCCGTATTTTTTGGAGCGGTGCGAAGGGCGCTAGTGGCACGAACCAAGAATTCACAAAGCAGGATGATCAGGTTTTCAAGGAGTCTGGAAACACCTCACGGAGTGGCACCGTACAAACCGGGGCAGGTCAGCACAGGGGAAACAACGCTGTCGGCCGGGGCAACGTGGCCACCTTCCGTCAGATGGCCCGGCGTCCGCTGTCAGCGATCCTCAGACGTCCGTGATCTTCAGAAAGGCATCGCTCATGCAAATCGAAAAGGCCAAAATCGTTGAGCTCCTCCGGTCCCGCGGCGACAACGCCCTGGCGCAGCAAGCCGACAAGAGCCTGCCCCCGCAGATCGATACCGACCAGCACGCGGAACAGCTGTCCAAGCTCGGTCTGAACCCTCAAGACCTTCTCGGCAAACTTGGTGGCCTCGGCGGCCTCGGTCAATAACCCTGGGGCTAGGGGCGCGGGGCAGCTCGATAGCATGATCGCTCTTCAATGTGACCCCACGCCAACCCGATACGCTTCTGGTCTTCGGGCCAACGCCTGGTCAACAGCATGACGTGAGGATGTTGGATCTTCCCCTATGGATCAGAAGGTTGGGGTTTCGAGTACCTCCGGCCGCACACATGCAAGAAGGCTCCTGAACAGGCATTACGCCATCGGGGGCCTTCTTGATTTCTTGATCGTTCGAGCTTCTTGCCAACACCCTTGCTGACAGGTTGGCTCCCATCACCCTTCGAGCGTCGTCACTATGAGGTGTTGGAGTATGCCACCGGCCAGGATGGCGACTGCACCGGCTAGCCACATCGGCGCATGATCTTTCCCTCTGGACAGCAGCAGGGCTCCCCGATCGTGTGGTCTCTGCACGTCCACTTGAACGATATGAACGACCAGTGCGAGCAACACTGACAACACGGTGTAGGCGTCGAGGCTCACCCTGGTATCCCAGATCATGACTACATTCACGATCAGTCCGAGAAGACCGGCGCCGGCAATGAGTACTCTGCCCCTCTTCGGCACATCGAGGCGAGCGGCGTTCATCAGCGCGATGACGGTGACGGCGGCAACCCCGCCGAGGATGGCCACGTATCCCTGCGACTGAAGCCGCCACGGCCGGGGGCGTTCAGCCACCACCGGTGGCTGAGACGGCAAATCCGTGGACACCACAGGAACAACCTCCAAGATCTGATCTTGGAATTCTTATCCCATTCGGCCTGGCTCCGCCAGATGCCAACAGGCGACGACACACCAGCAGACCCGCTAGGCGAAATGCCGTAACGGGCCTACTGGGTCGCGCTTGGGGTTCGATCCTTCCTACTCCCCGATGGTCTCGGCGAAGATGTCGGCCGCGGAGGCTTCCGCCGCTCAGATCACGTGGGCGTAGACGCGGAGCGTGATGGACGGGGCGGCGTGACCGAGTCGGGCCGCGACGACATGGACGGGGACGCCGGCCAAGAGGGGCGTCGTCGCGTGGATGTGCCGGAGATCGTGCAAACGGGCGTGCGGGAGTGGTTCCTTGGGCTTGGGCTCCTTCGCCGGGTTGTTGTAGCGCCGGATCATGGTTGCGGTGAGCGAGCTGACCGTGTCGGGATGGAGATCGGTTCACCCCAGCCGGTCGTGAACACGTGGTCATCCGTTCCTCGCCACTCCTGCCCGGCCGCCTGCTTGCTCCGCTGCGCCTTCAGGACCCTGATCGTTCCGTCGTCGAGGCTGACGATGCGCTTCCGGCCGCTCTTGGTGGTTCCCTCGATGCGTTCGGCGTCGATGAAGGCGGCCGATCCGGTGATGGTGATCTGCTTGCCGTCGAGGTCGACGTCTGACCAACGTAGGTTGAGCAACTCCCCGCGCCGGGCGCCCGGGTAAGCGGCCACTTGGCGGAGGGTGCTTGCTTCCGGAAAGTGGTCGCGACGACGAACATCGCTGCGACGAGCAGATGCCACCGGATCATCATGGTCGCGTCCAGGTGGAGTTCGTCTCCGAGGGTTGCGCCGTCCAGGAGGATGAGAACCGCCACGAATCCTTCGAAGGCGGCGAGGGCGAGGAGCGCTCCGATTCCCAGGGCGACGCGGCGTCGCGGCCGGTCCGGCAGGACGCTGCCGGTTGCCGCGGCCAAGGCGAGGAGCACGATCAACAGGCCGTCCGCGTCGGCCTTGCAGGACCACATTCCGGGCTGCCCCCACAGCAGTGACTCCGAGGGTATGTAGGCGACCCAGCCGAAGGAGGGGAGAGAGTCCCCGTCTCGGAGGGAGAGCCGGCCGATCGTCCAGGCGGCCGCCACGGCGGCCGCTGCCCAGAGCAGGGTCCCCTTTCGTGCCGGGGGCAGGGGGGAGCGTGCCGCCAGGAGCAGCGCGGTAATGGTTGCGGAGTAGCAGATGACCGGTGGCCAGGGTCCCCCGACGGGGAGAGGCTGGCCGGTGAGAGGATGAATGTCAGCCGAGAAGGACATCGCGAGCAGCCGGAATGCGAGGACGGCACAGACCACTGTGACTCCCAGGCTCGTGGTCCGGCGCGAGGCGTGCAACAGAAGCCCGGCCAAGACCACCGGGAGCAGCAGTTCGACCCACGACAGCAGTTCCCACCCGATGCTTCTTGGCGGGAGGAAAGGGCTGACGTCCATCTTTCCCCAGCAGATCATTCCGTTCATGTCCGCCGGGCCGAGCCGGAAGACTCTCAGGATGACCGGCCCGGAGGCGGCCAGGACCGCCCCGACGCGGAGCGCCCCTGCTGGGAGGCGCATCTGCGCATGCGATGCCTCAGCCACGGTTCCCTTTCCGTTCCCGACTCTCGCCAGTAGATCGACTCGGGCGACGGTAGCGGACAGACGTCATGATCCCGAAAGGGCGGTGACAGCGGCACCGACAGTAACGCCCCCACTCGCGAGCACACTCATGTCGCCGTCCACACCCCTCTGACCACGGTTCTCGACATCTGAGCTGCGCGATCGGCCCATCTGAAAATCGGAGGGTCATGCCGCCGGTGGCGCTGAGGTGGGGCCTGCTCACCTCGCCTGCCGTTTCTTCCTGGCGTTCTCACGGGTTTGTCCTGGATCCGCCGATGTTCCCGGAGCACCGGGGCGCATGGTCCGGGCAACGGAAGAGAGTCCTCGAATCCTCCGTCTCGGTCATCCTCGCAGCGGATGCCGGAAAGCGTCGTCTCACAGGACTCTGGGGCGCATGAACGACGATGTCTACTTGGATAACGACTGGCGTGCCCTGTACGAGAACACCCTCCGTCACGGAGGTGAGAACACCGGGCTGGTCGATGAGCTGCGACGGTGGCTGGACGAGCATCCGGCGCACGTGGCGGAAGTACAGGGGGCGGGCCGGCCGGAAAGTCACCTGATCCCCCTGGGGGCACCTCCCGAGTGGGGCTACAGCCCGCTGGTACGGCTGTACGCGGTGAGCCGCATCCTCGACCTGCTCATCCTGAACTACCAGGATCCCGCGGACGATCCGGCAGCGGCCCCGGACGCGTGGTACCCGCCGGTCGGCGTCTATCCCGCCTTCTGCGAGGCACTGGGCGCGGACCGGATCGGCCGGCGGGGGTTCCACCCGTTCTTCCACGAGATCGTCGAGGTACGGCAGGCCGGTGACCCCGGCGAGCCGCCCTCGATCGTTGAGGAGCGCTGGCCCGGCTACATGATGGGCTCGATGCTGCTGACGCGGGCCGGGGTGGTCGTCACCGCCGGGGCGAGACATCTGGTCGCGGGGGTCGCCGACCGATCCACCCTGTACTGGACCTTCTGGCGCCGGTCACGATCCACCAACGACCCCTCGCACGGGTGGGGACACAACTCGCAGTGGGCGACCGGCTTCCGCCGCGACTACCTGATCGACGGCCGGTTGCACTACAACGTGGACGAGGTCCTGGATCCGAGTGACTACGAGGGGGGAGACGACGAGGAGGACCTCGACTCGGCGTCGATGATCGAGCTTGTCCGGTACCGATGCAGCACCATCGTCGATCACGGCGATGACCAGTACCCCTACAACGATCACCATGTCGAACCGGCCCCCGCGGACTGACCCGACGTAGGCATCCTGGCTCTACCGGAAGGCATGGAACCGATGAAGTGAACCCCGTCCCGGTTGCGTTCACGGAAGGGGTGCGCAGCGGCCCATACAGCAACACCGTCTTACGCGATCTGAGCAGGGCGAGACGCCGCTGACGAGGCATCCGCCCTTCCCTGCGGATTAGCGGGTTACCCGGACCAAGGGGCAGGACCTTGCTTCAGGACGTGGACCTCGGTTTCCTCGACTGGCTCGTCTCTCCGGAGACTGAAGCGATCGTCGAGGCCACGGCGAACTCACTGGTGACCACGAGTCGTCTCATCGACCTGTTCAGCGGGGACTGTCAGCTCATCGACGGAGAGCTGGTGGGCTACGGCGACAGTCCGTCGGCGCCGGAGGTGAGGATCCGAGCGTTCGACAGCGGCCGCTGGGACGTGCAGACGGACGGCCTTGAGTTGTTGGAAAAGATCATCATGCTCTGTCCCGACGCGCACGAGCTTCCCGAGTGGTGAATCCGCGAGACTCACCGCGAAAGGTCTCCCAGGAGGATCCTGGAAGGCCTTCGTCGGTGTCGATCGACAGCGATTCGGGTGCTCCTTCGCGTGATCTGAAGATCGTCGTCCGCCGGTGAAAACTGGGTGACATTTCACATCACTTGCCGGAATGCTGGGGGCGGGCGATGAGTTTTGTCGGTGGTGCCGGTCAGTCTTTGCATGGCCACAACTTCTTGTGAGACCCAAGGCTGAGACACCAGCCATGACCACGTCATGTCCGACAACCCCGATTGAGGTGCCGTGCCCAGCCCACAGCTCGATTCACCCGCCAAGCCCGCGACCGCTGTTTCCGGTCGCACCCCGGCCGTGATCCGGCTGCTGGTGCTCGCCACATTCGTGGTCATCCTCAACGAGACGATCATGATCAACGCGATCCCGCGGCTGATGAGCGCGCTGCACATCACCGAGCAGACCGCGCAGTGGCTCTCGACCGCCTTCATGCTGACCATGGCCGCTGTCATCCCGATCACCGGATGGTTCCTGCAGCGGGTGTCCACCCGCAGCGCGTACACCACCGCGATGGGCCTGTTCCTGCTCGGCACGGCGTTGGCCGCCGTCGCGCCGTCGTTCGAGGTGCTGCTGGGCGCCCGCATCATCCAGGCGTCCGGGACGGCTGTGATGATGCCGCTGCTGATGACCACGCTGATGCAGGTGGTGCCCGAGACGGACCGGGGCCGGGTGATGGGCAACGTCTCCCTGGCCATCTCGGTCGCGCCCGCCATGGGCCCGACGGTCTCGGGGGTGATCCTCCAATTCGGGTCCTGGCGGCTGCTGTTCGCCGTGGTGCTCCCCATCGCCGCCGTGATCACCTGGCGCGGCCTGAAGCAGCTCAAGAACGTCGGAGAGCCCCAGTTCAGCACCATCGACTGGTTGAGCGTGGTGACCGCCGCTGCCGGCTTCGGCGGCCTGGTCTACGGGCTCAGCTGGTTCGAGGGTGGTGACGTCGGCGTCGCCGCCGCGATCGTGGCGGCCGGCCTGGTGGCCATCGCCGTCTTCGTCGCCCGCCAGCTGTCGTTGCAGAAGCGCGGCGTGCCGCTGCTGGACCTGCGTACCCTGCGCCACCGCACCTACACGATCGCGCTGATCCTGATGTCGGTGGCCTTCATGGCGATGCTCGGATCGATGATCTTGCTGCCGCTGTACCTGCAGAACGTCCGTGAGCTCAGCCCCCTGCAGACCGGACTCCTCGTGATGCCGGGCAGCCTCGCGATGGGGCTGCTCGGTCCGACCGTCGGCCGCCTGTTCGACCGGTTCGGCGGCCGGGTTCTGGTCATCCCCGGCGCGATCGGGATCGCGCTCGCGCTCACCGGCTTCACCCAGGTCACGATGACCATGCCGTTCTGGCAGCTCCTCGGTCTGCACGCGCTGCTGATGGTGGGTCTGGCCGCGACCTTCACCCCGGTATTCACCCTCGGGCTCGGAGCGGTTCCGCCGCCGCTCTACTCCCACGCCAGCTCGATCCTGAGCACGCTGCAGCAGGTCTCCGCGGCCATCGGCACCGCGCTCGTGATCACCGTGATGAGCGCGCGAGCCGATGCCCTGAGATCCGCGGGAGCCACGGAGGCGCTCGCCAACCTCGACGGCATGCGGCTGGCCTTCATCATCGGCGCGGTGCTGTCCGTAGCCGTGGTCGTCACCGCCCTGCTACTACCCGCCCGAGCGGACAGTGCCGGCGAGATCGAGGGGACCCGGCCGATGCACCCGGCATGACGACGGTGGAATGGGAAGCTGCAACCTCCCAATATCTCGCTGAAGTCTGACGGAGAGGGGCCGGTGCAGGACCTGTCGGCCTCGGTGAGCGCCCGGCCCGTCCGCCTTCCGGGCGTCAGCACACGATGAAGATGCTCTTCCAGCCGACGGGCGTCCTCTGCTCCGCGTTGCGGTTGGACGGCAGCTCGAAGTGCATCACACCCTGCGTGTCGGGCTGGTTGTACATCCGGCCGCTCTGGCCGTCGCCGTACCACTTGTACGACCCGTGGAAGGGGATGTTGGACGGGCCGCACCGGTCGATGACCACCGACCGGCCGGTGAAGCCCGGCCCTTCGTAGGCCACGTACTGTGAGGCGTAGGCGGCGCTTCCCATGACCGCGACCATGGCGGCGGAGATGACGGGGACGAGGGCGATTCGCTTCACGATGATCCTCCCGATGACCTCAATGATCTACCGAGAGTATACATACAGCTACTCTGAGTGAACAAAACATGTCGCACATGGTCTGGACCGCTCGCTGAAAGCGGAGAAGACCGTTTCGACTGAGGGTCGCGGTGTCGTGGTCGCGCAGCATGTGCAGGACGGTCGCCGCCGACGGGTGGCGCGCAGGCTCATCCCCTGCTCGCGCAGGTGTAGGTCCATCGACAGCATGGCGTCATCGACGACGGTCGCGCCGCCGATCGCCCTGATTACGATTAGACATATGTACTCCTGGAACGCGGTCGCCCCGATTCCCTCCGTGGGGGCCGTCGAGACACACCGCGGTGCCGCTAGTGTTCGGCCGGACTGAAGTACCGGCGCGGGTTGTCCACCAGCATCGTGGTCAGTTGCGTCTGGGTGACCCCGGCGCTGAGCAGCGCCGGAAGCACCTGCTCGTGCAGGTGGGTGTAGTGCCAGTTCGGCGCGACCTGCTCGCGCACGCCCGGAGGGAACCAGTCGATGTGGCACGACGCGTCGTGTGACAGGACCATTCGGTCGGCCAGTCCTTGCCGAGCAAGAGCCGCAACGGTCGCCACCCGCTGGTCGGTGGGCAGCAGGACGTCCAGACCGAAGCGGTCCATGCCGATGTAGGAGCCGTTGTCGATGAGCTGGTGCAGGTAGTCCAGGTCGGCTGTGTCGCCGCTGTGCCCGATGACCACCGCGCCGAGGTTCACGCCCTCGCTGCGCAGGATCTCCTGCGCGATCAAGCCGGTGCGGGCGTGCGCACTGGTGTGGACGGTGATCGGCGCGCCGGTGCTGAGGTGCGCCTGCGCCACGGCCCGCATCACCCGCTCCACGCCGGGCGTGAGCTCGTCCTCGATCGCGCACTTGAGGAACGCGGCTCTGATGCCGGTGCCCGCGATGCCCTCGGTGAGCTCTCGGACGAACAACTCGGTCATGCGCTCGGGGCCGCCGAGCAGGGTGCCCGGCCCGTGGTAGCGGAAGTAGTACGGCACGTCCCCCAGTGTGTAAAGGCCGGTCGCGACCACAATGTTGAGGTCCACGTGCCGGTTGACCGACGCGACGCGCCGGACATCCCGACCGAGGCCGATGACGGTCGGATCGACGATCGTGGACACGCCCGTCGCCGCCAGAGCCGTCAACCGGGCCACGGCGTCGTCGACGCGCCGCTGCTCGTCCCAGCTTTCCGGCATGCTCTGCCGTAGTTCCTCGCTCAGGACGAAGACGTGCTCGTGCATCAGTACAGTGCCCAGATCATCCACGGCCACCGTGCCGCGGACGGTAGGCACCTGCGGGGTCAAGGTCATGAGGTCTCCAAGGAGTGGTAGGTGGGTCTGGCCGCGCCGCCGCGGATGGCAAGGCCGCCAGCGTAGGACAGGGTGCCCGCGCCGGCGGCCTAATTCAGCCGGGGAGCACGCCGGTCAGCGGGTGGAACGGCCCTGTCCTGAGTGGCGACCAGGTACCACGAGGGCTTGGCGGGCCAGGCGGGCTCGGTGACGGCCCCGCCGAGCGCGTCAACGCCCCACGGCACCTGGGAGTCGGCCATGAACGCCGCCTGCCCGGAAGGCAGATCCGCGGCGAAGGACGCCGCGAAGCGCTCCCGGTCCAGGAAGAGGAAGCCGTCTCGGGGCGGCAGGATGGGCGGGACCGGGGCACCCGGCGGGGGATCGGCGATGAGGCTGTTGACCGACTCGCCCTTGTCCGGGGCGAACGCGGCGATGTAGGCCAGCGCGGCGACCTTGTCATGCGTGCCGGCCTCGGTGATGACGACGCCGCCGTAGGAGTGGCCGGCCAGTACCGCAGGGCCGTCCTGCGCGTCGAGCGCGCGGTGGGTGACCCGCACGTCGTCCTCCAACGACAGGGTCGGGTTCTGCACGACGGTGACGCGGAAGCCGTCGGCGACCAGGAGGTCGTAGACCGGCTGCCAGCCGGATCCATCGACGAATCCTCCGTGGACGAGCACGGCGTTTCTCACTGCTCCACTGCTCATGGAACATCTCCTCACTGCGATGGACGCGTGGACGATCGCCGCCGCCCGCTGCGATCCACTCTCGGGCGCGACGCCGGCGCTGTCTTTCGGGCCAACGCATGGTTCTTGTGCCCCAACGAAAGGCGGTGTCTCGGGCGCTCGACGCCCGCGTGGCGGCGCGCCGCGGCGACCCCGACGCGACCGCCCGGGCCCGGTTCGGGATTCCCCCGTATCGTTGAGGCATCGTCTATGAGGAGGGCGGGCAATGCGTACCACGACGCTCGGGCCCGAGGGCCCCGTGGTCGGCGTTCTGGGGCTGGGCTGCATGGGCATGAGCTTCAGCTACGACCTGGCGACCCCGCGGGACGAAGCCACGCTGGTCTCGGTGATCCACCAGGCGCTCGATGAGGGCATGACGCTGCTCGACACCGCGGACGTGTACGGGCCGTTCACCAACGAGGAGTTGATCGGTCGGGCGCTGGCCGGCGGTCATCGGGAGCGTGCGGTGCTGGCCACCAAGGTCGGCACCCTCACCCGGGACTCCGAGGGCAACCCCGTTCAGGGCCTGGACGGCCGCCCGGAGCACGTCCGGAGGTCGATCGACGAGAGCCTGAGCCGGCTCGGCACCGATTACGTGGACCTCTATCAGCTGCACCGGGTGGATCCCGAGGTGCCGATCGAGGAGACCTGGGGAGCGCTGGCGGAGACCGTGGCGGCGGGCAAGGCGCGCTACATCGGCCTGTCCGAGGTGACGGTGGAGCAGATCAAGCGGGCGCAGTCGGTGCACCCGGTGACCTCGGTGCAGTCCGAGCTGTCGCTGTGGACCCGGGACTGGACGACCGAGGTACTGCCCTACTGCCAGGAGCAGGACATCGCCTTCCTGCCGTACTCGCCCCTGGGGAAGGGCTTCCTCACCGGGCGGTTCTCCTCGTTCGACGACCTGCCCGAGGAGGATTTCCGGCGGCGACTACCGCGCTTCCAGCAGGAGGCGCTGCGCGCCAACCTGGCCATCGCGGGCCGGGTGCGTCAGATCGCCGAGCGCATCGGCGCCACCCCGGCCCAGGTGGCGCTCGCCTGGGTGATGGCCCAGGGGCGGTACGTCGTTCCCATCCCGGGGACCAAGACCTCGAAGTACCTCGCGGAGAACGCCGGAGCGGTGGATGTCGAGCTGAGCCCGGCGGATCTGGCCGAGTTCGACGCCCTGCCCGCGCCGCAGGGCGACCGCTACGGAGCGGCGGACCCGGCTCGCCAGCCATCGTGGAAGGATTGGTCGTCCGCCTCTCGCGGGTGACCTCCACGCGGCCCTTCCCCGAGTCGCGACAAGGCCCCAGATCGACGTCATTTCCTTGGCGTCCCATGCCGCCGGAAGCCTGGTCGTTCGTGGCTCGCTCACTGGGCGGTCAGGTCGAGGTTCCCCTTGTATGGTCTGGCGCGGATCCCGGGAACCGGCGTGGGGACGACTCCGCACCGGGCTCTCCGATGGTGTCTGGCGTCGCCGAACATGACAGCGAGGCTTGAGTCCGGCCTGGGCACTGTCGTTTTGGTCAGCATCTAATCAGGACGCCCGAACGACATTCAAAGTGACAGTGCGATCCGAGCATGGTTCGTGTGACTACAAGCGATATCTGTCATCAGAAGGTCACTGCGACATGGGATTCCGCTCATCGTTTCCAGCGATGGTCGGCGCCAGGTACAGGTACTACTTGTCACTTTGCGATGGTGCCGGCCAGTTCCGTGGACGGGTGGAGCAGCGGCTACAAGACGGCTTCCAGCGGTAGGTAGCTGCCGCGCCAGGTGGCTGCCAACTCCTGCACCGGCAGGTTGAGTGCCTCACCGAGGCAGACGATCGTGCCGAATCCGGGAGAGGGTAGTCGTCCGGTCTCGATCTTGCGCAGGGTTTCCGGCGAGATGCCGGCCGCGTGCGCGACTTCCGCTAGGTCGCGTCCCGCTCGCGCGTGGCGCAGCAGGGCGCCGAGACGCCTGCCGGCTTCGATCTGCTCAGGCGTGAGCGGTTGGCGGACCATGCTCCCAGAATAGGGTTGGTATTACTATACCGGCAAGTGTTAAGGTTCCGGTATAACTATACCAACACCCTGTGACGCGAGGTAATCGTGATTGAACTGAAGACGCCTGCGGAGATCCAACGCATGCACGTGGCCGGACGTTTCGTCGCCGAGGTGCTCTCCGAGGTCGGCCGGCTCGCCGACGTGGGCGTCAACCTCCTGGACCTGGAGCACCACGTGCGCGGCATGATCAAACGGCGCGGGGCGGAGTCGTGCTACTGGGACTATGCGCCGTCCTTCGGACGCGGCCCGTTCCGCAACGTCATCTGCCTGTCGGTCAACGACGCCGTCCTGCATGGCCTACCCCACGACTACACGCTGCGTGACGGCGACGTACTCAGCGCGGACCTCGCGGTCAGCGTCGACGGCTGGGTGGCCGACTCGGCGCGCACGGTCGTCGTTGGCACTGCTGCCGAGGAGGACCTGCGGATCATCCGTGCCACCGAGGAAGCGTTGGAGGCGGCGATCGAGGTGGCGCGTCCGGGCAATCGCCTGGGTGACATCTCGGCGGCCATCTGGGCGGTAGCCCACGACTACGGCTATCCGGTCAACAACGAGTTCGGTGGCCACGGCATTGGCCGCACCATGCACGAGGGGCCCCACGTTTCGAACAAGGGCCGGGCAGGGCGCGGCCTTACGCTCCGGCCGGGCCTGACCCTCGCGCTCGAACCCTGGTTCGCCCGCACGACCGACCGGATCGTCTACGACGCCGACGGCTGGACCATCCGGTCGGCCGACGGCTCACGTACGGCCCACTCCGAGCACACGGTCGCCATCACCGAGGACGCCCCCTTGGTGCTCACTCGGCGTGAACCGGAGAACCCCGTAACGAGGGGTGATTCCGCCAGTCGTCTATCCACAAAAGACGCCTAGCACGCCAACGGCAGATGCTTGGTCCGTAGCGGATCACAGGTACCAACCGGGCTCAGCGCCGAACAGATCCACTAGGACGAAAAGACTGGCTGAGCACGCGTCCCGACTACATCTGGTGACAACTGGCGCTGGTAGATGACGACTATCGTCTGCCGTCACAGTTCGGAGGGGCTCTGTGGCGAGGTGAGGGCATCGCCGCATCACCACCGCTTCTGGCCCGTTTCGACGCTGGGGTGGGTCAGAAATGGGCACCAGGTATGGCGGCGCCGAGAATGGGGCGGCGGAGGTGTTGTGGGCTGATCATGACGCCGGTGATTCGGCTGGCGAGTGCCAGGGCCGCCGGGATGGAGTTGTCGATGTGGTCGTCGGCGGCCGGATCGATGCCCAGCTCACGGAGGTGACGATTGAGCCGGTCGGGATCCGCGCCCTGCCTGTCAATGGGAAACGCCGGGTTGATGTCGGTGATGAGCCGGCCGTCGGCGGCATAGGTGACATGGTGCTGGGCGTAGTCATGCCGCTGCACTGTCACCACCTCACCGCCGTCGCGAGACAGGTTGGACAGAGCCTGCCACTGCGCGCGCCAGCCGCAGTCCTCGATCGAGATGGTCCAATCCCCGATTCGCCTCACAGTGATGACCTCCGGTCCTTCCGGCAGAGAGTGGTCCTCGTCTGTGATCAGCCGAATGTCCTCGTCCGCGGCGCCGAGTCGGCGCAGCACCTCGTGCTCGTTGAGCCCGCGGACGAAAGCGATCGTGTAGATGTCATCGAGGCCGCTGCTCCTTTCCCATTCGTAGTCCTCCGGCGACGCACCAGGGGTCCTCGCGGTGGCGTAGACCCACTCGACCCTGTCTGCCTGCTCGTATGCCTCGGGATTGGCGGCGAAGAAGGCTTCAATGATGTTGGGTGAGATGCGGCCTCGATGGCTGACCGGGTACCCCTGTGCCTTCGCCCACTCCCTGATGGCAAATGACCTAACCCTATGGACGAGATGGGGAACACGAAGCGGGGTGAAGTCGGGGTCGGACATGATCAGAAACTTACCGATAGGTTCGACCTGGTCCATGAGGATGTGCGCAACGCGGTCGCCGTATACCCGTTCACTCCCGAACTGGAGCGGCAAGTCACCGAGTGCGTGCTCGGCGCACGCAGGCACGGCCTGACGCCTTAAGAGGATCGTGAACGCAAATCTCAA
Organism: Streptosporangium sp. NPDC002607; assembly: GCF_053592655.1. Classification (NCBI taxonomy): domain Bacteria; kingdom Bacillati; phylum Actinomycetota; class Actinomycetes; order Streptosporangiales; family Streptosporangiaceae; genus Streptosporangium; species Streptosporangium sp. NPDC002607. Next base: position 13,455 of record NZ_JBSFWD010000029.1, read on the forward strand.
CGAGCCCCACGATGCGATCCGACGCACGGGAAGGAAAGCACCCCGATGACTGAGCATCACCATCAGCTCACCGAAGACGAGGCGGCCACTATGTTCGAGCCGTCGGGCTGGGACGAGAGGTACGCAGGCCAAGAGAAGTTCTGGAGCGGAAATCCTAATCCGCAGCTCGTCGCCGAGGCGGCCGGACTGACCCCCGGTACCGCGCTCGACGTCGGCTGCGGTGAGGGCGGCGATGTGATCTGGCTGGCTCGCCAGGGCTGGACAGTCACCGGCGCGGATTTCTCCGTCAACGGCCTGGCACGCGCCGCCCGGCACGCCGAGCAAGCCGGAATCGCCGATCAGGTTGACTGGTGGCGGGTCGACGCACGGACCATCGCGGTGGCCGGGCGGTCATACGATCTGGTGACCAGCCACTATCTGCACGCGCCGGACGGCGGGATGATGGACGTGACCCGCCGGCTGGCCGACGCCGTCGCGCCCGGCGGATATCTCCTCGTCGTCGGCCACGCACCCTCCGTGGAGCTCACACATTTGACCGCGAGCCAGCGCAGGGCCATGTTTCTTGCCGAAGAGTTGCTGCCCGGCCTACCGGAAGACTTCGAGGCCCTCGTGGTCGAGCAGCGGCCACGAAAGATGACCCGCGACGGAACGTCTATCAACGCTCACGACTCCACGCTGCTTGCTCGCCGTCGGCTTTAGCTGAAGCGTTTTGCAGAAGACCGCCGGAAGGCGTACTGAGCTGAGTTGTTAGCGGGTTGGCTATAGGTCGTGCATCCGGGCGACGGCTTGGACGGCGTGATGGAGGCCCTCGCCGCGAAGCGGCCTCCGGGGAGGATGAGTGCAGAAATTAGGCTAAGCAACAGTTCTTGAGTTGAGTTCGCTGGATCGATCGCGGCTGACGGACCTCTCGACGGCCCACTGGCGCGGCGGCCGCGGTTTGCCTACTTGTCTTACGTGACCTAACGACCTTCAAGCGGCTGACCGGCTGGTTCGCTTGACTACCCCAGATAACTGCCGGGACGGGTCACCGGTGAGCGGGGCCGATCGCTTCGGCAGGGCGAGCAGTGGTGGGACGGGGCTCTGGCAGGAGTGCCGCCGGCCGCTTGAGCAGCCACCGTTCGACCGCCGCGCTCATCTTCCCGCCCGCCTCTAGCGCCGCCGCCTTGGCGGCGACCGGGTTGGTGTTCGCCACCTGGCCGAGGATCACCCCGAGCACCAGGCGGCCTCGTACGCGGGAGGCCCACATCAGGTTGCCGCCCGCGACGGTGCCGGAGCCGGTCTTGATGCCGATGACGCCGTGCTTGTTCAGCAGCGTGTTGGTGTTGGGCAGCCTTCTCGCGTCGCCGGGCACGGCCGTGTCAGCCTGTGCCACCACCTCACGGAAGACCGGGTCGCGCATGGCCTCCTTGGCCAGCTTGAGCTGGTCGGCCGCGGTGCTGACGGTGCTGTCCTCGTTGCCGCTGGCGCCCGTGTACGTGGTGGCGGCCATGCCCAGGCGGTGGGCGGTGGCGTTCATCCGCTCGACGAAGCGCTCCTGGGAACCGGAGTCCCAGCGGGCCAGGAGGCGGGCCACGTTGTTGCCCGAGGGCACCATCATCAGCTCCAGCAGACGGCGCAGCCGTAGCCGCTCGCCCTCCCTGACCGGGGCGGTGGACTCCTGCGGTGCGTAGGACTCGTCGGCGGCCGTACGGTCCACGGGGATAGGCGGGCCGTCGTCGCCGAGCCGGAGCGGATGGCGGCGCAGGATCACGTAGGCGGTCATGACCTTGGTCACGCTGGCGATGGGCAGCGGGTCAGGGTCGCCGCTGGCGCCCAGGCTGCCCACGCCCTCCACCTCGACCGCCGCCTGGCCCTCGGCTGGCCACGGCAGGGGCACGTCGGACACGGTGGCCCCGGAGACGGACGGTACGGTTCCGCAGCCGGACAGGGCGCTCGCCAGCAGGAGGAGAACGAAGGAACGTCGCATGCCGAACACGGTGGGCCACCCACGTGTCCGTCCGGCCGTGGCCGTGTCTCCGTACGGGCTTGACCGTGTATCAACCGTGTATCGGGCCGGCCATCTGGTGGGGTGTCGACGGCGCCGTCGTCGCCACCCCACCAGCACTGGGGTGTCGACCGGTTTGACCACTTAGTCGTCGCCACCGGCCACCACATCCAGCGAGTCGCCGCGTGCCGACATAATCAGGATCGGCCACCTTGAGTGGGTCGCTGCGATCCGCTGGGCACCTCAGTTGGGCAGGGTGATGGCGACGCTCGCACCACCGTTGACCGGGTTGGCGAACTGGAGGCTTGCCCCGATGATGCGGGCGTGGCCGAGCACGATGGTCAGGCCGAGCCCGTGCCCGCGGCCGCGCTCGGTCCGTCCGGTGTGGAAGCGCTGCGCCTGTCCCTTGTTCAGGTTCGCAAGCAGGTCAGGTGGGAAACCTGGCCCATGATCGCGGATGACGATCTGGCGGGAGCGCACGGTGATCATTACCGGGGCGGCGCCGTGTGTGCGGGCGTTGAGGAGCAGGTTGGCGACGACGCGCTCCAGGCGGCGCGCATCGGTGACGGCTGTCGTGTCGCCCTGGTCGCCGACGATATGCAGGTCGGCGGGCACGTCGACACGGTGCAGCGACTCGCGTACCAGGTCGGCCAGCGGCACCGACTGCCGATCCGGTTGTTCGCCGGTGGCGTCCAGGTGGGAGATTTCCAGCAGATCGTCGACCAGGCCGCGCAGCACGCCGATTCGGTCGCGGACCATGTCGGTGGCCTGCCCGTCGGGCAGCAACTGGCTGGCGGTCAGCAGCCCCATCAGTGGGGTACGCAGATCGTGCGCGACGTCGGCTGTGAAGCGCTGCTCGGCCAGCAGCCGCCGCTGCAGGCTGGCGGCCATGGAGTTGAGCCCGGCGCCGATCTCGGCGATCTCGTCCCGGCCGCCCGTATCGGTGCGAGCGGCCAGGTTGCCGTCGGCGATCTGGCGGGCGGTGCGGGCCATGCGCCGAAGCCGCCGGTTGGGGAGCTCGGCCGCCAGCACCGACAGCGGTACCACCCCGGCCAGGGCGAGCAGTCCGGCTTTGACCATGCTGCGGTCCAGCGCGTACAGGCTGCGCAGTTCCGAGCCCATCGAGATCTGTACGCTCACCGCCTGGCGGCCGTCGCTGCCATACGGTTGGGCGGCCCACATCCACGGCTCGTCCCGGTGATCGAGCCCATACCAGATCACCGGCCGGCCGGGACGCAGCTGGGCAGCCAGAGCGTCAGGGAGCTCCTCGACGGTCACCACGTCGTCGGGCGTGCCGCCGGGCCGGTCAGCGGAGGCCAGTGACTTGTCGAGGGCCACCTGGGCTCGGGCCTCGCCGATGTCCAGGGCACGCTGCCAGGTCGCCCGGTGAACCAGCAGTCCTATCATGGCGGCGACGACGGTGGAGGCGAGCGTGACGAGGGCGGCGATCTTCCATCGCAGCGAAGCCGGATTCATGTGGCGCTCAATTTGTAGCCGAACCCGCGGACCGTCTCGATGCGCTCGGCGCCGACCTTCTTGCGCAGGCGCTGTACGCACAGGTCGACCACGCGGCTGTCGCCGTCCCATCCGTAGTCCCACACGGTGCGCAGCAGCGTCGCCCGTTCCAGCACGATGCCGGGATGGGCGGCGAACTCCAGCAGCAGCCGCAACTCGGTCGGGCTCAGCTCGACGCGTCGCCCAGCCCGCCGTACCTCCAGCGAACCGGTGTCGATGCTCAGCTCGCCGAAGGTGAGCACCGCGCTCGCGGCGGCCTGCCCGGTCGTGGGCTGGGGCTGAGCGATGGTGGCCCGGCGCAGCAGCGAGCGGATCCTGGCCACCAGCACCGGCAGGTCGACCGGTTTGACCACATAGTCGTCGGCGCCGCCCTCCAGCCCGGCGACGATGTCCAGGCCGTCGCCGCGGGCCGACATCATGAGGATCGGCACCTGACTGGTTTCCCGGATCCTGCGGCACAAGCTGATGCCGTCCAGGCTGGGCAGCATCACATCCAGCAGCAGGAGGTCGTGGCCACCTGTCTGGGCCGCCTCCAGGCCGCTCAGCCCGTCAGCGGCGGTGGTCATTCGATAGCCGTAGCGCTCCAGGGCCAGGCTGACCGACGCGCGGATCACCGCGTCGTCTTCGACGAGCAGCAGGGATGTCATGAAAATGCACCATATCTACCGAAGTGCGTTGATTGGTTCCATGCGAGCGGCACGCAGGGCCGGGTACAGACCCGCGAGCAGCCCGACGACGGCACCGGCGGCAGGCGCCATGACGGCCAGCCGTACATCCATGACCGGAGTCCACTGCTTGGCAGCGCAGACGGCGACGATCACGACGATCCCTCCGGAAGCGCCGATGATGCCGCCGGTCAGCCCGGTAAGGGTGGACTCCAGCAGGAACTGCGCGGCGATGTGGCGGCGGGCGGCGCCGAGGGCGCGGCGCAGGCCGATCTCGGCGATGCGCTCCATCACGGTCACCAGGGTGACGTTGGCGATGCCGACCGCGCCGACGACCAGGGAGACCAGCCCGAGGATCAGGAAGAGGGCGTTGACGTCGCCTTCCACCGCATCGCGGGCTCTGGTGAGGCTGGGCGGCGAGATGACCTGGAGGAGGGCCTCGTTGCCCGGGCTGAGCGCGGTCGGCGCCTGCTTGGCGATCAGTTCCGCGGCGCCGAGGCCGGTGTTGACCAGGACCCGGGTCACGGTGCTCAGGCCGTAGCGCTTGCCGACGGCCGGTGGCAACAGGACTGCGCTCGCAAGGCTCTTTTCGCGTTTCAGGTCGCCGAGCACGCCGATGACGGTGTACGCCTGGGTGCCGATGAAGACGGCCGGGGCCCGTGTCAGCCGGGTGATGCCCAGCAGCTTGGCCGCGTGCCGGCCCAGCACGACGACCTTGTCCCCGCGGGCGATGTGCCCGGCGTCGAAGTAGCGGCCCTCGATCATTCTGCCTTTGACCGCGGCGGGCAGGCCGGGGCTGCTGGAGAGCACGGTCAGAGTCTGGTCGGTGACCCGGGTCGGGTCCACGATGTCGTTGGAGCGGACGCTGAGATTGGCGCTCTGTTCCGACTCGGCGAGCGCGGCGGCGGAGACCACCCCGCGCAGCCGGGTCACCCGGCTGACATCGGCCCAATCGACCAGGGGGAATGAGTGCTCCGGGACTTCGATCGTGACGGAGGTGGCGGTCAGCTCGTCGAAGCGGCCGACGATCTGGTTGCCCGCCGTCGCGGCGACGCCCAGAGTGACCACGAGCGTGGTGATGCCCAGCACGGTGCCCAGGGTGGTCAGCGCCGAGCGCATCGGGCGGGCAAGCAGGCCCGCCATGGCCTCGTTCAGCAGGTCGCGAGGGTGCACATCTACTCCTCCGTGAGGACGCCGTCGGTGATGCGCACCCGGCGCCCGGCCCGGTCGCTCACGTCGTTCTCGTGAGTGATGACCACGATGGTCATCCCCTGGGCGCGCAGTTCGTCGAACAGGTCGAGCACGGCGTCGGTGTTCTTGCTGTCGAGGTTGCCGGTGGGTTCGTCGCACAGCAGCAGTGACGGTTCGCCCATGAGGGCGCGGGCGATGGCGGCGCGCTGCCGCTCGCCGCCGGACAGCCTGCCGGGCAGGAAGGCCACCCGGTGCGACAGCCGTACCCGCTCCAGAGCGCGCATCGCGCGTTCCCGCCGCCCCCCGCGCCGTGCTGCGCCGTAGACCTCGGCGAGCATGACGTTCTCCAGCACGCTGCGGTGCGGCAACAGGTGGAAGGACTGGAAGACGAAGCCGATACGGCTGCCGCGGATGGTGGTCCGCACGCTGTCCTTCAGTGAGATGGTCTCGATGCCGTCGAGCCGGTAGCTGCCGCTGGTCGGCCGGTCGAGCAGGCCGAGTGTGTTGAGCAAGGTGGACTTCCCGGATCCGGAAGGGCCGACGACGGCCACGTAGTCCGATTTTTCAACTCTTAGGTTGACGGCGGAGAGTGCCCGGACGGGAGGATCGGTGGGGAACTCCTTGGTCAGGTCGTGGAGCAGGATGACCGGCTCAGGCACTGTTGATCACCACCATGTCGCCCGGCTTGAGGTCGCCGGCCACCTCCACGGCTCCGTCGGCGGACAGGCCGGCGCGTACCTCGACCTCCTTGGTCTGGTCGGGCGCGATCTCCACCTGCACCCGGGCCTTGCCATCCGCGGCGGTGACGACTGCCGCGGCGGGGACCACGAGCACCTCCTGGTCGGTGGCTCCGATGGTGACGCGAACCGTGACGGGCGCGCCGGCGAGCTTCTTGAGGCTCCTCATCGAGGCAGGAGTGATCATCACCGACACGGCGCCCTTCGCGTCACGTCCGCCGAGGGAGGTCACCGTGCCGGGGACGGTCTTGCCGGCCTCGGTTTCGATACTCGCGTTCAGACCTGTCTTCAGCCGCTCGGCCTCAGCCACGTCCACCGAGCCTGAGACCACGAAGGTGGAGCTGGTCACCGTGGCGATCGACTTGTCCACCAGCTCTCCCGCCTTGACGGTCGACTTGTGCAGGCGGGCGGGCAGCTTGGGCAGGAAGACGACCTCTCCCGGCGGGACGGTGGTGCCGTAGGTCCGGGAGAACTCGGCCAGCAGCGCTCGTGCCGCGGCCAGGTCACTCTGGGCGTTGGCCACCTTCAGCTTGGCGGGCGAGAGCTGCCTGGCCTGCCTGAGCGCCTGCTCGGCGGTGACGACGGCCTCGCGCGCTACCCGGACGTTCTTCGTCAGCTCGGTCAGCCGCTTGGCCCGCGCGGTCCCGGCCTCCTGCAGTACGCGCTCCAGCGCCGACCTGGCGGCGGTCAGATCCGCCCTGGCGTTGGCGACCCGGAGTTCGAGCAGGCGGGTGTCGGCAGGCGGCCCGGCCGTGGCATCGGCAGTGGGGCCTGCGGTGGGGCTGGAGCTGAGGCTGGGCGCGGGGGTGGGCGTCGTAGTGGCCTGGGCGAGCTCCTGCTGGGCCGCCAGCAGCTTCTCACCGGCCGCCCGTACGGCGCTCTCGGCGGCCTCGACCTTGGCCTCGTCCTCGGTGGTGTGCTCCTGTGCCCACGCGCTCTTCAGCGCCTGTTCGGCCTCCTTCAGATCCTGCCGGGCGTTGGCGAGCCTGACTTTCAGCGGGAGCACATCCTTGCCCTGGTCAAGGGCCTTACGCTCGGTCGCGAACACTTCCCGCGCGGCCCGTACGGCCCGGTGCAGGTCGTCGCGCCTCTGCCGCAGTTCCAAGGTGGGTTGCTGCGCCTCATAGCCCCGCTTGGCGTAGAAGCGCGACACCGCGGCGATGGTCGCCTGGTCGAACACGCCGGTCGCGGGCGCGCGGTAGCCGAGCCTGCGCAGCGCCTTCTGCAACTGCTTGACATCGGTCCCCTTGGCGCCGGAGACGATGCTGCGGTGCATCGGCACCGTGCCGGAGAAGACGAACACCGGGCGCCCGTTCACCTCCATCAGCACCGCGCCCTCCGCGAGGGTGCCCCGCCGGGGAGCGCGGGTAGCGCGCTGAGCGGTTTCGCTGCCGCCCACCACTCCGGCCAGCGACACCGGATACGGCGAGCCGTACTCCAGCGCGCCGCTGACCACTACGGTGGCGACCAGCTTGCGCCGCTCGACCGCAGCGGTGACCAGCGACGGTTTGGGCGGCTTGCGTGCCGCCGCCTCGTCGGCCGGGGAACGCAGCAGAGTGCCCACTCCCCAGCCGGTCCCCGCGACCACCAAGACCACGGCCAGCACGAGCAGCAGCTTGCCACGAGGGGTACGCATCACCGCTCTTGGAACCCGTACTTCGCCCTGGCCTCGTTGGTGAGCCGCTTTTGCAGGGGGACGAAGGCGGCGTAGAAGTCCTTGCCGCACTCCAGGTCGACCAGCGCCGACTTGATCTCCTTGGCGAGATACGGCCTGGCCGCCTCCGCCGTGACCTTGCCCGCCTTGCCGAGTTGGTCGGCCTGCTCGCTCCACACCTCCCAGCCGCGAACACTCAGCGCGAGCGGCTTCGCGGAGGTCACCCGCTCGCCTTTGGACTTCAGGCACTCGGCGAACGGCGCGGCGAGCTCCAGGAGCTTGGGGTCGCCGTCGAGAACCTTGTCGATGTTCTCGATCTCCGTGCTCATCTGGTCCTGATAGTCGGCGACCGAGGTGACTTTCAGGCCGTCCACCTGCTGGAGGGCGTTGACCCGACACTCGTTCATGGTCTTGAGGTAGGCGTCCCGCTTGGCGCCGGAGAGGCCGTCGATCGTCGCCTTGTTGGGGTCCGGCGCCTGCGTTTCCGGCGGCTTCGGATAGACGACGGCGGAGAAGACGCCGAAGCCGTCCTTGCTGCGGGCCGCCTTCATCGCCGCGTAGTCAGCGGGGTTCGCATCGGGCTGCTTGGGCCGGCTGACCGAGGGGGTGTAGGAGAAACCCTTCTGCTTCATGCAGGTGGCGATGACAGTCTCCCGCTCGCGGACCTTGTCCATCGTGGCACCGCCGCTGTCTGTCGCGGGGGTTGCGGCTCCCCCGCAGCCGGTCAGCACCGTTAGACCGAGCAGACCGCACATCAACACACGCATCAAGGACTCCTTCTCGGTGGGATCACGCCGTCCTTCACGACGCCGTGGCCACTTTGGAGCCCTTTTCCGTCCGCTCTGTATCGACCGGGTATCCGCGGGTGCTCGGCCATGTATCCGCCGTGTATCAACGCCGCGGGCCGCCTCGCGGCCTGCATCCTTGAACGGCGACTCGGCACCGCCGCGCAGTGGTCCGCGTCGGTCAGGTCCGGCTCGACCAACTTGTATGCGCGCAACATCGCGTGGGTGAGCTCGATGGTGCGATGGACCGGCCGACACCGGCCGCCACAACAGCGGGTAGCGCGTGACTCGCGGCGGAAGAGTGCAGTCGAACTCGCCATCTCGGCGGGCGGTGAAATACTCCCTCGCGATCGACGGCATCCGGGCCGCGCTCGAATCCGGGCCGGCCGCGCTGGGGAACTCAGTCCAGCGCGGCCGCCTTGCGCAGCAGCACTGAGCGTTCGCGCTGGTTGGCGCACAGCCGGGCGGCCAGCTCCAGCTCGGCGCGCGCCTCCGGTCGCCGGCCGAGGCGGGCCAGCAGCTCCCCGCGTACGGTCGGAACCAGATGCGAACCGGGGAGCCGGTCCGAGGCGATCAGCTCGTCCACGATGGCCAGGGCCTGCGCCGGACCCGAGGCCATGGCCACGGCAACGGCCCGGTTGAGCTCGACCACCGGCGAGGGCGCGACCCGGCCGAGCGCCTCGTAGAGCAGCACGATCCGGTCCCAGTCGGTCGCCTCGACCGAGGGCGCCGACGCGTGGGCGGCGGCGATCGCGGCCTGCAGGCCGTAGGGGCCGAGGCCGCGGGTCGATGCCCTGGCCAGCGCGGCCAGCCCCCGGCGGATCGCCGAGAAGTCCCACAGCCGCCGGTCCTGGTCCTCGAGCAGGACCGGCGTGCCGTCCGGGCCGGTCCGGGCCGGGAAGCGCGCGGCCGTCAGCTCGCACAACGCGAGCAGGCCGTGCACCTCCGGCTCGTCGGGCTGCAGCGCGGCCAGCGTGCGGGCCAGCCGGATCGCCTCGTACGCAACGTCGGGGCGCAGCAGCCGGTCGCCCGACGTGGCCGTCGACCCCTCGGTGAAGATCACGTAGAGGACTCTGAGCACGCCGCCCAGCCGTTCCCGGCGCTCGCCGGCCGGCGGCAGCTCGAACGGCACCCCGGCCGCCGCGATCGTCTTCTTGCCCCGGGTGATGCGGGCCTGCACGGTCGGCACGGGTACCAGGAACGCGCGGGCGATCTCCTCGCTGGACAGGCCGCCGACCACGCGCAGGGTCAGCGCCACCCGGGCCTCGCGGGAGAGCACCGGGTGGCAGCTGACGAACATCAGCGCCAGGACGTCGTCGTCGATCTTGTCGGGGTCGATTTCCTGGTCGACCGCGGGGTCGGCCGCCAGCAGGGCATATCGGTCCTGGAGGGCGGTCCGGCGGCGGATCGCGTCGATCGCCCGCCGCCGGGCCGTGGCCATCAGCCAGCCGGCCGGATTGGCCGGAGAGGCACGCGGCCACGACACCAGCGCCTCAGCCACCGCCTCCTGGGCCGCGTCCTCGGCCAACCCGAAATCGCCGGTGAACCGGGTCAGCGCGGCGACGATCCGGGCCGACTCGATCCGCCAGACGGCCTCGACGTCGGCCCTACCCATCAGATCTGGCCGTTGTTCTCGCTGCCCTGCGGGACCTCGTCGGCCTCGGCCACCCGCCGGACCTCGATCTTGGACCCGCGGACCGCCGGGACCCGCTTGGCCCACTCGACCGCCTCCTGTTTCGTGGCGACATCGAGCAGGAAGTAGCCACCGAACAGTTCCCTGGTCTCGCCGTACGGCCCGTCCGTGACCACCGGCGCCTCGCCGCTGAAGTCGACCACGACGCCCTGGCCCGGATCGTCCAGCCCTTCGGCCGCGACGAGAACCTCGGCCTTCATCATGTCCTCGATGAACCGGCGGGTCGTGGCCATCATCTCGTCGAGATTAGCCATCATGGCCGCGTTCGTCTCATCGGTGCCTCGCATGATCAGCAGGTATTTCGGCATCGCGTTCTCCTCGTCCGGCGGGGCCGCCCCTCGGCCCTCGCCCCCATACGTCGAACGAGCGGCCCGCTGATCGACACGGCCCCGGAGAAATCTTTCGCCGCGACGCGGCCGATCCCGTCAGACCGGCCCCTGAGCGATGGCTGACGCGGACGCCCTGCTGATGATGATGCTGATCAGCTTAGTAGCGCTGTTGACCAGGATGCCCTCGCACGACGGGTCTTCGGCGGCCATGCGCAGCAGGACCGCGCCGGGGATGCCGACGTTGCACTGCGACCCGGGCGCCTGCGACGCCACCTCCGGGTCGGCGAAGGTGAGGATGCGCGGCCGGCCGTCGCCGTGGGTGGTCTGGCTGGCCGAGAAGCCCTCGCCGGCCCGGCCGTCGGGCTCCAGCAAGCCGACCCCGATGATCCCGATCACCGAATTCCGGAACATCTCGACGAACGCCGCGTAGGTCTCCGCGGTGTTGGCTTGCACGTGCGCGTCCATGACATCGGACAGAGGGGTGTCGGTCACGGGCAGGAACGGTAGAGGGGCCAGGGCTGTAGAAAACAAGGCTCTTGACGAATTAAATGAATGCTCTTTTACTTCCTGTATGGGGCGCATCGCGGGTGTCACCGCCGCCGAGACCCGGGAGCGGTTGCTGGACGCGGCGGCGGAGGTCTTCGCCAAGCGTGGCTACGACGGCACGCGGGTGGCCGACATCGCCGCGGCCGCGGGAGTGAGCAACGGCGCGTTGTACGCGCACTTCGGCTCGAAGGCCGAGTTGCTCGTGACCGCGCTGCGCGCGCACGGGCCACAGTTGCTCGCCGACCTGTTCGCCGCCGACCCCGACCGGTCGATCACGGATCTGCTGCTCGTCATCGGCCGCTGGCTGCCTCGCCGGCGCGACGTCCGCGGCGCCCTCATCGTCGAGGCGTTGGTCGCCGCCCGTCGTGACGAGGACGTCGCCCGGCCGATGCGTGACTACGTCGGTGAACGCGCCGACTGGCTCGCCGGGCTGGTGCGCGTCGCCCAGAACGACGGCGAGCTCGACCCCACGCTGTCGCCGAACGCGCTCGCCCACTTCTGCCTGCTGCTCGCGATGGGCAGCGCGCTCGTCCCACCCGGTCTGCACGGGGTCGACGACGCGGAGTGGAGCACGCTGCTCGCCCGAGTCGTGGCAGGCCTCGCCCCTGCTGACGACACCCCCGCACAGAGCGGAGCACCGTAGTGATAGTCCAGATGAATTCTGAAAAATGCCAGGGACATGGCCGCTGCTACGACCTCGCCCCCACCCTGTTCACCGAGGACGAGGAGGGCTACGGGCAGGTCATCGCGGACGGCGTCGTGCCGCCGGGAGATGAGCACGTGGCCCACCTGGCCGTGTCCAACTGCCCCGAACGAGCGATCGACATCGTGCAGGAGGCGTGACATGACCGGAGACGACCGCTTCACCCGAGACTTCCGGGAATCGCGGGCAGACCAGCCCCTCGGCACCCGCAACGAGATCATCACCGGTCCGGTCTCGGATTGGGCGACCGACTTCTCCCACCTGGAGCCCGAGTGGGCCGCCGACCCGTACCCCATCCAGGACGACCTGCGGCAGCGCTGCCCGATCGCGCACACCGACCGGTTCGGTGGCGGCTGGCTGCCCACCCGCTACGAGGACGTCGCCGCGATCGCCTACGACACCGAGCACTTCTCCTCACGGTCGATCATCATGAGCAATTTCCGGCCGCCCCGGGAGGTGGCGCCGGTGGGTGGCACGCCGCCGATCTCCTCCGATCCGCCGTTCCACCACGACGCGCGCAGACTGCTGCTCCCGGCGTTCACCAAGAGCGCGGTCGCCAAGCGGGAGCAGGCGACGAGAGCGCTGTGCCACTCGCTCATCGACGCGTTCGAGGGGCAGCCCACCGTCGACGCCGCCCGTGACTACGCCCAGTACATCCCGATGCGGGTCATCGCCGACATGCTCGGCTTCCCACCCGAGGACGGGCCGCGGTTCCGCGAATTCGTGGAGAACACGCTCGAAGGCGTCAACCTGCCGCCGGAGGAGCGCATGGCGCGGATGGGGAGTCTGTTCGACTACCTGCTCGCGCAGGTCCGCGACCACGTCGACGACCCGCGTGACGACCTGACGACCTACCTCGTCAACGCCGAGCTGTACGGCCGCAAACTCGACCCGTCGCACGTGGCCGGCACGATGGCCCTGCTGCTCATCGCGGGCATCGACACGACCTGGAGCGCGATCGGCGCGTCGCTGTGGCATCTCGCGAAGACCCCGGCCGACCGTGAGCGCCTGGTCGACGAGCCCGCGCTGCTGCCGACGGCGATGGAGGAGTTCCTTCGGGTCTACGCGCCGGTCACGATGGCCCGGCTGGTCAAGGAGGACACGCACTGGAACGGCGTCGACATGAAGGCGGACGACTGGATCCTGCTGTCGTTCCCGGCGGCCAACCGGGACCCGGCCCAGTTCGAGCGGGCGGACGAGGTCGTCATCGATCGCGAGGTCAACCGGCACGCCGCGTTCGGCCTCGGTATCCACCGCTGCGTGGGCTCCCACCTCGCGCGGATGGAGCTGCGGGTCGCCCTGGAGGTCTGGCTTGAGCGGATCCCGAACTTCAGCCTGCACGACCCGGCGGCCGTGACCTGGTCCACCGGCCAGGTCCGCGGACCTCGAACCCTCCCGCTCGACATCGACCGGGTCCGGCCTCCGGGGTGAACCGTCCGTGCGGGATCGGAGCGGTTCAGTCGCGTCTCCAGAGCCTTCCTGTCGCCAGATTGAGGTAGTAGACGCGTTCGCTCAGGGCGCTGCGGACCAGGAAAAGGCCTTGTTCGGACCAGCCGAGGCCAACGTCAAGGAAATCGTCGCCGGGGAACTTGGGAGTGACGCTGGACAAACGCCTGCCGGTTTCTGAGTCGAAGGTTTCGACGCGACTCTCGAAGCCCCGGATGGCCACAAGGCGTTTTCCGTCCGGCCGGAGGTGGTATGCGTCCTTGGGGGTGTTCTTCTTGGTCTTCCTGAGGGGAAGGCTCATCCGCGTCTTTCCCCGGTGGTCGAGCACGAGCACTTGAGAGGCCGTCGTGACCACGATCCCGCTCCCGTTGAGGGCGTGGACGCGTTGAGCGTCGGGGATCGACACCGTGGTCCAGGTCCTGGTGTCGGTGATCCGGGTGCCACCCTTGGTCAGGGCTACATACCTGCTCTGACCGAGGAATGCGGGTGTGGGCACTTCGGCGTCGGCCAGGTTGCCGGTGAGATGGTGAATGCCCTTGGAGTCCTGGTACGCCATGCGGCGGTCGTCTCTGCCCAAATAGACGACGGCCTTTTTATCGGGACTTCGGATGAACGGCGCCTGCTGGGGTGCTTTGCCTTTTCTGATGGTGTAAGGCGCGGCCTGTGGGAACGGTTGTTCGTTCACCAGCCAATACCGGCAGGGATCGTCCATCTGATCGATCCATGGACAGGTAGGCGCCTTATATTCGTCCACCTTCGTGAACACGGCCATGTTCTTCGGGAACGACCTGGGCATCGAGTATTCGGGTAGTTCGCGCTGTGCCGGCTGCCCGGGAGTGAGCATCGCGCCTGCCAGTACGACCGCGGTTCCCGCGAGGTAGAGGTTCCGCGTTGACCATTGGCGAATCGCCAGACCGGCCTGGGTCGTGTCGTCGGGCGCTTCGGTTGTCGGCCCGGTTCGCAGATTCCGGGCGGCAAACGGTACCGCCGCCGTCACGATGATCATGATGGCGGCGTGGGTCAGACGTGCCGGAGTGGCGCCGTGGTTCGTCAGCAGATAACCGCCTGCCACCACGGCACCGCCGACACCGAGCAGCCACGCCTTTCGGTAGATCTCCATGTCGTGGCCCTCCGCGTCACCGTGATCGCGGAGCGTTGGGGTCGGTGGTCGTACGTGAAGGAAGATGGAGACGGCACACCAGCCCAGGACCAGGTAGAACGGATCGTCGGTGAAACACGCCAGGGGAGCGGCGAAGACGAGTGCGATCAGACGCCACCGGCGCAGACCGGCGAAGTGGTCGATGACCTGACGGGCGTTGGCCGCTGTGACGGAAAGGTCAAGGAGCGCGGTAAACCTGGTGAGTCGCTCCTGTGTGACTGGCATGGCCGCCACCAGCACGACGATTACGGCGGCTACCCAGGAGATCATTGGGGGTATCGTCACGAGATGCCACCATATATGGTTTTGAACCGTGGATTCAGGTGACATATGGCAGCAATTTGGCGTTGCTACATGGCGCTCTCAGCGTGTGCGGTCGTTGGTCTCGGCAACGGTGTTCGGTTTCCTGTCACTTGTGCTCATTGTGACGGGCATATGGTGGTCGGGGGTGCCGACTCCGCATATCCGGTGGAGCATCGACGATTTCCTCCTCTCCCCCGAGGTGGACAAGAACGGCGTCCTGTACGCCAGCCTGCATATCGAGCTTGAAAACGAAGGGGTGGCCTTCACCCTCACTGGTATCTCGGCAGAAATGCCGGGCCTCCGCCTGCTACCCGCTGACGAGACGAAAAAGGAACGCTCCGTGGTCACCGTGAAGGGTGGTGGCTTCGAAACTCTGACGAGGCGCATTGTCATCACCGACTGCGCGGCGGTGCCACACGAGCCCCAGCCGGTCAGGTTCACGTACAGAACCTGGATGGGGTCAGGGTCGGCGGAGGCGACGTTGGAGTCATGGCAACTGACAGGACCCACGGAGCGTCTCCAACTCGCCTGGCAGCGAGGTGTCGCAGGCAAGGTCTGCAATGAGGTGTTGAGTTCAAAGTGGTTCTGAGAGCCGGCTCATCCGCGGACGACAAGCCTGAAAGGTCAGGGCAGATGCGCCCGGTCGCCAAGATCGCCACCGGGTTCGTCTTCGTCTTCGGTGCCTTCCGCTTCAACGGTTTCGACCTGCTGTTCGATCCCTTCGGCTGGGGCCTGTGCGCGTCCGGGCTGTTCCGGTTGGAGCGATCCGCCGACGATCCCTTCGGCCGGGCCAGGCTGGCCGCTGTCGCCATGGCCTGCACCTCGCTTGTCGCCACGATCGTGTCCGTCGCGGATTCGAGCCGTACCTTGTCGACCTCCTCCCTGGGAGAGGTGATCGGCCTCGCCAACACGGCAGGCACTTTGATCACCGTCTGGCTGATCACCGACGCCATCATCAGACAGATCCGTCCTCAGGGGGCCATCTCCCCTGCCGCTCTGCTCGACGTACTGCGCTGGGCCGTGGTCGGCCTGGGAGTGCTCGGCGCGTTAGTCCAGCACGGCTATGCCGACCTGGGGATTTTCGCGTTGGTCGCCTGGTTCGCGGCGATCGTGGCCTTGATCGTCGTGCTCTATCGCTCGGCCCACCTGCCGTACCTCTCCTAGACGCTCGGCATCCACCGCTGCGTGGGCTTTCACCTCGCGCGGATGGAGCCGCGGGTCGCCCTGGAGGTCTGGCCTGAGCGGGTCCCGAACTTCAGCCTCCCCGACCCGGCGGCCGTGACCTGGTCCACCGGCCAGGTCCGCGGGCCACGAGCGCTTCGGCTTCGCATCGACCAGGGTCCGTCTCGGTAGGCGACTGCCGCTGCCGATGGCCGAATCCGGAACACGGGCCTGAGGGATCGATCAGGCAGACCGGCGTGTTCGTGAACCCTTCGGGCGCTGAGGTGCGACAGGCAGATGTGAGATCAATGAGAGGTCGGCTCGGATGAGCGGCCGCGAGAGTTCGAAGGTCGCCGCCGAAGGCGACCGTGAGGCGTTCGAGGTGCATGGCTTCCCGCCGCTGTTCGGAGATGCTACGACGGAGGTGACGGTGTGACCGCCGAGGTGCTGGACGTGTCCGGTTCCGGACCGCGGGTCGTGCCGTCGCTCGCCCTGAACGAGGCCTGGCGGCTCCTGCGGCATCCGCTCACCCTGCTGGGCCTGGCGCTGTGGATACTGCGGGTCGTCCAGGACGGCTGGGCGGGGCCGCGACCCGCGTTCGCCGCGCTGACCTCGGAGATGACCATCTTCTGGGGGGTTCCGGTCTTCTTCGCCGCGAACCTGGTCGCCGATGCCGCGCGGCGGGCCGAGGAGACGCTGTCGGTCGTCCCCTGTGACCGAGAGCGGCGCACCGCCGCGCTCTGTCTCGCCGCTCTCGGCCCGCTCGCACTGACCTGTACGGCGCAGGCCCTGCTCGCCGGGCTCTACGTGATCACCGGCAACGAACTGGAGCGTTTCCCGTCCCCGGCGGAGCTGGGCACCGGGCCGCTGAACGTGCTGGGGGCCTGCCTGCTCGGGGTGGCCGTCGCCCGGTGGCTGCCGTGGCCGGGGGCGTCGGTACTCGTCATGCTGGCGCTGACGGCCTTCAACAAGATCATGGTTGACCACGAGGGCCAGTACATGCTCGGCTTCTACCTGGACTTCACGATCTGGGGGCCCGCACCGTACCTCGCCTCGGCGGGGTTCATCCTCGGGCACACGGGTCCGCACGCTCTCTACCTGCTGTCGCTCGCCCTCGGGGCGGGGGCGCTGGCGATGCTCAGGGACACCTCGCGGCGCGGGCTCTGGCTGGGGGCCGGGGCGGTCGCGGTGCTCTGCGTGGTGCTCACCGGCATCGGGCAGCTTCCATGATCCGCCTGGCCCAGGCGGCCCTGCCGGCGCGGCTGAGCGGCAAGGTGATCCGGATGTCGCGCGATCCGGCGCGGCGGTGAGCCGGGTGGGCGCCTCCCCGCTGGAGACCGAGGCCGCCACACGTACTGAGCTGCGCTGACATCTTGTCGGGCACGTTGTCCGGCTTCGCCTTTCGCGTTACTTAGCGGATCCTAGATTGACTTCCATGACGATAAGTGTCGGCCTGGCCGGTACGGGGCGGCGGGCGGCGGAGTTTCACGCGCCCGCCGCATGTGCCGATGGCGGCTTGACCGCAGCGCCGTGCCTGACCTCGCCGAGGCCGTCGAGCGCGGCATGTCACCCCCTCGCGGACGTACGGCATGGCCCGCACCCGGCGGAGACCGACCTGATCCGCGGCGGTCATCCACGACCACTCCCCGAAGCTCAAGCATCCGACCGCCATGACGAGGACATCGCATGATCACCAAGGGCACTGTCGACCGCCTCATCCGCTTCGATAGCGGCGGCCTGCCGGTTCTCTCCATGTACGTCGCTGTGGGCTTTGACGAGTTCGAGGCCGTCCGTACCCGGGTGAACAGCCTCATCACCCAGATCCGCCCGCTCACCGAGGACCCGTCGCTCGACCGGCGGGCACGGCTCTCGTTGCGGCAGGACATCAAACGCATCGAGGGCATACCGGAGCTCGGGCGGGGCACGGTCGGTGCCGTCGCGGTGTTCGCGTGCAGCGAGGGTGACCTGTTCGAGGTCGTGTCGCTCCCGCGCAAGGTGCGCGACCAGGTCGTGGTGGACCAGACTCCGTACGTCCGTCCCATGCTCGCGGTGCTCGATGAGTATCACCGCTGCTGCGTCCTGGTCGTCGACAAGGGGGCGGCCCGCGCATGGGAGCTGTACCAGAAGGAGATACGCGAGATCGGCGAGGTGCGAGGGAGCGTCCTCCGTAAGCCCGACTACGCCGGCTGGGCCGGTCTCGCCGAGTACACGGTCCGCAACAAGGCCGATGACCTCGTCAAACGTCACTATCGCCAGACCGTGAGCCTGCTGGACAGGCTCTTCCGCGCCGAGAACTACGACCTGCTGATCATCGGCGGCCAGCGCAATGAGGTCGCCGTCTTCCTGGACTTCCTGCCGCAGCAGCTGCGCACGAAGGTCGCGGGCGTCTTCAACGTCGACACGGGCAAGGTGGCGACGTCCGAGGACATCCGCGAGAGCGCCGAACGTCTCGTCGCCGACTACGAACGTGAGGAGGAACGCCGCCTGGTTGAGGAGGTCTTCGAGAAGGCCGCCGTCGGTGGCAACGCCACGCTAGGGATCGACGAATGCCTGTGGGGCGGCACCATCGCCGCGATCGACACCCTGCTCATTCAGGACGGTGCCGAGGTCCCCGGCGTGCTCTGCGACGAATCCGGCTGGCTGGCCCGCTCCGGCCAGACCTGTCCGCTCTGCGGCGGCGCCACGCGTCAGGTCCCCGACGTCCTCGACGAGCTGACCGAAACGGTCATCAACGAAGGCGGCTCCGTCGAACACGTCGCCGTCGACACCCAACTGAAAGACCACGTCACAGCCGCGGCCCTCCGCTTTCCCCTCCCTCCGCGCCCCTGACGGGGGACTTCCGCCCTCCACCCGACAACTCGCCGTCCGGACGCGCCGGTTCCGAACGGCGGCTATGGTCGGCACGCTCGCCGTACCGGGGCCGCGTTGCGGATCCTCGTCAGGAAGTTGTTCCAGGTTGCCGGGGAGAAGGTCGGCATGGGGCCTGATGGGTCCTTGCTGTCGCGTACGGCGACGATGCCCGGCAGGTTCGTGGACACCTCCACGCACGTGTCCCCGCTGTTGCTGTAGCTGGACTTACGGAACTCGCCGGCGGACAGGTCAGGGGAGATCATGCCTTGTCCTCATCGCAGCCATGCGTGTTGCGGATTCCCGGGGGACAAGGTGACCGCCGCCGTGCTGATCAGTCGGCCTGCTGCGTCCCGTCGGTCGGCCAGCTCTCCCGCTCGTTGACGAACGTGCCGCGACCTTGCACGGTCACCGTCCATCCCTGCTCGCCGAGGTGCCGCATCGCCCGGCGGACGGTGCCCCGGCTCACACCGTGTTCCTGCTGTAGCTGTGTTTCCGAGGGCAGTACCTGCCGCGGCTTGTACTCGCCCGCTTTGATCTTCGCGGTGATGATCCCGGCAGCGTCGACGAGACCGTCGAGGTGGGCGGGAGCCGGCTTCGCGCCGCGATCCACGCCGCCGGCGGCTGCACACCTGGTTGGGAGGATCGCGGCCCACGAGAGCACGCCCTGGTCTACGAACTCGACGACACCGGGGTCAACGTAAGACCCCTGGAGTGCATCCGGTAGAGGTCGGAACGGATGACGGTTCACTCCAGCAGGCTGGAGATCGCCTTTCGCAGGCGGGCCGCGCGTCCGGCCGGGGTTCTGGTCTTCAGCAGCGGCAGGATCATCAGGTAGCGGCCGGTTTTGTCGAGTGCCTCGAAGCGGGCGGCGGCCCGCGGGTCGGCCGCCAGTGCCTCGGCCAGGTCGGGTGGGACGGTGGCGTTGCGCTGGGCGGTGTAGGCCGCCGCCCACCGGCCGTCCGCCTGGGCGGCGGCGACCTCCGCCAGGCCGGGCGGCCGCATCCGCCCGGCGGCGGCCAACGCCTCCACGTGCTCGACGTTCACCCGCGACCAGGGGCTGCCCTTGCGGCGGCGCGAGTACCGTTGCAGGAAGCAGTGCTCGTCATAGGACCTGCGGTGGCTGTCGATCCAGCCGTAGCACAGCGCGACCTCCAGCGCCTGCTCGATCGTGATCAACGCTTCGGTCGATCCCTTCTTGGCGATCTTCAGCCAGACACCGCCCTCGGACCCGTGATGCTCGGCCAGCCACGACTCCCACCGGTCGGCGTCCGCGAAGTGCATCATCGGCCCAGGACCTCCAGGTAGTGCCGGTTGTACATGATGCCCAGCACGTTGCCGAACGGGTCGACCACGGACGCGGTGACGAAACCGGGGCCGTACTCGGTGAGCGGTGTGTGCGGCGTGGCCCCCAGGGACAGCAGCCGGTCCAGGGTGGCCCGCACGTCGTCGACGTGCCAGTGGACGATCGCGCCTCCTGGGGCGGCGGGCGGGCCCGGCGGGCCCGGTGGGGCGTAACGCCGGTCGATGAGGCCGAGTTCGGCCTGGTAGTCGCCGATCCTGAACTCGTAGTAGGCGGCCGGCTGCCCGTTTCCCGGGCGCTCGAAGTACGGCTCGACGTCCAGCAGGTCGACGTACCACTTCTTGGCCGCCTCCAGGTCGTCGGCCCAGAAGCTGACAGTGGCCAGTCCTCGCAACATCGGCGGTTCCCTCTTTCGATCGGTGACAGTCACCATGCTCCACCCCAAAGTGCTCACCAATTGAGCACTTTGTTGGAGAAACTGGGGGCATGCGTGCTGATCGTCTCGTCGCCACCCTCCTGCTCATGCAGGCCCGTGGCCGGGTGACCGCCGCCGAGCTGGCCGCCGAGCTGGAGGTGTCCGTCGCCACCGCTCGCCGCGATCTGGAGGCGCTGTCCGCGGCCGGCATCCCGGTGTACCCGCAGCCAGGACGCGGCGGCGGCTGGTCGCTCGTCGGCGGCGCCCGCACCGATCTCAGTGGCCTGTCGGCAACCGAGGCGCAGGCACTGTTCCTGCTCGTCGGCCCGGCCGCGGCCGTCTCGGGCGAGGCCAAGGCGGCGCTGCGCAAACTCGTGCGGGCGCTGCCGCAGACCTTCCGGGCCGACGCCGAGGCCGCCGCCGACGCCACGATGATCGACCCCACCCGGTGGGGTGAGCGTGATCGCCACCGGCCCGAGCTGGTCGAGCTGCTGCAGACCGCCGTGATCCGCAGGCGAAAAATCCGTCTGACCTACACCGACAGTGCCCGGGAGCGGACCGAACGGCTGGTCGACCCGTGGGGCCTGGTCGACAAGGACGACATCTGGTACCTGCTCGCCGGGACCGAACGAGGACGGCGAACCTTCCGGGTCGACCGGATCACCGGGGCCGAGCCGACCGACCAGCCCGCCGAGCGCCCGGACGACTTCACGCTCGCCACCGCGTGGCAACAGGTCGTCGGCGAGGTGGAGCGGCGGCGGTCACGCACCTGGGCGACCGTGCTCATCGAGGCCAGGTTCGTGCCGGTACTGCGAACGCACTTCGGCCGGCACTGCCACATCGACGCCGAGCTCGACCACGGGCGTGTCCGGGTCCGCCTCGCCGCGCCGACCCCGCTGGACATCGCCCGGAACCTGGCCGGCTGGGGCGCGATGATCGAGGTGGTCGAACCGCACTCCGTCCAGGCCGAGCTGGCCCGGATCGGCGCCGAGCTCGCCGGCCGCTACACCAGCGGACACTGACGTGGAGTTCGGCCTTGGGGCGGCGTGCGTCACGCCAGGCTGTCGAGCTCGCGAACGAGGCGGGCTCCCTCCCGGGTCATGATCTCCGGGTCGCGCAGAGCATTGGAGAGCAGGGACATGCCCTGGTAGGCACCGACGAGCGTCAGCGCGAGGCCCTCGGGATCGGCCACGCCCAGCTGGCGGTACTGCTGTTCCACCCAGTCCAGCAGCCGGCGGATGACATGGCCCGCCGCGACGTCGAGGCCACTCTCGGTTCGCTTGTCGAGTTCGACGGCAAGGGTGCCGGTGGGGCAGCCGTAGCGGGCCGCGGTGTCGCGCTGACCGACCCACGCGTCCACGAGACCCTTGAGGCGTTCGCGCGGGTCGGGGAGCTGGTCTAGCCGGCCGGTGAGGACCTCCAGATGTCTGGCGTGCTCGGAGAGGGCGGCCTCGACCAGCTCGTCCTTGGTCTTGAAGTAGTAGTACACGTTGCCCGCCGGGACATCGGCGGCGCGGGCGATGTCGGCGATGGTCGTGCGTTCCACGCCCTGCTCGTGCAGCACCCGGGCGGTGGCCGCCATCAGTCGCTGCCGCTTACCGGCGGCCTTCGTCCGAGGGTGCTGAGAATTCATTGAGTTAGTCACCCGACTAACTATAGGCAGCCGATGGCCGGGCTGTGCTAACGTCTCACTCGACAAAGTTAGTCAGTCAACTAACTGACTTCTGAGCCAGGGAGATCGACATGATCGTGGTAACGGGTGCGACCGGGAACGTCGGGCGGGCGCTGGTGCGGATGCTCACCGAGGCTCAGGTGCCGGTGACGGCCGTAGCCCGGCACATCACCGGCGCCGACGTGCCGCCGGGGGTGCGGGCGGTGGCCGCCGACCTGGCCGAGCCGGCCGGTCTGCGAGTCGCGTTCGACGGGGCGGAGGCGCTGTTCCTTCTGGTGGCGGGCGAGAACCCGCACGGCATCCTGGAGGTGGCGAAGACCGCGGGGATCCGCAAGGTGGTGCTGCTGTCCTCGCAGGGCGCGGGGACCCGCCCGGAGGCGTACCGGCACCCAGGCCTGTTCGAGGCGGCCGTGCGGGAGTCCGGGCTCGGCTGGACGGTCCTGCGGTCGGGCGGGATGGCCACCAACGCCTTCGCCTGGGCCGAGTCGATCCGCACCCGGCGGGAGGTCGCAGCGCCGTTCGGTGATGTCGGCCTGCCCTTCATCGATCCCGACGATGTGGCCGCGGTCGCCGCCGCCGCCCTGGGCCAGGACGCTCACCTGGGCACCGTCTACACCCTGACCGGTCCCGCATCGACCACCCCGCGCGAGCGGGCGGCGGCGATCGCGGCCGCACTGGGCGAACCGGTCCACTTCACCGAACAGACCCGTGAGGAGGCCCACAAGCTGATGGCGCGGTTCATGCCGCTGCCCGTGGTCGAGGGCACTCTGGCCATCCTGGGCGAACCGACCGAGGGCGAGCAGCGGGTGAGCCCCGACGTCGAACGTGTCCTGGGCCGGGCGCCGGGCACCTTCGCCGCCTGGGCCGAGCGCAGCGCCGCAGCCTTCCGGTGAGCAGGTCGGTCGAGGATTTCCTCGCTGAGCCGCACGTGGCCACCCTGACCACCTCGCGTTTCGACGGCTCGCCGCACGTGGTCGCGGTGCGCTTCACCTGGGACGGTCAGGCGAGGCTGGCCCGTGTCCTGACCGTCGGCACCACTCGTAAGGCCAGGAACCTCATCGCCGGACCGGGCGGGCGCGCGGCGCTCTGCCAGGCGGTGGGATTCCGGTGGGTGACGCTCGAAGGACTCGCCACCGTGCACGACGCACCCGGGCGGGTGGCCGAAGGCGCACGCCGTTACACCGCGCGCTATGGAGCGCCGCCGCCCGCTCCGCCAGGCCGCGTGGTCATCGAGATCGCGGTCGATCGCATCACCCGGCTCAACCTCCGATAAAGGACTGGATCATGCCTGTTCAGCACATCCTCGGCTCGACCATGTACTACCGGGAGTCCGGCACCGGGGTGCCGGTCGTCTTCCTGCACGGCAACCCGACCTCGTCGTACCTGTGGCGGGACGTCATACCGGCCGTAGGATCCGGACGGCTGCTGGCCCCCGACCTCATCGGTATGGGCGAGTCGGGCAAACCCGATATCGACTACACCTTCGCCGACCATGCCCGCTACCTGGACGCCTGGTTCGACGCGCTCGACCTTCAGGACGTGGTACTGGTCGGGCATGACTGGGGTGGCGCCCTGGCCTTCGACTGGGCCGCGCGTCACCCGCACCGGGTACGCGGCATCGCGTTCACCGAGACCATCGTCAAGCCGATGGCCTGGGAGGAGTTCCCCGAAGGCGGCCGGCGGCTGTTCCAGGCGATCAAGACAGCCGGTATCGGCGAAACAATGATCCTCGACGACAACGCCTTCATCGAGCAAGCCCTGCCCGGCACCGTCGCCACGGCGCTCACCCAGGGCGACCTCGACGTCTACCGCAAGCCGTATCCGACCCGGGAGAGCAGGCTGCCGCTCCTGCAGTGGCCGCGCTCTATGCCGCTGGGCGGTGAGCCCGCTGACGTCGTGGCCAGGATCGAGGCGTACGACCGGTGGCTGAAGGCCGGCGCGGACGTGCCCAAGCTACTGCTCACGTTCGCGCCTGGGCCGGGGGCGATGATGCACGAGGGCATCGTCGCGTGGTGCGCGGCGAACATCGCCGGCCTGGAGATCGAACACTCCGAGGCCGTCGCCGGGCATCACACGCCGGAGGACCAGCCCGTGTTGATCGCCGAGGCCATATCGGCCTGGGCGGACAGACACGGCCTTCGCCTCTTGTGAAACGCGATCCTTTTCAACCGTTCCTGCGCGGCCTTGACGGCGCACTCGATTCCCCTGGGACAGGGGGTGCGCGGTCAGCGCTTGACGGCTCGCAGCACGACGAACCTGGGGTCGCTCGCGGCGACCTCGCAGTTGCCGAAGAGCCGGCGGAGCTTCGCGTGGTAGCCGAGGTGCCGGTTGCCGACCACCCACAGCTCGCCGCCGCGGCGCAGCGCGGCGCGGGAGCCGTTGAACATGCGCCAGGCCGTCGCGTCGGTCGTCGCGCGGTGCGTGTGGAACGGCGGGTTGTTCAGCACCAGGTCCACCGTCCCGGTGGGTACGCCTGACAGGCCGTCGGCCGCCAGGAACTCCGCGGTGGTGCCCGCCGCCATGTTCGCCCGGAAGGTGGCCTCCGCCGAGGCCAGCGCCTGATAGGACTCGTCGATGAACGTCACCTGGGCTTCGCTGTTGCCCAGTGCGGCGGCGAGCCCGACCACCCCGTTGCCGCAGCCCAGGTCCACGACATGTTCGCGCCCACGGCGCTGCGGCAGATTCTTCAGGAAGAAGCGGGTGCCGACGTCCAGGCGGTCGGCGCAGAAGATGCCCGCGTGGTTGGTGACGGTCAGACCCGAGACGGCTCCGACACCGGCGGGCAGCGGGTAGCTTCGCGGCCATGGGTTGTCGCTTCGGGGAAGCCCGGGGTCCGGTGCGCAGAAGATGAGCCGTGCCTTCTTCGCCGCCAGCGACGTCCTGGTCGGCCCGAGGATCCGTTCGAACAGGTGCAGCGTCGAGGTGTGGATCTCGGTGACCATCCCGGCGCCGACGACCACCGTGCCGGAGTGTAAGTGCGGTGCGAGGCGGTGCAACTGGTCCTCAAGGAGTGCGAGGCTCTTGGGCACTCGGATGAGCAGCACGTCGATCCGGTCCGGAGGCGCGTCCCTGGTCGTGCGGAGCCCTACCGTGTTCCCGGCGACATTCCCGGTGACCTTGTTGCGCTCCAGGTTCGCCAGGGTCGCCTGCCTGCCTAGGAAGGAGTCGGTGATCTGCACGGGATGGTGATCGGCGAGCGCGGTGACCAGGGCGCCCCACCGGTCGCCCAGCACGACCACGGTGCCCGACAGGTCCGCCTGTTCGCCGTCGAGGTGCCGCAGCAGGTATTCGTCGGCGGCGTCCCAGGCGCGAAACGGGTCGCGGGGATCCTCGGGGAAGCGAGTGAGCTCGAACTCACCTCTTGACGTCGTGAAACGGTTCATCGCGCCTTAGGCTAGCGAGTCACGCGATGAGCCGGTCACATCCCCTCATCGCCGGGCCGGTCAACCCTGCCCGCCGCTCGACCGTCCCAGGCCGGCGGCCCGGTCCCGGGGGTGGGTGGATACGGCGCGTGCCCCGCGATCCACGCCGGGCCTCATCCGCGAGCAGGAATCCGTGCGACCGGATACTTAAGTACACCCCCTCGATCGTCGGCGGCCAACTTTGGTTACCGCATGACCGTCCTAAGCCTGATTCCGCGCCGGGCATCACCTGCCTACCGTGAAGCCATGACCTCCACCAACTCGAAGTCCCCCCTGGCCACCCTGTCGGGTCTGCTCTGCTTCATCCTCGTCGCCGGCGGCGGGAGCGGCCTTCTGCACGAGTGGTTCGGCTGGATCCATTTCATGGGCTTCCTCCGGTTCCTCGCCCCCGAAGGCTACGAGATCTACAGCTACGTCTTAATGATCGCCTTCGGCTTCGCGATAGGCGCGGCCGGCAACGCGCTCGCCCGACGAGGCCGCAGATGAACCACTCCGGGCGACTGTCTCGGGGCCTGGGCAACGGATACGCAGGTCGGCGGCGCTGCTTGTAGCGTCTGTGTGTGACCGAGGAAGAGTGGGCCGAGCACCGGCCGGCGGTGTTCGGGGCGGCTTATCGACTGCTCGGTAGTGCCGGCGACGCCGAGGACGTGGCGCAGGACGTCTGGCTGCGCGCGACCGGTGCCGACCTGTCCGGGGTCGAGGATCTGCGGGCCTGGCTGGTGACGGTCGCCGCCCGCAGGTCCTACGACATCCTCCGGTCGGCACGGGTGCGGCGTGAGACGTACGTCGGCCCGTGGCTGCCCGAGCCGTTGCTGACCGGTCCGGACGCCGCCGAGCCGGTGCTCGTCGACGAGTCGGTGAGCATGGCGATGCTCGTCGTCATGGATCGGCTCACGCCGCCCGAGCGAGTCGCGTTCGTGCTGCACGACGTCTTCGAGGTGCCCTTCGATCACATCGCCCGGGTGCTCGGCGTCACTCCCGCGGCCGGCCGCCAACTCGCCTCACGGGCGCGGCGCCGGGTGGCCGCGACGAAGCAGCAGCCACGCGCGAGTCGCCCGGAGCGCGAGCGGGTGCTCGCGGCGTTCCGCGCCGCGTACGAGGCGAGCGACCTGAAGGCCCTGGTCGAGCTCCTGCATCCCGACGCGGTGTACGTCACCGACGGCGGCGGCAAGGTCTCCGCCGCGCGCAAGGTCATTTCCGGCGGTGAGCGGATCGCCATGGTGCTGTCCCGGGTGGCCGGGCGGTTGGGGCTCTTCCCGCTCGTTCCCCGCGAGGTGGGAGGTGAGCTCGCGCTGGTGGCGTACCGAGACGAGCGGGTCATCCTGGTCGATACCTTCGACGTCGCGGCAGACGGCCGGATCCTGGCGATCCGGCGGGTGCTCAATCCGGACAAGCTCTCGCACATCGACCCGGCGCGCTGAACTTTCGCGAATCTTTCTGGCAAAGGCCGTCACAGCGGCGGGTGCCACCTCGTCTCCCTGGTGAGAACCGGGAGAGAGACCGAGAAAGGTGGGAGCACGATGTCACGCTTGAACCTCGCCGAGGTGGCGCCCGAGATGTACAAGGTGTTTATCCAGGCTGAGCAGGTGATCTCGAAGGGGCCGTTGGATCCCGCGATCCGCGAGCTCGTCAAGATCCGTAGTTCGCAGATCAACGGTTGCCTGTTCTGCATCGACATGCACGTCCACGAGGCGCTGCGACTCGGTGAGAAGCAGGATCGGATCTACCAGCTGTCCGCCTGGCGGGAGTCGGAGCTGTACACCGACGCCGAGCGGGCCGCGCTGGCCTACGCCGAGGCCGCCACGGAGCGGCCCGACGGCGTGTCGGACGAGGTCTGGGAGGCGGTGGCCGCCGCGTTCAAGCCGGAGGAGGCAGGGTACCTGGTCGCCCAGGTGGCGCAGATCAACCTGTGGAACCGCATCGCGGCGCCCATGCACACGCGCCCTCCGAAGCGGGGCTGACGGGGCGCGCGATGTCGTCGCGTGCCGGGACTCCCGGGTGACCTGGGCCGTCTCGTTCGGATCGGTCACAACGCCCCGGGCCCTGGCGAGGGGCCCGGGGCGTTGTGCCGCCGTTCAGGAGTTTGGCCGCGACGGCGGCTTTGACCTCGAACGTGAGCTCGGGCAGGTCCTAGGTGCCGAGGTGGCGGGATCGGACCTCGTTGATCTCCGCCTCGTGGCGCACCGCCCAGTCCGCCAGTGCCGACAGCGGTTGGAGCAGGGTGCGCCCCAGTGGGGTCAGGCTGTACTCGACGCTGGGCGGCACGGTCGGGTGCACCTCGCGCCGCACCAGCCCGCCGGTTTCCAGGCTGCGCAGCGTGCGGGTCAGCATGCGCCGGCTGATGCCTTCAATGGCACGGTGCAACTCGTTGTACCGGTGCGGGCGCCTCCCGAGCAGGACCACCAGCAGCATGCTCCACTTGTCGCCCATGCGCCGGAACACATCACCGACCGGGCACGCGTCGAGCTCGTCGGCCGCATGCGGTCGAGCCCCGCGGCGATGTCCGCGCTCAGGCGGGCAGAATCTGTAGCAGCGCGTTGCGAGCGCCGGACAGGCGGCCGGTGCCGGCCAGGCGGGTCATCCAGCGCGACATGGTCACCAGGCGCTGGGCGGGCCGGCGACGCCGGGCGTCGTAGGCGCGCAGCGCGATCGCCACGTCCGCCGGGGTCCTTGGGGTGGCCAGGAGGTCGGCGAGGGCGGCGGCGTCCAGCAGGGCCTGGCAGGCGCCCTGGCCGAGGGAGGGGGTCATCGCGTGCGCGGCGTCGCCGACCAGGGCGACGTTGCCGGTGACGAAGGATCTCAGGTGCGGGGACAGATCATGGATCTCGTGCCGCAGCACCGTCTCCTCTTCGGCCTCGGCGAGGACGCGCGGGATCGGGTCGTGCCAGTCGGCGAAGCGGGCGCGCAACTCGTCGAGGCTCTCCCTTCGCCCTTGCGGCGTGGCCACCGCGGCGTACCAGTTGGTGGAGCCGGGCTCCTGGGGCGTGATGCCGAAGACCTGGCCCGGCCCCCAGGTCTCCCCGAAGCCGGACGGCTCGAAGCCGGTCACGCCGCGCCAGGCCACGATCCCGCTGTAGCGGGGCCGGGGGGCGGCGTCGAAGTAGGCGGCGCGCACCGCGCTGCGCAGCCCGTCCGCCCCGACCACCAGGTCGTGCTCCTCGTGCAGCGTCACCGGATCGGTGATCTGCGTTCCTGTTCTGATCGTCGTCTCGCCCACAGCCCGCAGCAGCATCTCCATCAGTGAGACCCGCGAGATCATCAGCACCGGTGAGCCGCCCCGGCGCTCGATGCGCCTCAGCGGCAGGTCGGCCAGGTGGCGTCCGTGTGGCGCGCGGATGAGGGCGTCGCGGTAGGGCACCGTACGGCGGCGCAGTTCCTCGCCCAGGCCGAGCCGGTCGAGCGCGGCCTGGGCGTCGGGGCGGATACCCAGGGCGGTGCCCGCCGAGACGATTCGCGGCCAGCGTTCGAGCACGGTCACCTCCCATCCGGCCGTGCGCAGCCCGATGGCGGTCGCCAGTCCGCCGATCCCGGCGCCGACGATGACGGCGGTCGCTTTCATGTCCTGTTCCCCTCCGCTTTCTTCACCACAGCTGTGGTACCACTAGTGTGGTGATACGGGCAAGCCCGGATAATGAACGGCATGGTGCAGAACCGCGAGCGTCGCGACCGGCTGCGAGACGCGGCCATCGAGGTACTGGCCCGCGAAGGCGGCAGGGGCCTGACCCATCGGGCGGTGGATCACGAGGCCACCCTGCCCGAGGGCACGGCCAAGAACTACTTCGCCACCCGTGACGCCCTGCTGCAGGCTGCCGCCGAGCGCTGCGTGCAGCGCTACTGGGCCGACCTGGAACAGGCCGGTACGGCGGGCGTCCAGGGGCGCGAGCAGCTGGTCGGCCTGCTTCGCGAACTGCTCGACCGTGCGGTCACCGTCAACCGGTCACGGGTCCTGGCCTACCTGGAACTGCACGCCGAGGCCGCGCGCAGGCCGCAGGTGCAGGCCACCCTCGCCGAGCTCAACCAGGCGGACCTCGCGCTGCATCTGCGAGTGCAGCAGGCCGCCGGGCTGGCGGCGACCCCACGCGGCGCCGCCATCGTGACCATGTGCGTCAGCACCGCGCTGACCTACCTGCTCACCCAACCGCCGCAGGTGCTCAAGGCCTACGGGCTTGACGACCTCGACGCCTTCCTGCGCGACCTCATCGACACGACATATCCGCGCCCGGCCTAACAGGACCTCGTACGACGCCCGTCCGGGGCCTCTCCGTGCCGCCGGAGACGTCAGGCGGTCAGAGGTCCAGGCCGGAGCCGCCGAACCGGTCCTGGAGGAACCTGCCCTGGTCACGCAGGGCCTGCTCGTCGCCTTGGTAGACCGACTCGGCCACCTTGCGCAGCTGGGTGTCCAGCAGGTCGAGCTGGGCGAGCAGCTCCTCGTGGGCGCTGCGCTCCCGCTCGCCGCGCCGGGTGAGCGCGTACGAGCGGGGCAGGTTCGCGTACGCCTCCAGGCTGGACGGCAGGTAGTCCCTGATCGTCTGCGACACGATGTGCAGGTGGTCGGGTGCGGAGGTGAGCGCGTCCGCCCGCCGGAGGATGTCGCGCACCACCTCGGCGAGCACGCCGACTCTCGCCACCACGTCGTCGGGGAACCGGTTCCCGCCGATCTTGGCCAGCAGGGTGTCCAGGTCGGCGTAGAGCCGCCGGGACTCCACCTCCGCGTGCGAGATCGTGAGACGTACCCGGTCCGCCGGGGCCAGCAGCGCCCCGACGCCGTACAACCCGGCGACCACGACGGGCCAGAACGTCCCGGCGACGTCGAGGAAGACCAGGGCCACCCCGACGAGTGCCAGGGCGCATCCGGCGATGTTCCTGGTCGACCCGGCGTAGGCGAGGATACGGCCGCCAGGACTACTGGTAGCCACGGATCTCCTTGAAAGCCGCGGCCAGCGACCCCTTCCGGGCGTCGAAGGTCGCCCCACCGGTGAGCTGGGCGATCTGCTTCATCTCGTTGACGTCGCTGTCGCCGAAGAGCACGACGAAGGTCGGGAACTTCACGGGTAGTGACGCGTAGTAGCCGGCGAAGTCGTGGTACGAGCTGCCGTCGGTGTTGTCGCCGTCCGTCATCAGCACGATCGAGGTGAAGTCCTCCGATGCCGACGACCCGGCCTCCTGGTAGGCGGCCCGCAGACTGTCGAAGATCGCCGTGCCGTCGTGCGCCCGCAGCGCCTCGCTGTACGAGCGGATCCGCTGGAGCACCGGTTCGGGGTTCCGGTCGGGCAGCGTGAAGGTCTGCGGGGTGCCGGGGGTCGTGTTGAACGGGATCATCGTGACCGTCTCGCGGTCGCGGAAGCGCGAGAACGATCCGCTGACGGAGGTGTCGGCGCCGGACAGGGCGGTCAGCGCCTGCTTGAGCGCGTCGATCCGTTCGCCCTCCATCGAACCGGAGGTGTCCAGCACGAACAGCGTCCGCGACGGCCTGCGCACCTGGTTGAGGTAGACGCCGATCAGCTCGTCGGCCGCGTCGCGCCGGTTGGGGAAGGGCAGCTCCACCAGTGACGCTGACCCGAAACGCCGGTCCGGCCCGACCTCGGGGACGATCGGCCGACGGTGGGTCGTGGTCATGACCTCCCGCTGGATCTCCGGGGTGCGCAGCCAGGCGGCGAGCTTCCGGTACAGCTCCTTCTTGTCCGGTGTCGCGGAACTCAGCAGCGTGAGCGGGTAGTCGGCCGTCACCACCCCGTCGCTCGGGTAGATCAGCGTGAGCGGCTCGGAGAGCCTGCCGGAGGCGTTGAGGCCCAGCAGCACGGACTCGTAGTTGACGAGCCCGTCCACCTCGCCCTGCCTGGCGTACGCGTCCGCGAGCCAACCGGAGGAGCCGGAGGTGAGCGTCTGCGCCGAGAAGAACTCCTTCAGCCTGGGCGTCACCGCGTCGATCTGGGCCTTGTCCACCGCCTCCCCGGCGTCGGAGAGCGCCGCCGTCACACCGACCAGCGCGGAGAACCCGGAGTTGGACGCCGCGGGGCTGGTCATGCCGAAGGTGAACTCGCGGGCGCGCGCGGCTGAGGCGATGTCGTTCCAGGTAACGGGTTTGCGGTCCCAGCCGAGCTCGCGGGCCTTGGAGGCCTTCAGCCCGAGCAGCACGGGCGAGACCATGACCTTGGTCTGGGTCGAGAGCCGCGCGGTCGCCCCGTCGATCAGTGACAGGTAGCGGTTGGAGGAGAACCACGTCGCGTCGTACTGCCCGTCCGCGCCGCCGCGCGCCACCTGGTCGGCTCCGTCGAGCGTTCCGGCGTACGACAGCGCGACCCGCACGCCGATGGCGTCCCGGGCCCGCTTGAGCAGCGGTTCCAGGTCGCCGATCTCGCTTCCCGCGAGGACGCGGAGCACGTCGGGACCGTCCACGGGGGTGGCCGGCGTGTCGGTCCCGCCGCACGCGGCCGAGGCCACCAGCAGGGTCAGCGCGGCGAGCGCCCGTCTGATCGGGCGAGAACCCGTTCGTGCTCTCATCGCGGGAGCGCCTGTTCGTCGCCGTGCCGAGAGCGTTCCAGGTAGGTGCGCGCGTGGTCGAGTTCGACGGTCAGGCTGTCCACGGTGATCGCCATGTTCTCCACGGCCTTGGCCTTGAACGTGTCGATCATGTCCATGGTGGTGTAAATGTTGTCGAACGCCTTGCGTAGCGCGTCCATGTCGACCGTGGTGGATGCCGCCTGGGTCTGGATGTCGGCCGCCTGGGTACGCAGCATCTCGCTGGTCGCCACGATCAGGTCGGAGGTGGTGGTGTTCAGCGCCGTGATCTGGTCGAGCACGAGCTTCTGGTTGGCAAGGGCCTGCGCCACGGTCACGGCCGTGCGCAGCGCCGCGATCGTCGTCGTGGTCGCCCGGTCCACGCCCTTGATCAGTTCAAGGTTGTTCTTGCGGATCAGGTCCAGCGCGAGGTAACCCTGGGCGGACACCGCGAGCTGGGTCAGCAGGTCCTGGTGCTTCTGCCGGATGCCGAACAACGCGTCCGAGCGGAGGGCGGTGGCCTTCTCCGGGTCGGCCGCCTCGACATGCATGATCTTGTCTTCCACCGCGGAGTCGAGGGCGGCGGCGAGCAGGGCGTACTCCTGCAGGCGCTTCATCGACTCCCACAGGTTGGTCTTCTCGCCCTCGATGGCCGCGTTGTCCTTGCGCAGCTCGTCCTGCCCAGATTTGAGGGCGCGGATGATGTCGTCGATGTGCCGCTGCGCCGACTGATATTTCGCGAAATAGTCGCGTAGTTTATCGCCGAACGGGATCAGTCCCAGCAGCTTCTTGGCCGGGGTGGACGCCTGCTTGGGGTCGAGGTCGACGATCGTCCGGCGCAGCGCGGTCAGCTGCCCGGCCACCGCCGCCTGCGCGTCCCTGCCCTCGCCCCTGGCGGACGCCAGCGCGGCCACCGGACGCTTCAGCATGCGGTTCGCCACCTGGGAGGAGGCCCGGATCTCCGAGTCACCCATGGAGGTGATGTCGTGCACCTTGCGGGTGAACTCCGGCGACCGCGGGTCCAGGCCGCTCAGCTCCTCGGCGAAGCCACCTGCCTTCTCCGCCAGTTCGGCGCCTCGCTCCTCCGGTACCGGCAGCATGGTGGCCGCCTTCTCCACGGGCACCTTGGCCACGGGTTCCGGCGGGCTGAGCACGAGATCGCTCACGGTGGTCTCTCCTCGAAACGGTGGGAAGGCGAGGTCAGGGGGTGGGGGAGGGAACCACGCCGGATCGGTAGAGCCTGTCGATCGCGGTGATCATGCCCTCCAGCCGTTCGTAGTCAGGCGGCTCCACCACGTCGATCAGGCCGGCCGGCAGCGGAGCCCCTGCCTTCGCCACCAGGTCGTCGAACGCCTTGGCGCCGGCGGTGCGGAAGCCGTACAGGGCCGCGAGGCGCCCGAGCTCCGGGTCCTCCTGCAGGAGCCGGCCGACCTCGGTGCCCTGCGCGCCGAACGGTACGAGCGTGTGCTTGCTGAGGACCGTGGGCGAGGGGTAGAGCAGCCGCATGTCGGGGCGGATCAGGCCGTCCCCCGCGAAGAGGCGCGAGGCGTACTGCGCCTCGTAGATCATGACCATGGGTGTCTTCCCCATCCCCAGAGCCAGGTAGTCCTCGAACGGAGCCTCGGTGGAGGTCTCGGAGTATCCCTGGTCGAGGAAGAGGGGGGCGACGGCTCCGGCGACCTTGGAGCCCTGCGCGTTCGAGATGATCACGTCGTCGCCGTTGGCCACGTAGCCGGCGATCGAGAGGTACATCGCCGCGGAGTTGGAGGTGCGGATGTCGGTGGTGGTGAGCAGGACGCGCTTGCGCGCCGGGTAGGCGGTGTTGCCCGGCAGTCTGTCCCATCGGGTGCCCTTGGCCACCAGATCCAGATATTTCTTGATATCGAACACCCAGTAGCCCAGGCCGGAGTCCCGCACGACGCCCGCCTTGGCGAGCACGTCCGCGATCGGCTTGAAGGTGGCGATCGCCATGGGGGAGGAGAACGGCGCGAACGTGCGGGTGGCGCCCCGGTCACGCTTGATCTTCTCGGCCGCCGGAGCGCTGGACGGGAACGCGAAATCGTACTTCTTGAGATCCACCGAGGCGGCGATCTGGCGTGATCCGGCGGTGTCGACCTCCACCCGGAGGCCGTGTTCGGCGAAGACCGCCCGCACCCGCCGATCGTCGAAGAACGGTTTCTTCTCCGATCCGATCACCCCGCGGACCAGGGTGAGCTCCCGCGTCTCCGCGCCGCCGCCACGGTTGCCCACCACGATCGCCGCCACTACGGCGGCGCCGAGGAGCAGTGCCAGCCCGACGCCGATCCAACGCTTCATGTGATCCCTCGAAAGCTTGCCCCATATAGCGATAAAACAGCGTTCTATATTGAATTATGTGAGATATGACGACAGGGCGAAGTGAGGCATCCATGATGCGCTGACAATTCAGCTTTCATTCATCTTCTCGTCATAAAGTAAGATAGGTGCGCCGTCACCTACCGCGGCAGCTTGATCCCGGCTGTCACTGTCTCCTGGTTCCGCACACCTTGAGCGCCACGTCCTGACCGTCCGGCCCGGTATCGAGACCGGCAGCGATTCCCACCGGCTCGCCCAGACCCGAACCGGGAAGTCGGCGTCGGTGTGAGGCCTCAGGAGATGGAGCCGAGTGACGGGGGCGAGGCCTCACCGGCACTCGTGGACGATCTCGATCAAGAGCTGAAGATCGGGCCATCGGGCTCGCATGCTCGGAGTCACCGCCCCGGGGAGAAACCGGCGTCGAACCGTACCTCGACGTCGTCGCTGAGTTTGAGTGTGCCGAAGAACGCTGAATAGGGCCGGATGCCCCACCGGGTCTGCACGATGGTCGCCGAGCCGCGTACGCGGTCCTCGGTCAGCAGGCCCTGGAGCGTGACGGGCTGGGTGACACCGACGATGGTGAGATCGCCCTCGACGCGAAACGACTCCGCTGTTCCGCTGATCCGTGTCGATCGGAACGTGATCGCCGGGTAACGCTCAACGTGCAGGACCTTCTCCTGAAGGTTCTTCTTGATCTCCCGACGATCGGAGTCCGTGAGCGGCTTGATGCCACCGGTTCCCTCCCGGACCTCGAACGACCCTGCGTCGACTTCGACGGTCACCGAGGAGCCGGCCGGATCGGCGACGTCGATCGTGGCATCGCCGTGCCAACGGGTGACCTCGATGGTGAGGTCATGGCCGGCCTTCGCGCCCAGCCCGGTACGGGTCGTATTGACGATGAGCCGGCCGGACTCAGGTCCCAACGCGTAGCTACCAGAGGTGACGCCCACCACGTCAGGCTATCTCGCACCCGAAAGCTCACCGTGGCACGTACATCGGCATGGCGAATACCAGGACCGGAACCGACGCACTTTTGGCCGCCTGTCGCTTCTCGCGGGCGGGGATCGCGTAGGTGCGAGCCAACCTTCGGCGCGTACGGAGCCGGCAGGTTCCGGGAGAGAGCCCGGCGTGGTCCTGCCCTGACCTCGGTAGGGGGCTCGCCGGGACCCGAGCCCTGCAGGGCCGGTGTGCCGATAAATAAGACTTCCTTGACAAGTTAATTTGTCGGTCATAGCCTGTGGTCATGCAGGACATCGCCGTGATCGAGGATCCGGCCGCCGCCGAGGTCTCGCTGGACCCCATCCGGGCCCGGCTGCTGGCCGAGCTGAGCGAGCCCGCCTCAGCGACCATGCTGGCCGCCAAGGTCGGCCTGCCCCGGCAGAAGGTCAACTACCACCTCAAGACGCTTGAGGCGCACGGGCTCGTCGAGATGATCGAGGAGCGGCGCAAGGGCAATGTCAACGAGCGCATCATGCGCGCGACCGCGGCCTCCTACGTGATCTCCCCGGCCGCGCTGGCGTCCGTCGAGCCCGACCCGGCCCGCTCTCCCGACCAGCTGTCGGCCGGCTGGCTGCTGGCCGTCGCGGCCCGGCTGGTCCGCGACGTCGGGGCGCTCATCGCCGGCGCCGCCAAGGCGCGCAAACGCGTCGCGACCTTCGCGATCGACACCGAGGTGCGCTTCGCCTCGGCCGCCGACCGGGCCGCGTTCGCCCAGGAGCTTGCCGGGGCCGTCACGACCCTGGTGTCCAAGTACCACGACCAGTCCGCCGAGCACGGCCGCGACCACCGGATCGTCGTCGCCGTCCACCCGAGCATGAAGGAAACCCGATGACGCACCCGTTCGAGCTGAGCCAGGAGATCGAGCTCAGCGCCACGCCCGAGCAGGTCTGGGACGCGATCGCGACCGGGCCGGGCGTCGACTCCTGGTTCATGGGACGCACCGAGATTGGCACCGCCGAGGGCGGCCCGGCGAACCTGACCATGCTGGGCCACACCGAGCAGGCCACGATCACCGCCTACGAGCCGGGCGCCCGCCTGGCGACCCGCGGCGCGCCGGCCCCCGACGGCCGGTTCATGGCGCTCGAATACCTCATCGAGGGGCGTGGCGGCGGCACGACCGTGCTGCGGATCGTGCAGAGTGGCATGCTCGGCGACGACTGGGAGACCGAGTTCGAGGCGATGCAGGCCGGCTGGCCCATCTACCAGGAGACCCTCAAGCAGTACCTCGCGCACTTCACCGGCCGCACCCCATCGGTCACCACGGCCTTCCGGCCCGGAGCGGGCGGCCCGGACGCCGTCTGGAAGACCGTCACCCAGGAACTGGGCGTCACGCAGGACGTCGCCGAGGGCGACGACGTCCGTCTCCCGGACGGCTCCGCCGGGGTCGTCTACTACGCGAACCTGCCCGTCAACCTGGGTGTTCGGACGGACGAGGGCCTGTACCGGTTCATCCACTCCGGTACCGGCCGCGGCGACGCCCTCGTGCTCGGTCACCAGAACTTCGCGGGCCGTGACGAGCAGTCCGCGTGGGACACCTGGATGGCCGAGCACTTCGGCTGACCGGCCGGTCCCGATCAGCCCGTCAGGTAACACCTTCATCCCTCGCGCCGCGACCAGATCAGCGGCGCCGGAAACCAGCAACGCAACCCCAGAGGAGCCAGTCCCATGCGCATCGTGATTGTTGAGTTCATGAGCTTGGACGGCGTTGTGCAGGCGCCGGGCGGACCCAAAGAGGACACCGACGGCGGCTTCGCCCACGGCGGCTGGTCGCACCCGTTCTTCGATGATGACGTGGTGGGCGGCACCTTCGACGACGCGGTGACCAAGGCCGGGGCACTGCTGTTCGGGCGCCGCACCTGGCAGACGATGGCCGCGGCGTGGCCCAGGCGGGCCGGCGACCCGTTCGCCGACCGGATGAACGCCATCCCGAAGTACGTCGTGTCCAAGACGCTGGGCGACGACGAGCTGACCTGGAACAACACCACCCGCATCCCCGGCGACGAGGCCGTCGCCGACATCAGGAAGCTGCACGAGAGCGAAGGCGGCGACCTGGTGGTGATGGGGAGCCCCACGCTCGCGCGCACCCTGCTGAGCGAGGGCCTGGTCGACGAGCTCCGACTCATGATCATGCCGGTGCTTCTCGGCGGCGGAAAGACGATCTTCCCCGGCGACG
The DNA here is from genome assembly GCF_053592655.1 of Streptosporangium sp. NPDC002607. Lineage (NCBI taxonomy): Bacteria > Bacillati > Actinomycetota > Actinomycetes > Streptosporangiales > Streptosporangiaceae > Streptosporangium > Streptosporangium sp. NPDC002607. Next base: position 50,989 of record NZ_JBSFWD010000029.1, read on the forward strand.
GCGCGTCGCGCACGTTCGAACTGGCCTCCACGGCCATCAACGACAAGGGCGTGCAGGTGTGCACCTACCGGCCGGTCGCCGAGGGGTAGGCCGGGGCGACGGTGCCGCTGTAGCGCGGATTCCCGATCGCCGCCGGGGAGCCCTGGGCCAGGGACCGCACGGTCAGGCGCCGCGGTGGCACATGGCGCCGTCGACGAGGATGAGTGCCGGGCCGCTGCCGGTGTGCTCGTAGGCGATCGCGCTGCCATCGGCCTCGTTTGTGGCGGTGTCCGTCAGACCGCTGATCCGAGTGTGTTGACCACGAGCGTTCGCTGGGTGAACGGTGCCGGCCGACCGGCACCCAGCGGTGAATCCGGCCAAGGCATTCGGTCAATGCGTCGGCGGATCGCTCAACGCGCGGCCGATGAAGCGCAGCGCGTCCGCGTCTCGCCAGGACGGCGGGGTGAGAACGCGGTAGTCGACGCGGGTGCCTGTCGACGTCGACTGAAAGCTCGCTTCGTGGATTTCACCGAAGCCCATGGCCGTTCCCGCTCCCTCACGTTGCGAAGCGCCGGGTCAGCGCCGGTTGGGATGCTACCGAGGTCAGGTAGCGGCGGTACAGCCAATAACGGTGAGACCGATCCTGGGCCCCGGGGTCATCAATGGACAGACCTGCCTTCGAGCCCGCCATGTTCTCGGTTCAGTCGAGTGAGCTGCCGGGTTTCCCGCCCGATGCCCGGGTGCTCATCGTCAACTGCGACACGTCGCCGGAGGCCCGCGAACTCCTTCAGCGAGAGGGCGTCGCCGTGATCGACTACCGGACCATCCAACGGGCATGGTCCCAGCCCGGCGCACCCCGATGGATCGGCGGCGCGCCTTCCCACTCGACGGCGGCGGTGTGACCGGCCCGGCGTACCCGGAGCCGGCGGTTACAAGAACGTGGAGCCGGAAGCGCGGGTGTTGACACCGGGTCAGCCCAGGACCGTACGGCACGGCTCATCCCGGCGGATGACCGGGTCGGGGTGGACCGCCGGTGATGTGATTGCTCCTCCGGAGTGAGTAACCCCGGGATGCCTTTCCTCCCGCGCCCCAACACCGCGACGAACTGTGGCTTTTGCGGGCTTCGCAGTGCTGGGACCTCAAGCACGTGCCGGTCGGGCGCGGCCCGAGCCTGGTCCGCGCGGAGCGCGAAGGGTTCGGTGCGGCTCGGAAAGACGGACACCAGCCATCCGCAAGTGCCGGTCCCTAGGCTTCTCGCCGGTGAGCCGCCCAGGTCACCCCGATCATTTCGTTCGCCTCGGAAAGGGGATCTCTCAATGGCGGTCAAGAACGGTCCGAAGGCCGCCCTGACCCGGATCAACAGGTGCGGGCGGGAAGGGGCGCCCACGCTCAGCCTGAGCGGGCTGAAGCTGACGGAGCTGCCCGAGCGGATGAGGGACCTGACGCAGCTGCGCGAGCTCGACCTGACCTTCAACGAGCTGACCGAGCTTCCCGAGTGGCTGGGCGACCTCACCGGCCTCACCCGGCTCCGCCTGTCCTACAACAACCTCGTCGGGCTCCCCGAACAGCTGGTGAACCTGACGGCCCTCACCGAACTCGACCTCGGCCACAACAAGCTGGCTCGGATTCCCGAGTGGCTCGGCGAGTTGACCTCTCTCACCGGCCTCTCCCTGTTCGACCTCCGGCTGACCGGGCTTCCCGACTCCTTGCGAAAGCTCACCGCTCTCACCAGGCTCTCCCTGGGCGGTGGCTGGGAGCCGTTCGACATTCCCGACTGGGTGGGCGACCTCACCGCGCTCACCTCGTTCGGCGTGACGCACTGCCGGCCGCCCGTCGGCCTTCCCGAGTCACTGGGCAATCTCACCGCGCTCACCGAGCTCCGCCTCGGTTACAACCACATGGAGGAGGTTCCCGACTGGCTCGGCAACCTCACCGCGCTCACCGAGTTGGAGCTGCAAACCAACCGGCTGACCAGCCTGCCGGAGTCGATGCGCGCCCTCACCGCGCTTACCAGGCTCGAACTGCAGGACAACCGGCTGACCGAGCTTCCCGAGTGGCTGGGCGACCTCACCGCGCTCACCAGGATCTGCCTGTGGGACAACCGGCTGACGAGCCTGCCGAAGTCGATCGGTAACCTCACCGGCATCGCCTGGCTCTACCTGTGGGGCAACGAACTGGCCGAGCTCCCCGGGTCGCTGGGCGACCTCACCGGCCTGACCAAGCTCGACCTGCACGACAACCGGCTGACCGAGCTTCCCGAGCCGCTGCGGAACCTCACCGCGCTGACCGAGCTCGATCTGCGCGGCAACCGGCTGGTGGAGGTCCCCGAATGGCTCCCGGACCTCACCGCGCTGACCACCCTCCGTCTGGGCGGTAACGACCCGCGGCCCACGCTCCCGGCCTCCCTGCGCCTGCTCGCCCGGACCTCGCCGCAGTGGCACCGCTTCCTGGCGAGCCGCAACCGCTGATCTCTCGCCGCCTCCGGTCGAGCGTCGGCCCGAACGGAGCGGGGAAGACGACCGCGCCGGCCATGGCCGTCGGGCTGCTGCGCCCGGACGAGGGCACGGCGTTCGTGTCCTCGGGGTGGCCGCCGCGGAGTGATGTTAAGAAAACTAGACATGATGTTGGCTTTGCCTTACATTCGAGGCATGTCATCCGAAGAGAAGAGCGCCTGGATCATGGGCGTGGTCGCGGTGTGCGGGTATGCGGCCTACCTCGTCCTCGTTCTGGGGCGAGCGGACGGTGTCCCGCTCACCGAGGTCCCGTACGTGTCGACGATGCTGTGGAGCATCGGTGCCGCGATCGTGATGTCGATCGTGCTGCGCATCGCGGTCGCGATCGCCTCACCCAAGGACGCCGGCAAGAAGGACCAGCGTGACCGGGAGATCTACAGATTCGGCGAGTACACCGGCCAGTCGTTCGTCGTCATCGGCGGGGTGGCGGCGCTCGGCATGTCGCTGGCCGAGCTGGACCACTTCTGGATCGCCAACGTCGTCTATCTGATGTTCGTCCTGTCCGCGGTCGTCGGATCCATCGCGAAGATCTTCGCCTACCGCCGGGGCTTCTGGCCGTGGTGAAGCCGACCAGGGTCACCAACACGATCCGCGCCCTCCGGTTCGCGCACGGAGAGATGACGCAGGCGGAGCTGGCGGACCGCATCGGCGTGACCCGCCAGACCGTCATCGCCATCGAGCAGGCCCGCTACTCGCCCTCGCTGGAGATGGCCTTTCAGATCGCCCGGGTGTTCGACGTCTCGCTCGACGACGTTTTCCAGTACGCGGACAGTGCAGGAGAGACACGGTGAAGGCAATCGTCCAGGACAGGTACGGCTCCCCCGACGTCCTGGAACTCAGGGAGATCGACAGGCCGGTGATGGGGGACGACGACCTGCTCGTACGGGTGCACGCGGCCGCCGTCGATCCGGGCGTCTGGCATCTCATGACGGGCCTGCCGTATCTGGCGCGTGTCATGGGCTTCGGGTTCCGCAGGCCCAAGGTCCGGGTCCGGGGGATGGACGTCGCGGGGCGCGTCGAGGCGGTCGGCGGGAACGTGACCCGGTTCAAACCGGGTGACGAGGTGTTCGGCACCTGCGACGGAGCCTTCGCCGAGTACGCCTCCGCCCGGCAGGACAGCTTCGCGCCGAAGCCGGCGAACCTCACCTTCGAGCAGGCGGCGGCCGTTCCGGTCTCGGCCTGCACCGCCCTGAAGGGTCTTCGCGAGGCGGGAAGGGTGCAGCCGGGGCAGAAGGTCCTGATCATCGGTGCGGGGGGAGGCGTGGGGACGTTCGCGGTGCAGCTGGCCAAGGCGTTCGGCGCGGAGGTCACCGGCGTGTGCGGCACGACCAAGGCGGACCTGGTCCGATCGATCGGCGCCGACGACGTCATCGACTACACCCGCGAGGACTTCGCGGACCGGGCGCGTCACTACGACCTCATCCTCGACGCCGCAGGGAACCGCCCGCTGTCACACCTCCGGCGTGCCCTCACTCCCCGGGGAACCCTCGTCATCGTCGGAGGCGAGCGGGGAGGGCGGTGGATCGGAGGCAACGATCGCCAGCTCCGGGCGCTCATGCTCGCACCGTTCGTGGGGCAGCGGCTGCGCGGGCTCTTCTCGATGCCGCGTGCGGAGGACCTTCGGCTGCTGAGAGAGCTGATCGAGGCGGGCAAGATCACGCCGATCATCGACAGGACGTATCCGCTGGGCGAGGTTCCCGAGGCCGTCCGGTATCTGGAGAAGGGGCACGCGCGCGGCAAGGTCGTCATCACCGTGTGAGATGTGACCGGCGGAGGCACACCTTTCAACGCGCCGTTGCCCCTGCCGCAAGGCCCGTCATCGCCGACCGGTGCTCGACTTGATCGCAGGATCTCCGAATTGGATTCCAGTGTCTGGGGATGCTCTTCATCGTTCCCCGCACACGCTCGGGGGAATCAGCGCCACGATCAATCGAAGGGCTGATGGCCGCTCGGTCGCGAGTACGCTCTGTTATGCTCTGGTGTACTCAGGGTAGTGGTGCGGCCGGTTGGTCGTGGTCTTGTCGTAGCCGGCAAGGGTTTCGCTTTCCTGGGGTGTTGATCGTGCTCGCGGTCATGTCGCCCAGAGTTGCGGGAGACGTTGAACGCTCGTGGAGCCGATGTGAGACCAGGCCGTAAGGCCGGGCGGTTGGCGGTGAAGCGGGAACTCCCGAAAGGGAGAACGCTCATGTCGTAAGGCATGGGCTGCTTGGGAGCGCGCTTACCAGAACACACTCACGAGTAACGGCATGACGACACGTATTCCGCCGTTGCCCGAGGGCGAAGGTGGCGAGCAGGCGCGACGCCTGCTCGACGGGCTGGCCGTGGGAGGTGACCGGGTGCCGATGACCGTCGGCTTCTACACGATGACGGCGATGGCGCCGAACATCTTCGGCGTCGAGATCGACCCCGGCCTGGCGGGTGCCTCGTGACCGGCCGGCTGGAGGGGTACGCCGCGATCATCACCGGGGCCGGACAGATTCCCGGCCAGATGATCGGGAACGGCAGGGCGACGGCACTGATCTTCGCCCGGGAGGGCGCCAGACTCGTCCTCATCGACCGTGACCTGGACTCGATGCTGGTCACGGCGGGATTGGTCGAGGAGCAGGGCGGAACCGCGGTCACCGTCCAAGGGGACGTGTCGGTGGCCGACGACTGGTCGGCCGCGGTCGCCACCTGCGTCGAGAGCTTCGGCCGTCTCGACGTGGTGCACCACAACGTGGGCGTGGCCATCGGCGACGGCTCTCCCACCTCCGTCGAGCCCGACGACTGGGCACGGAACATGATGATCAACTCTGGCAGCATCCTGCTGATGGCCCGGGCGGTGCTCCCCGTGATGCGGGCCGCCGAGCGTGGTGTGATCACCAACATCTCCTCCATCGCGGCCATCGCCGGAAACCCCTCTCCCGGCAATCCGCCCATCACCTACAAGATGTCCAAGGCGGCCATGAACGCCGCGACCCAGCAGATGGCCCTGGAGAACGCCCGCTACGGAATCCGGGTCAACGCCATCATGCCGGGCCTCATCGACACCCCGATCGGCGTCGACCTGGGCGCGACGGAGTACGGCATGGACAAGGAGGAGAGGGAGGACTACGAGGCCCGTCGTCACCAGCGGGTCCCGCTCAAGGGCGGCATGGGTACGGCATGGGACATCGCCAACGCGGCCCTCTTCCTGGCTTCGGAGGAGGCCCGCTTCATCACCGGCGTCCTGCTCCCGGTCGACGGAGGCCAGAGTGCCATGGTCGGCTGAGCCCCTTTTTGACCGCCTGGCTCATCGCTGACGCTCCTGCGGAAAGCTCACAGCCGGGAAAGTGCTGCCAGCGTGGTGTCGAGGTTCTGCACGCGGCCGGGGAGTTCCTGCCCGTGCCACCAGACGATGTCCTCGATCTCGTCGTCGGGGGTGAACGCGCCGTGCGGCGCGGCTTCGTCGGCCTGGTAGAGGGCCGCGTACTCGGTGCGTCGTTCGGGTCCGAGGACGTACTCGGCGTACCCGGAGAAGGTCAGCCGGGTGATGTGGAAGCCGGTCTCCTCGTGGAGTTCACGTACGGCGGCCTGGCGTGGCGTCTCTCCCGCATCGATCATTCCGCCCGGTAGTTCCCACTTCTGGCGGTAGCGGTTGAACACCAGAAGCAACCGGCCGCGAGACCACAGGGCGACCAGGGCGAGAGGGAGCGGGGCGTCGCCGGGAGGCACGGTCTCGGCGCCGTGGTGAAAGGCGGTCAGTTCGTTGCCGGCGTCGTCGACCGCGAGAGGAGCCAATCCGATGTCCCGTCTGTCGTCGGGCCGCTGATCCAGCTGGGTCCTGCCGACGCGGATACCGATTCTCCGTTCCGCGACGGAGATCGCGAATATACGGCCTGGAATCTGACAGCGTAAAGGCCCAGGCCGTCAATCGATGACCTGGGCCTTTGTATCCGTGATTCAGACTCCACTCCGTATGGCGCGGATGAGCCGCCGCGGTCCATGGCCCGCACGACGTTCGCCACGGTCAAGGGTGAGGAGCCTCCAACGGGAGTACTTCCCTAGGAAGCGGTCCGCCGTCCCTCAGCGGGGAGGGTAGGGAGGCCAGTGCGGTGGGTACGGCGGGCGCCCGCCCGGGTACGGCGGGATCGGGTAGCCGGCCGGGTAGGGCGGGCGCCAGCCCGGGTACGGGGGCCGCCAGCCTGGGTACGGGGGCCGCCAGCCCGGGTACGGCGGGATCGGGTAGCCGGCCGGGTAGGGCGGGCGCCAGCCCGGGTACGGGGGCCGCCAGCCCGGGTACGGCGGGTGCCAGCCCGGGTAGGACGGCTGGCCGACCGTGTTGCCTATGGGCACGCAGTCGTACTGCGGGCACGGTGTGGTGAAACACTGCTTGGGAGAGGGCACGCAGACGCGGCCGGGACCGCAGTTGACCGCCGCGCACGGCGATCCGGGATCACATTTACCCGCCTTCTGCGCGGCCGGCGCGGCGACGGCCGCCTGCGCCGCCGGGGCGGTGGACGCCTCGTCCGCCCAGGCCGTGGTCGTGGCGGCTGGTGATCCGGTCACCGTGACCAGGGCCAGCGCCAGGATTAGTTTTCGAAGCATTTTTCCCCCAGATGTCATGATCGGTTCTGCCTCTCTGGCGATGCTCGCACCGGCCATTCCTGCTTAGGGCAAAGCGACCATCAGAAAGTCGGCTGGCTTGCGGAGGATTAGGTATTGCTTCTGGGGGACCGGCATTTTCGCCGGAAATATCATGTCAATTCGGGCGACCCAACTGCCGAGTGTGACACTTAAATCAGCTTATGGCGTGATACTCAAATCAGCCTATAGGTAACGCATAACATAAAAGGCCACTTCAATCACCGGTGTCGTCTATATGCCGATTCGGAAGGGCAGCAGGCAGACGAGCACATCCGTGTGCTCCCGTAGCGTGACCATCAGGAAAAGGTCACGCTGGTTGTGCAGGGCCCGGTGGCGGAAGTGCCGCGGTTCGACGGTGGGAATGAGCACGGCGACCCATTTTCCGCCGTCGGCGACCTGCCGGATGTAGTCGAGAACGGGACGGACCACGGTGTGCTGCGGGCTGCCGAGGATCTCAAGACGGACCCCCGGATCCCACAGGTTCCACCGCGTCCGCAGGTCGTCCACCCCCTCCTCGGTGAAACGCACCGCGACGACCACCACCTCGCCACCGAGGGCCAGGCCCGCGCTGACGGCCCGTTCCGTCTTGGTGGTGATGTCCGAGACCGGGATGATGATCACTTTCCCGGTCTCGGCAACCGCCGCGGGCCGGGTGGGTTTGGGAGGTGTCCGCCCGAGCCCGAGCTGCTTTTCGACCGCGGTGTAGTAGCGCTCGACGCGGGCGAACAGCAGCATGAGCAGCGGGATGGCGATGACGACCACCCAGGCGCCCTCCAGGAACTTGGTGGTGAGCAGCACCAGGGTGGCGACGGCGGTCAGCAGGGCACCGGTGCCGTTGAGCAGCGTCTTGCCGAGCCGGTGGGGCGGGCGCAGGGTCGTCCAGTGCCTGACCAGGCCGACCTGGCTGATCGTGAAGCCGATGAACACCCCGATGGCGAACATCGGGATCAGCCTGTGGGTCCGCGCGTCCACCGCGATCAGTATCACGGCGGCCGCCACCGCCACGGCCACGACGCCGTACCTGTGGACGGGACGTTCGGTGCGCAGCGCGAACAGGTGGGGCAGGCGGTTGTCGCGGGCCAGCAGGCTCAGCAGGACCGGCAGGCCGCCGAAGCTGGTGTTGGCGGCCAGTGCCAGGGCGAGCATGACCACGAGGTTGGTCGCGTAGTACGCCCAGCTCGTGCCGTAGGCGCCGGCGGTCAGCTGGGCGAGGACGGTGACGTCCTGCCGGGGCTGTACCCGGTCGCGGTGGATGAGCAGCGCCAGTCCGATCAGCATCACCCCGAGCAGTGCGCCGAGCAGCAGTTCGGTCCGTTGCGCCCGCGCGACCCGCGGCTCGCGGAACATGGGCACGCCGTTGGCGATGGCCTCGACGCCGGTCAGCGCGGAGCACCCGGAGGAGAACGCCTTGAGGATCAGCAGCACTCCCAGCGCGTCGGTCACCGGGACGTGCACGGGCGTCCCCACCACGGCCGCCGGATGGGAGCGGGCCAGCCCCAGCACCACGACGCCGAGGATGCTCACCACGAACAGCGCGGTGGGCAGCATCAGCACCCGCGCGCTGTCGGCGATGCCGTACAGGTTCACCACGGTCAGCAGGGCCAGTCCCAGCAGGCAGATCGCCAGGAGATGCGGGGTCAGGACGGGGAAGGCCGAGGCGAGGCTGGCGGCACCGGCCGCGAGGCTGACCGCCACGGTGAGCACGTAGTCGACGATGAGCGCCGCGGCGGCCAGCAGGCTCACCCGTTCGCCGAGATCGTTCTTGGCCACCGCGTAGGAGCCGCCGCCGTTCGGATACGCGGCGATCACCTGGCAGTAGGAGATCACCAGCACCGTGAGCAGCCCGACGATGGCCAGGGTGATCGGCAGCGTGTAACCGATCGTGGCGCCACCGGCGGCGACCAGGATGAGCGCGATCGCCTCCGGTCCGTAGGCGACCGAGCTGAGAGCGTCGAGCGACAACGCGGCCAGCCCCTGCAGGCTGGTCAGATGATGCCTTTCGCCCTCACCGTGGCGCAGCTGGGGCCTGACGCGCCAGCTGACGTGAACAGGGCGGTCCGATCGGCGGTGAGGGGTCATGGCGGCGACTCGTCATGATGGCCGCCGGGCTCACCCCTCGGCAAAGCCCACATCCGAGCCGACGCGCTGCTCCTCCTCGGTCGCTCGCATCCGGAACAGCTTGTCGACCACTTTCCCGATGATGAACGTGACGATGAAGCTGTACAGACCGACGGCCAGGACACCGACCACCTGCTTGCCCAGCAGCGCGATCGAACCGCCGTAGAAGAGGCCGGGGGTTCCGACGAGCTCGCCGGTGGCGAAGAACCCGAGCAGCAGGATGCCGGTGATGCCGCCGGCCCCGTGGAAGCCTGTCACGTCCAGCGTGTCGTCGTAGCCGAGGACCAGCTTCATCTCGACCGCGTACGTACACACGATGGCGGCGACGATGCCGACGACGAGCGCGCCCTCGACGTTGACGAACGCGCAGGACGGGGTGATGGCCACCAGTCCGGCCAGGACGCCGTTGGCCGAGCCCATCCTGGTCAGGTGCCGGAAGCGGATCCACTCCACCAGCCGCCAGGTCAGCATCCCCGCGCAGCCCGCGATCATCGTGCTGAGAAACGCCCTGGCGGCCAGCGGGCCGTCGGTCAGCGCGGAGCCCGCGTTGAAACCGAACCAGCCGAACCAGAGCAGGGCCAGGCCGAGCAGGACCAGGGGGATGTTGGCGGGCTGCGGGGCGTCCTTGCGCCGGAAGGCGACACCCGGCCCGAGCACCAGTGCGAGTGCCAGCCCGGAGATGCCCGAGTTCAGCTCGACGACCAGCCCCCCGGCGAAGTCCAGCACGCCCCATTGCTTGAGCCAGCCGGTGCTGGAGAACACCCAGTGGGCGACCGGCGCGTAGACCAGGGTCATCCACAGGACGCCGAAGAGCATCCATGGGCCGAACCGGGCCCGTCCCGCGATCGAGCCGCTGATCAGCGCGACCGTGATGATGGCGAAGGTCAGCTGGAACAGCGCGAAGACGTACGTGGGGATCTGCTGGTACAGCGTCTCGGGGGTGATGTTCGCGAACCGGAAATCGCTCCAGCCGATGAGCCCGGCGCCACCGAGGTCCCTCCCGAAGGCCAGCCCGTATCCGTAGGCGAACCAGATGATGGTCACCAGGCTGATCGAGATGAAACTCATGTAAAGCGTTGTCAGCAGATTCTTGGAACGGACCATGCCGCCATAAAAGAAGGCCAGCCCCGGAGTCATCAGCAGCACCATCGCGGTGCTGGTCAGCATCCAGGCCGAATCACCGGTGTTCAGCCCGCTTGATATCCAGCTGCTCATTCCGACTGACATTATTGGGCCCCTTCGTCTTGTTTGCTCCTTCGGCTCTTTTTGCGCCTGCCGACAGAGATGCCCTAGCTCACATGGTTGGCGTCTAAGTCAGGAGTTAACCTCAGCACCTTTGATATTTGACCAAATGCTGGCCTTGGTTGATTTTTGCCGGTTCGGCACATGGAAAGTAGTGCTGTGTGCCCACATCGTGGATTCACCTTTGATGGCCGTCCATGGGCAGGACGCGTGTCAGTGGCGGGAAGGGCGACGTTTATGACATCGGCGTTTCCGCCGTCGGGCTCACCCGGAGGTGAGCACCCTGTCGGGGGGCGCCGCGCGCTGGAGTACCTGTTGACGATCCCCCGGGGGGTCGCGCAGGTCGACCTCCAGCCCAACCACTGGACGGGCCTGATCTTCATCGTCGCGTTGTTCGTCGGCGGCTGGCGGTTCGGCGTCTTCGGCCTGCTGGGCACGCTCGTCGCCACGGCCACCGCGTACCTGTTCGGCGTCACCTGGGACCGGGTCTCGGTGGGGCTGGAGGGGTTCTGCGGCACGCTGATCGGTGTCAGCCTGGTGCTCTACCTGGAAGCCCGGTGGATGACCGTGCTCCTGGTCGTCGCCGGGGCGATCGCCGGGAGCGTGCTCACCTCGGCGCTGAACGTGCTGCTCACCCCGTACAACCTGCCGACCTTCACCGCGCCCTTCTGCGTGGTCACCAGCGTGATGGTGATCGGCGGGCCGTCCTTCAGCCGGATCTGGGCGGAGCACGCGCGCTCGGCCCCGCCGTCGGCCACCGCTCCGGGCACCGCGATGAGCTGGCACGACTTCTGGCGGGGCACGCTCAGCGGCATCGGCCAGGTGTTCTTCCAGAACCAGTGGTACGTCGGCCTGATCTTCCTGATCGGGCTGTTCGTGGCCGGCTGGGTGACCGGGCTGGTGGCGCTCCTGTCCAGCCTGGTCGGCCTGCTCACCGGCTGGGCGCTGGGCGCGCAGGCCGCCGATCTCGGGGCCGGCCTGTACGGCTACAACGCCGTGCTGGCCGGGCTCGCACTGTGGGGCACGTTCATGCTGGTGAACCGGGTGAGCGCGGTCTACGCGGTGATCGGCGTGGTGTCCGCGGCGGCGCTGACCGCCGGTATCGGCAACCTTTTCGCCGTTACCGGCGGCCACACCCTCACCTGGCCGTTCGTCCTGGTGACCTGGGTGTTCCTGGCGGCCATCCCGATGTTCACGAAAATCCAGCGCGCCGGATAGCCGTGCGGAGAAAGGACCCCGATGAATCTCACACCACGCGAGATGGACAAGCTGCTCATTTTCCTCGTCGCCCAGATGGCCGAGCAGCGCCGCAGGCGCGGGCTGAAGCTGAACTACGGCGAGACGGTGGCGCTGATCAGCTCGGCGATCGTGGAGGCGGCACGGGACGGCAAGACGGTCGCCGAGTGCATGGAGCTGGGCAAGCAGGTGGTCGGGCCCAACGACGTGCTGCCGGGCGTACGCGGGATGCTGAAGCTGATGCAGGTCGAGGCCGTCTTCGACGACGGCACCAAGCTGGTCTCCTGTCACGATCCCGTCGGTGGGAAGTGATGCCCGGGGAACGCGCGCTCCTACGGCTCGGCGGACCGTCGTCCGCGGTGGCCGGACATCACCACGACCACGACGATGACCACGACGACCATCACCACGGCTTCCGGGCGGTGGCGAACCTGAGGGGGGCGACATCCCATGTCGGATGACGACGTCTACATCTACGGCGAGGGACAGATCGAGCTGAACGCCGGTCAGCCCAGGGTGAAGCTGACCGTGCACAACACCGGTGACCGGGCCGTTCAGGTGGGCTCGCACTTCCATTTCTTCGAGGCCAACCGCGCGCTGAGGTTCGACCGCGACAAGGCGTTCGGCAAGCGCCTTGACATTCCGGCCGGTACCGCCGTCCGGTTCGAACCCGGAGACACCAAGGAGGTAAAGCTGGTCGAGTACGGCGGGGGCCTGCGGATCGTCGGCTTCGGTGGACTGCTCAACGGAAGCGTTCGCTCGCACGAGGCGCATCGCAAGGCGCTGAAAAGAATGCGCGAACGCGGTTATCTCGACGAGCCGGGCAGGTCCGCGGCGGCTTCGTCGAAGAAGAACGGCTCCTCAGGCTCCGCGAAGAAGGGCTGAACCCCGATGACCACGATCAGTCGTAAGCAGTACGCGACCATGTACGGCCCCACGGTGGGGGACCGGATCCGCCTCGGGGACACCAACCTCGTCGTCGAGGTGGAGAAGGACCACACCGAGGGGCACTACGGGGACGAGGCGCAGTACGGGGGCGGCAAGACGGCACGCGACGGGATGTCGGCCGACCCCGCCTCGCGGAACGCCACGGCCGCCCTGGACGTGGTGATCACCAACGCGGTGGTCATCGACCCGATCCTGGGCATCGTCAAGGGCGATATCGGTATCAAGAACGGCAGGATCGCCGGGATCGGCAAGGCGGGCAACCCGCACACCCAGAACGGGGTCGACCGGCGGCTCGTCATCGGCGCGGGCACCGAGGTGATCTCCGGCGAGAACCTCATCGCCACCGCCGGAGCGATCGACACCCACGTCCACTTCATCTCCCCGCAGCAGGCGCAGAACGCGCTGAGCAACGGGATCACCACCCTGGTCGGCGGGGGAACCGGTCCCGCCGACGGCACCCGTGGCACCACCTGTACCCCGGGACCGTGGAACATCGCCCGCATCCTGCAGGCGTACGAGGCCATTCCGATCAACATCGGGGTGTACGGAAAGGGGAACAGCAGCCTGCCGGGTTCCCTGGAGGAACAGATCCGGGCGGGCGCCTGCGGGCTGAAGGTGCACGAGGACTGGGGGACCACGCCCGCCGTCATCGACTGCTCGCTGTCCGTCGCCGACGAGTACGACATCCAGATAACCATCCACACCGACACGCTGAACGAGGCCGGGTTCGTCGAGGACACCATCAGCGCGATCAACGGCCGCGCGATCCACACGTACCACTCCGAGGGCGCGGGCGGCGGGCACGCCCCCGACATCCTGCGGGTGACCGGGGAGCCCAACGTGCTGCCGGCCTCCACGAACCCCACGCTGCCCTACACCGCCAACTCGGTGGACGAGTTGCTGGACATGACGATGGTCTGCCACCACCTCAGCTACGACGTCCCCGAGGACGTGGCGTTCGCGGAGAGCCGGGTGCGCGCCGAGACCATCTCCGCCGAGACCGTCCTGCACGACCTGGGCATCATCAGCATGATCGGGTCGGACTCGCAGGCGATGGGCCGGGTGGGCGAGTCCTTCACCCGCACCTTCCAGATCGCCCACCACTGCAAGGACAAGCGGGGGGCGCTGCCGGAGGACTCCGCGCGCAACGACAACTTCCGGGTGCTGCGCTACCTGGCCAAGCTGACCATCAACCCGGCCCGCACCTGCGGGATGGCCGACACGATCGGCTCGCTGGAGGACGGGAAGCTGGCCGACATCGTGCTCTGGCAGGTGCACTCCTTCGCGGCCAAGCCCTACCTGATCGTCAAGGGCGGCATGATCAGCTGGGCCCCGATGGGCGACCCGAACGCGTCCCTGCCGACGCCGCAACCGGTCTACTACCGGCCGATGTACGGAGCCTTCGGCACCGCGCTGAAGGAGACCTGCGTCACCTTCATGTCGCAGGCCGGGATCGACGCGGGCGTGCCCGAGCGGCTCGGCCTGGAGCGGACCGTCCGGGGCGTACGCCAGTGCCGGACCGTCGACAAGCGCCACATGCTGCGCAACTCGACGCTGGCCGACATCATGGTCGATCCGGAGACCTACAAGGTCTCGGTGAACGGCAAGCCGGTCAGCATCGAGCCGGCCACCAAGCTGCCGCTGAACAGGCTCTACTTCATCTGATGAGCCTGACCGACCTGGGCCCGCTGCTCGCCCAGTTGCAGCTCACCGACTCCGGCTTCCCGAGCGGGCTGTACACGCTCTCGCACGGGCTGGAGGGGTACGTCCAGCTCGGGGCGACCGGATCGGCGGACCTGCGTGGCCTGCTGACCGACCTGCTGTACAACTCGGTGGGGCCGGGGGACGCGACGGCCCTGGTGCTGGCGCACCGCGCCGCCGGAGCGGGCGACTGGGACCGGCTGGTCGAGGTCGACCAGCGGCTGCACGCGATCAAACTCAACCGCGAGCAGCGTTCCGCCTCGGTCAGGACCGGCCGGCAGGTCCTCGACACGGCGGTGTGGGCGTTCGCCTCGCCGGAGGCGGCCCGGCTGGCGGCCCTGGTGGCGGAGAGGGCCGTGCCGGGCAACCACGCGGTCGTGGTCGGCGTGATCCACGCGGGCATGGGCGTGTCCGTCGCGCACGCGGTGGCCGGTGACCTGTACGCCTTCGCCGCGGGCTGGACGGCGGCGGCGGTGCGGCTGGGCCGCACCGACTTCCGCCGGGCCCAGCGGATCCTGGGCGAGGTCCGGCCGGACCTCGCCCGGGTCGCGCGGGCGGCGCTCGCCGCCGAGGACCCCATGGACCTGAACGGCTCGGTACCCATCGCCGACACGGTCTCGGCCGCGCACGAGCGGGCGGCGGCCCGTCTGTTCATCACCTGAAAGGGCACGAGATGGAACCGCGGAAGGTGTTCAAGGTCGGTATCGGGGGGCCCGTCGGATCCGGCAAGACGGCCCTGATCGAGATGCTGGTCCCCATCCTGATCGCCAGGGGGCACAGCCCCGGCGTGATCACCAACGACATCTACACACAGGAGGACGCCGAACACGTCCGCCGCACGATGGCCGGGGTGCTCGACTCCGAGCGGATCGTCGGGGTCGAGACGGGGTCCTGCCCGCACACCGCGGTCCGTGACGATCCGAGCATGAACCTGGCGGCGGCGGCCGAGCTGCTCGACCGGTTCCCCGACATCGACATGCTGCTGTTCGAGAGCGGCGGCGACAACCTGACGCTCACCTTCAGCCCGGTGCTCGCCGACGTCTACATCTTCGTCCTGGACACCGCCGCGGGCGACAAGATGCCGCGCAAGCGCGGCCCGGGCACCACGGACTCCGACCTGCTGGTCATCAACAAGATCGACATCGCCCGGTACGTGCGCACCGACCTGTCGGTGATGGAACGGGACGCGCACACGGTGCGCGGGGCGGGGCCGGTCGTGCTGACCGACTGCCTGGCCGGCACCGGTGTCACCGAGGTCGCCGACTTCATCGAGGCGCGGCTGGAGGCGATGTGCGCTCCGGGGCGGTGATCGACCATCTGGTCCCGGAGCGCTACCAGCCGGAGTGGCTGCCGGGCTCGGTGGCGCGCCATGCCGCCGACCTGGACATGCTGCCGGTCGGCAGCCCCGGCAAGGTCGGGATCCTGCACCTGGCGTTCGAGCGGGCCGGCGGGCGGACCGAGCTGACCGGTCACTACCAGAAGACGCCGCTGCAGATCGCCCGCCCGCTGTACTACGACCCCGAGCGCCCGGACATGCCGTACCTCATGTTCATGTCTTCCGGCGGCGGCGTTCTCCAGGGCGACCGCTACCGCGTCGACGTCTCCTGCGGCGAGGGCTCGTCCGTCCACCTGACCACCCAGGCCGCCACCCGGATCTACCGGATGGAACAGGACTACGCCACCCAGCTCGTCAATCTCACCGCGGGGCCGGGCGGCTACCTGGAGTACCTGCCGGACACCACGATCCCGTTCGCCGGCTCGCGGTACTACCAGCGGCTCCGTGTCACCGTCGCGGCGGACGCGACGGTGGTGCTGGGCGAGACGCTGATGGCCGGCAGGCTGGCGCGGGGGGAGCGGCACGCGTACACGGCGTACTGCAGCGACGTCGAGGTGCGTGACACCTCGGCACGGCTGCTCTTCGCCGACCCGCTCCGCCTGGTGCCGGGGGAACGGCCGGTGACCGGACCCGCGGTGATGGCCGGATTCGGACTGCTGTCCTCCCTGTACGTCGTCACCGCCGCGCAGCCCGCGCAGGTCGTGGCCGACACGATGCACGCGGTGCTCGCCGGCACCGGGTTGCGGGCCGGTGCCAGCGTCCTGCCCGGGGACCGGGGCGCCTGGGCCCGCATCCTCGGGGACAGGTCTCCCGAGGTCGAGGCGGCTCTCCACCGGACCTGGAACGCCGTCCGCGAGCTGCTCCTGGGAGTGCCCGCGCCGGACCGCCGCAAGCAGTGACGCCCGTCCACGGAGAGGCGGGCCGGTTCACCGGGCTGTTGACACCGCGGACCGGGCGGCACCCGAGAACTAGTTTCTATCGCCTAAAGTCGGGCGAATGGCCCCGACTCCCTCCCGGCTGGCCTGGCTGGACGCCCTGCGGGGACCCGCCGCGCTGGCCGTCGCGCTGCACCACTCCGGGTGGACCTTCATCCCGGACCTCTGGGCCGAGGTGGACCGCAGGATCGACGTCGGCACCTGGGGCGTCTTCGTGTTCTTCCTGGTCAGCGGCTATATCATCCCCGCCTCCCTGGAGCGGCGCGGCGACCCGCGGGTCTTCTGGGTCGGCCGGGCATTCCGCCTCCTGCCCCTGCTGCTCGCCGCGCTCGGCCTGGCGTTCCTGCTCGCCTACGCCGGTGCGTTCGCCCTCCACCCGGGCGTGAGCGCCCGCCCGGCGCCGCTCGTCGCCCTGGGGAACCTGACGATGCTGCAGGAGCTGCTCGGCGTGCCCGCCGTCATCGACGTGATGTGGACGCTCTCCTACGAGATGGCGTTCTACCTGATGGCGGTCGGGCTGTTCACCGTGCGGCAGGCGCACCGGTCGGCGGCGGTCGCGATCGTCCTGGCGGTGTCGGCAGTACCTCTCGGACTCCTGCTGCCCCGTCCGGTCATCGGTGGCCGCGCCGACCTGGTCGCCGCGCTCCTCGGCGTCGCGGTCGTCGTGGTCATCGTGGTGTCGGCGGCCGCGCGCGGCGGGGCGCGCACGGCCGCCGCGGTGACGGGCGGCCTGCTCGGGCTGGCGCTGGTGGTCCTGGGCAGCAGGATCGGTGCCTGGCAGGGCCTGATCGTGCCGGCCATGATGTTCGCCGGTACGGCCGTCTACCGTGCCGAGCAGGGGACGATCCGATGGCCCGCCGCCATCGCCGCCGTGCTGACGGTCCTGGCCTGCGGGGCCCTCGCCAAGGACGATCCCGGTTGGGCACCCGCGCTTTTGCTGGCCGCCGCCTTCTTCGGCGGCGCGTTCGCGCTGCGGCACAGGTCGTTCCCCCGGTGGCTCGCCCACCTCGGGGTGATCAGCTTCTCCCTCTACCTGCTCCACCCGCTCCTGCTGCGGGTGAGCCCGAACCTTCCGCTCTTCTTCCTCGCGCTGCTGCCGCTCTGCTACCTGACCCACCGGCTGATCGAGGCCCCGGCCCAGCGCCTCGGCAGGCGGCTGGGCCGGGGCTGAACCGCTTGGTCCGCGGAGAGACCGGAACAGCCGGAGCCGCACCGGGTCACGGAGCGGCGTACTGTCCGGCGTAGGCGGCGGACGGCTCGGTCGGGGTGATCACGTCGATGAGCACGCCGTCGGGGGCGGCCACGATGAAGTGCCGCTGCCCGAACTCCTCGGTACGCAGCGTCAGCTCGACCGGGAGTCCCGCCCGTCGTACCAGCCTGTCGTGCTCGGCGTCGACGTCGGCCACCTCGAAGTTGAGGATCAGCCCTCGCACCGCCGAGCGGTACTTCTCCGGCACGGTCGGATGGTCGTGGTCGACGAGCGCCAGCTCGTAGTACGGCGGCTCCGGCCGTCGCAGGCTCACGTACCAGTCCGCCTCGAACACCGTCTCGAAGCCGAAGAACCGCTGGTAGAAGTCACGGGACTCGGTGATCCGATCGGTGCAGACGACCGGGTAGAAGCTGGTGAGGGACTTGCTGAGGGACTTGCTGAGGGACTTGGTGAGGGACACGGCCCCCTCCTTTCGACATATTCACATACCATCGGTATGTGAGGTTAACATACCATCGGTATGCCAATGATGGAGGCCGCGATGGATCGGGCACGGCAACGACTGGAGACCAGGCGCACGCTGGTGACGGAGGCCAGGACGCTGTTCGCGCGGCACGGGTACGCCGCGGTGAGCCTGGCGCAGATCGTCAGGGCGGCGGCCGTGACCAAGGGCGCGCTCTACCACCACTTCGACAGCAAGGCCGCCCTCTTCCACGCGGTCGTCGAGCAGGTGCAGCGGGAGGTGGGCGAGCGGGTCTCGGCGGCGGCGGACGCGCACGACGACCCGTGGGAGCAGCTGGTCGCGGGATGCCGGGCCTTCCTCGCGGTGAGCCGCGACCCCGACATACAGCGGATCATGCTCGTCGACGGCCCCGCGGTGCTCGGCTGGAACGAGTGGCGGGCCATGGACGAGGCGTCCTCGGCGCGGCACCTCAGCGAGGCGCTCGTCACGCTGATCGAGGCGGGGGTCATCGCCCGCCGACCCGTGGAGCCGTTGGCCCGGCTGCTGTCCGGCGCGATGAACGAGGCGGCCCTGTGGCTGGCCCGCTCGACGGATCCCGGCGACCTCCCGGCCGTCACCGAGGAGCTGTCGCGCCTGCTGGAATCCCTGCGAGACCGCCGGTAGGCGGTCAGGGCACGCTCACCTCCGGGTCCGGACGGGACCGCCCGGCACTGGCTAGGATCGGTTCACCCGAGTCTGTTCTGATGGAGGACGGTGACCGAGCCCACGCATCCGGACGGCCGTCCGCACGCCTCCCTCGCGGCGGCCGCGGTGGCGCTTTCCCGCCTGGGCCGGGTCCGTGACCTGCCGGTCATCCTCATGCTGGCCTGGGTGGGCTGGCTGGCCATCCCGTGGCCGTCCAGCGGTCTCGTCCAGGCCCGCAGCGCGGCCAGTCAGCCCCTGGACGCGGGTGTCGCGGCCAGGTTCTCCGGCGCGGGTCTCCCGGCGGGCCAGGTCCTCGACGCGGAGACTTCGCGCGACCGGATCACGGGCACGGATGTCCCGGCGAGCTGGGGTCTGACCGCGGCGCCGGTCCGTCCGGCGCTGCTGGTGAAAACGGTCACCGAGCCGGTCGGCGAGACGGCGCGGGCGTCGACGAGCGCACGGGAGCTGATCGCCGCGGAGCGGGCGCGCATCGCGGGCGAGGTGCACGACGCCGCCGGGCACGGCCTCGCGACCATCGCCATGCAGGCCGGGGTCGCCCTGCTCATGCTCGACGAGCGGCCCGACCAGGTTCGCGAGTCGCTGGAGGCGATCCGCTCGACCAGCGTGCGGGCGCTCAACCAGCTCCGCTCCGCGCTCGACCTCATCGACCCGGTGGCCGCCGACCACGACCTGCTCCGGCTGATCGACGGAGTGCGCGCGGCGGGGCTGCCCGTCGACGTCGAACCGGCCGAGCCGAGCGTTCCCTCGCACCTCGAAGGCACGGTCTATCGCGTCGTGCGCGAGTCGTTGACCAACGTCCTGCGCCACGCCGGCCCGACCAGAGCCCTGGTCCGGGTCTCCGGCGACCCGGGCCGGTTCGTTCTGGAGGTCGCGGACAGGGGGAGCGGCCGTGCCGGAACGGACGAGGGCCGAGGGCTGGCCGGGATGCGGGTCCGGGTGACGGAGGCCGGCGGCGCCTTCAGCGCGGGCCCTCGCGAGGGCGGCGGGTTCCAGGTCGTGGCCTGCTTTCCCCGCGCACCGCACGAGGCTCCCCCCGGGCACGACGTGAAGCCTTCCCCGGACATCGCGTGAGGCCGGAGAGCTCCACGACCGACGCCCCGCGGTGGCTGACGCCGCAGGACACCTCGTGACTTCCCCGGCGGGCACGATCCGCGTGGCGCTCGCCGATGATCAGGCCGTCGTGCGCATGGGGCTCAGGGCGCTCATCGACAGGGAGCCCGACCTGGAGTTCGCCGGTGAGGCCGCGGACGGCGCCGCGGCTCTCCGGCTGCTCGGCGACACCCGTCCCGACGTCCTCCTCCTCGACATCCGGATGCCCGGCATGGACGGCATCGACACGCTGCGTGCCATCGCCGCCGATCCCGCGCTCAACACCACCCGGGTGGTCGTCGTCACCACCTTCGAGGTCGACCGGTACATCTTTGCCGCCCTCCAGGCCGGGGCCAGCGGATTCGTTCTCAAGGACAGCGCTCCCGAGGAGCTCACCCACGCGATCAGGGTCGTCGCCTCGGGCGAGGCCCTGCTCTCCCCGTCCGTCACCAGGAAGGTGATCGGGCTGTTCGGTCGGCACGACATCACCCCGGTCGAGGGCCTCGACACCCTCACTCCCCGGGAGCGGGAGATGGTCGCCTGGGTCGCCACCGGCCGATCGAACGACGAGATCGCCGCGGAGCTGGTCATCAGCCCCGAGACGGTTCGCACCCACGTCAGCCGCGCCATGGTCAAGTTGCACGCCCGCGACCGCGCCCAGCTGGTCGTCTTCGCGGTCAGATCCGGGTTGACGATCCCCTGAGAAAGCCCCGGTAGTCGCGCTGCTCCAGCTGCGCCTCGATCTGCTTCACCGTGTCCAGGCCCACCCCGACCATGATGAGGACCGTGGTTCCGCCGAACGGGAAGTTCTGCTGGGTCGCCGGATCGCGCAGCAGCATGAACGCGATGATCGGGATCAGCGACAGCGTGCCGAGATAGGCCGCTCCCGGGGCCGTCAACCGCGAGAGCACGAACCGCAGGTACTCCGCGGTGGGGCGTCCGGGCCGGATGCCGGGCACGAACCCGCCGAACCGCTTCATGTTGTCGGCCACCTCCGCGGGATCGAAGGTGATCGACACGTAGAAGTAGGTGAAGGCCACGATCAGCACCAGGTACGTCGTCACATAGACCGGGTGGTCGCCCGAGACGAGATAGCGCGCGATCCACGCCGCGACCGGTCCCGTGCCGCCCATCAGCTGCATCGCCAGCTGCGGCAGGAAGAGCAGGGACGAGGTGAAGATGACGGGGACGATCCCGGCCTGGTTGACCTTCAGCGGAAGGTAGGTCGAGGTTCCGCCGTACATCCTGCGCCCGACCAGCCGCTTGGCGTACTGCACCGGGATCCGTCGCTGCGCCTGCTCCATGAAGACCACCGCCGCCACCAGGAAGACGCCCGCGACCAGCATCGTCGCCAGGGCGAACGGGCTGAGCAGGAAGATGTTCGACATGTAGGAGGGGAACACGGCGATGACCTGCGTGAAGATCAGGATGGACATGCCGTTCCCGATCCCCCGGTCGGTGATCAGCTCGCCCAGCCACATGATCACGCACGTCCCGGCCACCAGGGTGACCACGATCACCGCGATCGTCATCGGGCTCCGGTCGTGCAGTATCTGCCGGTCACAGCCGGGAAAGATCCGGCCCGCGCGAGCCAGCGACACGACGGTGGTGGCGTTGAGCACGGCCAGTGCCACCGTCAGATACCTCGTGTACTGGGTGATCCTCGCCTGCCCCTGACGCCCCTCCTTCCTGAGCGCCTCCAGACGCGGGACCATCACGGTGAGCAACTGGATCACGATGCCGGCGGTGACGTACGGCATGATCCCGAGGGCGAACACCGACAGTTTCAGCATCGCCCCGCCGCTGAACAGCTGCAACATGTCGATGAGCCCGCCGCGGGTCGTGTTCAGGCACTCCCGCACCGCGACCACGTTCACGCCGGGCGCGGGCAGGATCTGCCCGAACCGGAACAGCGTGATCATCGCCAGAGTGAAGAGCATCTTCTTCCGGAGGTCGGGCACGCGGAAGGCACGAATGAGCATGGTCGGCATGCGCAGAGTCTGGGCGCGCGGCCGCGCCGGGACATCCGCTCACCCGAGGCTTCACCGTACGCAGATCCGCGTACCCTCTCATCGGCGCCTGGACGATCCCGGGCCGACCACGACCAGGAGCACCGCCCGCGCCGGCCTGGTACGCGCGAGAAATGCCCCGCTCCCCGCCGGCCGGAGAGCGGGGCGTCGACGGTGGTGTCAGCCGGTCGCCTGGGCGACGCCCTCGGGCGCGCCGTGCCGGATCATCGCCACCACCGCCTCGTGGATCCCCTCGCCACTGCCCGCCGAGACGGGGAGCGGGCTGCCCGTGGCGACGTACCACTCCTCCGCGCCGGTGTACTGCACGCGGACGGCGGCCTGGCCGCCGGCGATCTCGGTGACCACGGTGAGGTCTCCGGTGACGGTTCCCACCTCGTCGGTCATCACCCCACCGGGACCGGCGGTCACCTCGGACCGGTACCGCTCGTTCATTCCGCGTCGCAGGTGTCGAGCATGCTCTTCAGTGCCGCCCGCTCGGCATCGGTCACGGTGAGGTCGTAGTCGAATTTCACGTCGGTCCAGGCACGCGCGTAGGTGCACCAGTAACTCACCAGCGGCGGGCGCCACTGGTCGGGGCTCTGGTCGCCCTTGCTCCTGTTCGACGCGGCGGAAACGGCGATGAGCTGGGAGTTCTTCAGGTCGTTCGCGAACTCGCCCCGCTTCTCCGTGGTCCAGCCGTCGGCGCCGGAGCGCCACGCGTTGGCCAGGGGGACCATGTGGTCGATGTCGACCTGGCTCGCGGAGGCGATCATCCTCCCGTCGTAGGCCGACCTCCAGGTGCCGGAGACGGCCCGGCACCGGCCGTCCTGGAAGACGAGCGAGCCTTCCCTGGCGAGGACCTTCTCGCGCGTGTTGCAGGCGCCGCCCTGAGCGGACCAGTGCGGGAACTTGGCGCGGGAGTAGCCGGTCATCGGGCGCGGCTCCGCCGTCTTCAACTGGTCGAGTTCGGTTCGGGCGACGGTGACGGACGGCGGCTCGGGAAGAGCGGCCGGTGCCGTCGCGGCGATGGCGGGCAGGGACAGGACGAGGGCGGACGCCGCGGCGCCCGTCAGCATGAGGATCTTCACGCGCCAGCACCGTAATGATCGATACCGTCGCCCGGCCGATCCAGCGCGCCCTCATGGAGATCCCTGCCGGAGCGATGACGTGATCATGACTCGGGTGGCGCCGGCATCGGGAGCCGTTCGATCCCGGACCGCCGCGGTGCGGGTCCCTCGGCCGTCATAGAAGGGCGGGAATGCGTAATAGTGCACTCTCGGGGATGAGTGTGGATTCGTACGCAGAAGGGTTCTTCGTAGCTTTCTAACGTCTGTGGTGTCCGAACGACAAGTTTCCACACCGCACTCACGGGAGCATGAACATGAGCACGAAGCGCGCACTTCTCGCCGGAGCGGCCCTGGCCGGTTCACTGCTGGCCGGTGTGGCCGTGGCCCCGGCGGCGACGGCCTCGACCGCCGGCACGACGACCACCGCGACCGCCCCGCAGCAGGCACAGACCTTCAGCAAGCACTTCTTCGGCCCCTACTACTCCGGCTTCGGCCAAGGCGAGGACTTCGGGCACCGGTCCTACTTCAAGGGCTACTGGACCAAGGAGGGCGGCCGCTACTGGTTCTACGGCGACCTGTTCGACCGTGACCGCGACCGCTCCTACAGCTACGTGTGGTTCAAGTGGCACGACCGGTTCGGTTCGCACACCAAGGTCTTCAAGACCCTCGGTCACGGTGACATCGACCGGTTCGGCGGGTTCAAGGGGAGCAGCGGCTTCGACGACTTCAAGGTCCGGGTGTGCGAGGGCACCGACAAGTTCGACGACTGCGGCCGTTGGGGCGACGCCTTCTGACCTGATGGGCGTCTCCACACGGGGGTGCAGGGTCAGTGCACGGGGGCCCGGTCGACGATCGATCGGGCCTCATCGGGCGCCGGCCCGTCACCGTGGTCGAAGTCGGTCGCGAAGCGGTTCCCGCCCAGCGCGTCGCCGATCCTGTCGATATCCCGGAACGCCCGCCCTACCCGGCCTCGGCGACGACCGGGGTCCGGTGGCGGGTGCCGCCGGACCCGGTGCGCCCGCGAAGGCCGGACACCATGATGGCCGCTCCCGCGACGACCATCACGACCGGGACGAACAGGGCCGCGCGGAAGCCGTCGAGCCCCGCCAGGAGCGATCCGCCGGCCCCGGTGGCGGCGACGTTGACGGCGGTCGCCGCCGACAGGCCGAGCGCCGAGCCGAACTGGAACGAGGTGTACAGCAGGCCGCCGGCGACCCCCTGCTCCCTCTCGGGCACGCCGTCGGTCGCGGCGATGGTGAGCGGCCCGTACGCCAGGGCGAAGGCGAGACCGAGCAGGAGCATGGTCGGGAACATCGCCGCGTACGTCCAGTCGAGACCGACCGGCAGGAACAGGGCGTAGGCCACGGCGGCGAGGCACAGCCCGCCGAGGATCACCCGGACGTTGCCGAAGCGGTTCACCAGCCGGGGGGTGAGGGTGGGGGCCAGTACGGCGTCGATGCCGACGACCAGCAGGGCCAGGGCGGCCTGCAACGACGACCAGCCGCGCAGTTCCTGCAGGTAGAGGACGACGAGGAACTGGAATCCGAAGAACGAGCCGCCGAACAGCAGCGCGCCGAGGTTGGCACGGACGAGCGGACCCGAGCGCAGGATGCCCAGGCGTATCAGCGGTGCGGCCGACCGCCGCTCGATCGCGGTGAAGGCGGCGAGCAGCACGAGCCCGGCGGCGAGCGCGGCGACCGTCCAGCCCCATCCCGAGCCGGGGTCCTCCAGCCGGACGACCGCGAACACCAGCGCGAACATCGCGCCGGTCACGGTGATCGCACCGGCCAGATCGAAGCCTCCGGTGGAGCGGGGCGGGCGGCTGTCGCCGGGGATGAGGGCAAGGGCGGCGAGGAGGATCGCGGAGGCCAGAATCACCGGCGCGAAGAACACCCATCGCCAGCTGACCGTGGCCAGCAGGCCGCCGACGACGAGGCCGAGGGAGAATCCGGCCGCGGCCGTACCCGCGTAGACCAGCAGGGCACGGTTGCGCCGCGGCCCCTCGGCGAAGTTCGTCGTGATGATGGAGAGGCCCGCGGGCGCCATGAACGCGGAGGCCACTCCCGTCACGAAACGGGCGACGACGAGGACCCAGCCCTCGGTCGCGAACCCGCCCAGGCCGGAGAAGACGACGAAGACGCCGAGCCACGCCAGGAACATCCGCCGCCGGCCGAGCAGGTCGGCGGCTCGCCCGCCCAGCAACATGAAGCCGCCGTAGCCGAGTATGTAGGAGCTCATCACCCAGCTCAGCGATCCGGTGGTCAGGCCCAGATCGGCGCGGATCGACGGCAGAGCCACGTTCAGCATCGCCACGTCGATCCCCTCCAGGAAGATCGCGCCGCACAGCACGAGCAGCATGCCCCGGGCGCGCCCGCCGATGTGATCCGTACGGTCGGCGCCGCCGGGCGGTGGGGACAGTGGTGTGGACACGAGACGGCTCCTTGCGGGAAGGGAGGGACCGTGATTGGTTCCCTCTTGTAAGTAGTCGCATCATGAGGCACCATCAACGACCATGGAAGAAGGCACTTCGAAGTCACCGAGTCACTGCGCGGACACCGGCTCCCACGTCGACGCCCGGCAGTGGGACACCAGGGAGGACTGCGAGGTCCGCCAGATCCTCGACCGCGTCGCGGACAAGTGGTCGCTGCTCGTCATCGCGCTCCTCGACCGGCGCATCCTCCGGTTCACCGAACTGAGCCGGGAGATCGACGGCGTCAGCCAGCGGATGCTCACCGTCACCCTGCGCCATCTGGAGCGGGACGGCCTGGTGCGCCGCACTGTGCACCCCGTCGTGCCGCCCCGGGTCGACTACGAGCTCACGTCGCTCGGCGTGACCCTGCACGACACCATCCAGTCGCTCGTCACCTGGACGGAGCGGCACCAGAACGAGATCGCCGCCGCACGCGCGGACTACGACGCCCGCGCGGAGGCCGAGCCGGCCGTGGCGGGACGCGATGGCGCGCGGGGGGCGATGCGACGTGACAGCGCGACGAAACGCGACAACGTGACGGTCAACCGTAACGGAACATGGGTGGCGGCAGCACCGCGTAACGAAAGTCGTGCCGGGGTGGGCCCGTCGGGATGCGAGGTGTGCGGCGCTCCGATCCACGTCGCGCGCACGGGCAGGCCCGCCAGGTTCTGCGGCGCGGCATGCCGCCAGAAGGCACACCGCCGCCGCTCCGGCGTCCACTAGAGGGCCGCACCGCCGCGCCCGCCCACGTGGTCCGTGTGCACATCGACATCGGCGCCCTGGACGGCGCGGTGGCCGGAGGCCGGCACGGCGATCCGCAAGCGCCGCACAACCGGGTCCCGGCACGCTCGGCCTTCCAGGGGAGGCGGAGGAGAACGGGTGCGGGTTTCGGGGCGCGCTGCCATGCGCCTGCCGGCGGCATCCCCGTGCGAGCCGGTGGTCGCGGGAGTCAGCCTCGTCGTCAGAGGAGAGCCGGAGAGGGAGGAGGGGAAGGATCGGTCAGGGCCGCCACCTTGGCAGACCTCCGGCCTCCTGGAACCGCCGGAGACGGCTGTTCCGCCGGGTGAGACAGGGGCACGGCAATTCTCGTGACAGGGGCAGAGGGCCCGGGGGTGGTGCGGCTCGCGACTCAGGCATGCCCCCGGTCGGCCACCTCCCCGAGGGGGACGTCGCGCAGGCTGAGCAGCATGAGCAGGGCGCAGCTTCCGACGAGGGCGATGTCGGCGACGTTGCCGACGAACAGGCCGCCGTAGTCGATGAAGTCGACGACATGCCCCCGGCCGAACCCGGGGGAACGCAGGAGGCGATCAAGCAGGTGGGACGTGGCGCCGCCCAGAAGCCCGCCCAGCGCGACGGTCCAGGCGGCCGAGCGCAGCCGCAGCCCCGTGTACAGGATGCCGATGACCGCGATGGCCGCCGCCAGCGCGAACACCCACGTCGTGCCCGCCCCGATCGAGAACGCGGCACCGGGGTTGTACAGCAGCCGCAGCTGGATCAGCTGTGGGATCACCGGGATACGCTCGCCGTCCGAGAGCGCCGAGATCGCCCAGGTCTTCGAAGTCTGGTCCGCGATAAGGACCACTGCGGCCAGCGCGAGCATCCACCCGTACAGCCGTAGCCTTCCCCTCGGCGCCTGCGAATCCCGTCCGACCGCCACCTTTACCCCACAATCTGTAGTTCTCTCGCATCGAATCCAGAGAGCGGCCCTGCCCCTGAGCGTCGTGGGCGGGAAGGGTCGTGCTTGAGGAGCGATGTCGGTGTCGCGTGCGGGGCGGAGCAGCGTCTCGTCGGTGAGGTTACCGGTCGATGTGCTCTCGGGCACAGGCGTTGAAGGGGACACAGGGTGGCCCGGACCGTGGCGCCGCCCGGAACCTGCTCCGGCACCCGTTCGACGGCGGCTCCCAGCGGTGGTGGGGACCGGGACCTGTCCGGCCGGTTCGCCTCCACTGAGCGAGATGTCGGCGGTGAGCAAAGGCATGGCCAAGCGGTACGTGTCGTGGCCCCGTGCCGGGGGCGCGGAGTGTCTGCTGTGCAGCAGCAGTACACCGCTACCTGGAGGGTCGGAGATGAGGAAGTTGCTTCATGCCGGCGTGCTCGCGCTCGGGGTGTTCGCGGCCGGGTGCGGCGCCGGGGACGGGAGCGCGACCGAGCCGATGGTCGCGAACCAGGTCAACGCGTCGCCCACATCGCCGGGGACCCCTGCACCGTCTTCGCCCTCGGCCCCGTCGGGGACCAGGGCCGAGGTCCGGCTGGGAGATACGAAGATCGGAAAGGTACTGGTCGGCGAGGGGGGCCGCACGCTCTACCTCTTCGAGAAGGACAAGGGCGGGAAGTCGTCGTGTTCCGGCCCCTGCGCGCAGGCGTGGCCGCCGTACCTCACGGATGGAAAGCCCAGAGCGGGCAAGGGCGTCAAGGAGCAGCTGCTCGGCACCACCAAGCGGGATGACGGCACGACCCAGGTGACCTACAACCACTACCCGCTCTACTACTTCATCAAGGACACCAAGGCCGGCGAGACGACCGGGCAGGACCTCAACAGTTTCGGCGCCGACTGGTACGCGGTCGGCGCGGACGGGAAGAAGGTGCACAGCTGAGCGCGTCTCGCCCGGATCGGCGATGGGCTGCTCACATGTCATGACGGGAGGAAGTGGGTCCGCCGTCGCACCAAGGGTTGTTTGTCCAGTGCATGAGATATGTGCTGGACAAACCGGAAACCGCTAAACAGGTGAGTAAAGCCGTCGATGAGACGGCTCGCTGACCGAAGGGACGCCATGTGACATCCTCCCCGGTGTCGAGGCCGGAGATGTAGCCCTGCTCGCATCCGCGTACCTCCCCGACCGCGCCCGCCACGAGCGCCGCGAAAGCGGCTGGATGACGTGAGGCGCGCCCGAGCACCGGGACCCGTCTCCGCCCACATCGGTCCGCAGGCCGAAGTCGGTTCTGGCGGTGCCCGGCCGCCGGCCCTCCGCCGGGGAACGGAGGAGCCGGCGCTTCGCCACCGGATCGCATGAGAACGATTCCGAAACGGCGGCACGAGAACCCCCGCACCGTTTTCTCAAGGGGCCGGTGCGGGGGTGAGGTGCCCATCGGCGACGTCGTTTTCGACGGGCGCCGATTTCGTCATGTCCACGAGGGATTCTTGCCATCCACTGGACCGGTACGGCCAGGCATGGTTGCATCTCGCTTGTCCAGAATCGATCTTCGGGAGAAGACGAGCGACGATCGCGTGCCGGCGGGGGCTGAATGGGGCGACCGGAAAGGGCTCTCGATCCCGACGCGAGTCCGCTACAGCGGTTCGCGTCAGAGTTGCGGCAGCTGCGGACCGAGGCCGGGCGGCCGAGTTACCGGGAGCTGTCCCGGCGTGCGCACTACTCGGTGACCGCGCTGTCGGAGGCGGCCGGTGGAGAGATCTTTCCCACGCTCGCGGTCACCCTGGCCTACGTCGAGGCGTGTGGCGGCGATCCCGAGGTCTGGGAGAAGCGGTGGCGGACGCTGGCCGCGGAGTTCGCCTCGGCCGACGCGGCGGAGCGGGCCAGAAAGGACGAGGACGCCCCCTATCTGGGACTGGTGACCTTCGATCCCGGTGACGCCGACCGGTTCTTCGGGCGCCGGGAGCTGGTCGGTGAGTTGCGCGCGCGGCTGGAGGACACCTCCCTGCTGGCGGTCTTCGGCCCGTCGGGGAGCGGCAAGTCCTCGCTGCTGCGGGCGGGCCTGCTACCGGCGCTGTGGGACGGGGCACTGTGGGGGAGTAAGGCGTGGCCGACGCTGCTGCTGACCCCGGGCGAGCATCCGCTGGAGGAGCTCGCGATCGCCATGGCGAACGAGGTGGGGGCCAGCGCCTCGGTGCTCCACGCTGGGCTGCTGGCCGAGCACGGGAGCGCCCGCCTCGACATCGGCCAGCTGCTTGAGGGACGGCCGAAATCGGCGCGCGCCGTGATAGTGGTCGACCAGTTCGAGGAGGTCTTCACGCTCTGCCGCGACGAGAGGGAGCGGGTGGCCTTTCTCGACTGGCTGCTCACCGCGGCGGACGGTACCGACGACCGGGCGCGGGTGGTGCTGGGGGTCCGCGCGGACTTCTACGCCCGGTGCGCGGAGTACCCGCCGCTGGTGGCCGCGCTGCGCGACCGGCAGCTGCTGATCGGGCCCATGGACGAGGAGGATCTGCGGCAGGTGGTCACGG
Organism: Streptosporangium sp. NPDC002607; assembly: GCF_053592655.1. NCBI lineage: Bacteria > Bacillati > Actinomycetota > Actinomycetes > Streptosporangiales > Streptosporangiaceae > Streptosporangium > Streptosporangium sp. NPDC002607. The sequence goes on from NZ_JBSFWD010000029.1 coordinate 80,795, forward strand.
GACCGGCGGTCCGCGCCGGGCTCAAGGTCGATCGGGCGCTGGTCGAGGCCATCCTCGGCGACTGCCGCCGGGAGCCGGGGGCGTTGCCGCTGCTCTCGCACGCGCTGCTGGAGACGTGGAAGCGGCGCAGGGGCGACGCGATGACACTGGCCGGGTACCGCGCCGCCGGCGGCATCCAGGGGGCGATCGCGCAGAGCGCCGAGCGGGTCTACGACGAGTCCGGCGACCGGGAGCGCCATCTGGTCAAGAACGTGTTCCTGCGCCTGACCGCGCTGGGCGAGGGCACCGAGGACACCCGCCGTCGCGTCGCTCCCGACGAGCTGCTGTCCGGACCGAACGGCACGGCGGTGGCGACCGTGCTGACCAGGCTCACCGAGGCCAGGCTGCTCACCGTCGACGAGGACAGCGTCCAGGTGGCGCACGAGGCGGTCATCCGCTCGTGGCCCAGGCTGCGGGGCTGGCTCGCCGAGGATCGGGAGCTGGTACGCCTGCACCGGCGCCTCACCGAGGCCGCGGCGGAGTGGGAGCAGCACGGGCGTGAGGACGAGCTGCTCTACCGGGGGATACGCCTGACCGCCTGGGACGGTCGCGAGCTCGACCGGCTCAACGACTCCGAGCGTGCCTTCCTGGAGGCCGCGCGGGCGCGCGAGGCCCGCGAGCGCGCGGCGGGCAGCAGGCGGGCCCGCCGGGTGCTGATCAGCGTGACGGCGGTCGGCATGGTGGTCTGCGCGCTGGCGGTGATGGCCCTCGTCCAGGCGGATCGGGCCAGGTACGAGCAGAATCTCGCCCACTCCCGCCAGCTCGCCGCCGACGCCCGAGGCCAGCTCCAGCTCGATCCCCAGCTCAGCCTGCTGCTGGCCCGGCGGGCGTACGAGGTCAGCCCCACCGTCGAGGCCGCCGCGGTCCTGCGACAGGCGGTCGTCGACTCCCGGGTGCGTCTGATCCTGCCCGTCGACGGGGGCAAGGTCTGCGGCGTCGCCTTCTCCCCGGACGGGCGCCTGCTGGCCGCGAGCAGCGGTGACGGGACCGTACGGGTGTGGCGGACGACCGGGCAGGGTCTGCCGGCGGGGGACCCGGTCGTGTTGCGGGGGCACGAAGGCCAGGCGTGGAGCCCGGTGTTCAGCCCCGACGGGCGCTACCTGGCCACCGCCGGCGTCGACGGCACCGTTCGGGTGTGGGATCTGACCGGCGGTGACCGGCCCGCGGTTCTCCCGGGGCACACGGGAGAGGTCTGGAACGTGTCCTTCGGCCCGGACGGGCGGCGCCTGGCCAGTAGCGGAGACGACGGCACGGTACGGGTGTGGAAGGCGGGCGGCGGCGGGTGGGCCGGCGCGTCCTCGGTCGTGCTCCGCGGGCACGAGGGGCGGGCCCTGGGGGTGGCGTTCAGCCCGGACGGCCGGCGCCTGGCCACCGGGGGCGGCGACGGTACGGTGCGGCTCTGGGATCCGGAGGGCAAGGAACGGCCCACCGTGCTTCGCGGGCACGAGAACTCGGTGGAGAACGTGGCGTTCAGCCCGGACGGTCGGCGCCTGGTGAGCGCGAGCACCGACGGCACCGCGCGGCTGTGGGACATACCGGGCGACGGCTCCTCCATGGTGCTACGCGGGCACGACGGCACCGTGGAGGGGGTGGCGTTCAGCCGCGACGGGCGCAGGATCGCCAGCGTGGGCAACGACGGCACGGTCAACGTCTGGAGCGCGGGCGACACCATCGCCCCGCTGCTGCTGAGCGGTCACCGAGGGACCGTGTGGAGCGCCGACTTCAGCCCCGACGGCCGGATGCTGGCCAGCGCGAGCGATGACGGCACCGTACGGCTCTGGGACGTGACGGCGGTGGGCGACGCCGCCATCATGCGCGGTCACACCGGAGAGGTATGGGACGCGGCGTTCAGCCCGGACGGGCGGCGGGTGGCCGACGCCGGCAGTGACGGGACGGTCCGCATCGGGGATGTCACCGGCAAGGGCGGCACGGTGGTATTGAGTCCCGGTGGCGGGGAGATGCTCGGCGTGTCCTTCAGCCCGGACGGGCGGCGGGTGGCGAGCGCCACGCGGGATGGTGTGGTCCGGGTCTGGGACGCCTCCGGGCGCGGTGAGCCGGTCGCGCTCCGCGGCCACCTCGAGACGGTGTGGAACGCCGCGTTCAGCCCGGATGGGCGGCGGCTGGTCAGCGGGGGCAGTGACGGCACGGTCCGGGTCTGGGACGTCTCGGGACATGGTGAGCCGCTCGTGCTCCGCGGTCATCGGGGGTTGGTCAGGTATGTCGCCTTCAGCCCGGACGGGCGGCGGGTCGCGAGCGCGGGTGAGGACGGCACGGTCCGGGTCTGGGACGTCTCGGGACATGGTGAGCCGCTCGTGCTCCGCGGCCACCAGGGGATGGTGTGGAATGTGTCCTTCGGCCCCGGCGGGCGGCGGCTGGCCAGTGGCGGCAGCGACGGTACCGTCCGGGTCTGGGACGTCTCGGGACGCGGTGAGCCGGTGGTGCTCCGCGGCCACCGGGGGCTGGTGTGGAGCGTGTCCTTCAGCCCCGACGGGCAGTGGGTGGCCAGCAGCGGCAACGACAACACGGTCAGGATCCAGGCGGCCGCGGGCGAGGGCGAGCCGGTGGTCTTCCGCGGTTACGGCGCCTCCGTCGAGAGCGTGGAGTTCGCCCGCGACAGCCGTAACCTCGTCACCGCGCACGGCGACTCCACGGTGCGGGTCTGGCGGTGCGACGTGTGCGGCCCGATGGAGGAGGTGCTCCGGCTCGCCGGTGACCGCACCATCCGCGAGCTGACCCCGGACGAACGCAAGGCGTACCTGCAGACCTCCCGCTGACCGGGGCTCGCGGCCGGTGCGTCAGGTGGACTCCCGGATGACCAGCTCGGTGGGCAGGATCGTCGACGAGGCGGGGCCGCCGTCGATCTGGCGCAGGAGCAGGCGCACCGCCGCCCGTGCCTGGTCCGTCCTGGGCGTGCGTACCGTGGTGAGCGCGGGCACGGTGTAGGAGGCGGCCCCGATGTCGTCGAACCCCACGATCGCGACGTCGTCGGGCACCCGTCGCCCCGACTCGCTCAGCACCCGCAGGGCGCCGATCGCCATCAGGTCGCCGGCCACGAAGACCGCGTCGAGCGCCGGGTCGTCCCGCAGCAGCTGGCGCATCGCGTCCGCGCCCGAGGCGAGGGTGAGGTCGCCGACGGCGATGATCGACCGGTGCCCGGTGTCGCGCAGTGCCTCGCGGTACCCCCTGAGCCGGTCCTGCGCGGCGATCGTGTCCGGGGGACCGGCGATCGCGGCGATCCGCCGCCGTCCCCGGGCGAGCAGGTGCCTGACCGCCGAGGCGGCGCCGCCGGTGTTGTCGATGTCGGCGTACGAGGTGGGCGCCGACACCGCGGGCCTGCCGAGCGACACGACGGGGATGCCGGTACGGGCCAGCGCGGTGGGCAGCGGGTCGGAGCTCAGCGTCGAGTCGAGCACCACCCCGTCCAGGTGTCCCGAGGCGGCGTACCGCTCGACTCGGAGCCGGCCTTCGGCCGAGTCGGCGAGCATGAGGGTGACCCGCTTGCCCGCGTCCTCCAGCTCCCGGGTGGCCGAGCGGACGGTCGCGGAGAACAGCGGGTCGTCGGGGTACGCCCCGGCCGGGGAGCCGGAGACGACCAGCGCGATCGAGTCGGTGCGCCTGGTCACCAGGGAGCGGGCCGCCGAGTTGGGGACGTAGCCCAGCTCGTTGACCGCGTCCAGGACGATGGCGCGGAACTCGTCGCTGACCGTGCCCTCACCGTTGATCACCCGGGAGACCGTCGACCTCGACACGCCGGCGCGGGCGGCGACCGCCTCCAGCGTGGGACGCCTGACACGCTCGCGGTGCAGCCCGTTGTGCCGGATCACCTCGCGGTACCAGAGCGCGCTGTCCTTGGGCAGCCGCCGCTGCGTCTCGAAGTCGACGTGCACGATCCCGAAGCGCTTGTCGTATCCCTCGGCCCACTCGAAGTTGTCCAGCAGCGACCAGACCAGGAAGCCGCGCAGATCCGAACCGGCCTCGATGGCGGCGTGCGCGGCCCGCAGGTGGCCCTCGAAGAAGGCGGTCCTGTCGGTGTCGTGCACGCGGTCGCCCGTCACCACGTCGTCGAACGCGGCGCCGTTCTCGGTGACCAGCAGGCCGACCTCGGGGTAGTCGCGGGAGAGCCGGGTGAGCAGCTGGGTGAGCCCGGTCGGCACGATCGCCCAGCCCATCGCGGTCGTCGGGGCGTGGGCGCCGCTGAAGCGGATGTCCTCGCTCCCGGGATAGGCGGCGTTGGCCGGCTCACCCGGCTCCGACCGCACCACGCAGGGCGTGTAGTAGTTGATCCCGAGCAGGTCGACGGGCTGGTTGATCGCTTCGAGGTCGCCGTCGTGGATGTGGCCGAGCCCGCCCATCCGGTCCATGATCGCGAGCACCGGCTCCGGGTAGCTCCCGCGCAGGGCGGGGTCGAGGAACTGCCGGTTGATGAGGCAGTCGACCCGGTTCACCGCCTCGGCGTCCTCGGCGGACGGCACGAGGTCGGGATCGCTCACCTGGCCGGGGGTGATCACCGGTGCGAGGTTCAGGGTGAGGGCGATCTCGCGGGCGCCCGCCTCGCGCAGCACCCGGGCCCCCAGCCCGTGGGCGAGCAGCAGGTGGTGGGAGGCGCGGAAGGCCTCCGCCGCCGACGCGCGGCCCGGCGCGTGCGCGCCGATGCCGTACCCCAGCACCGCGGCCACCCATGGCTCGTTGACCGTCATCCACGTCCCGACGCGGTCGCCGAGCCGGTCGTGCACGATCCGCGTGTAGTCGGCGAAGCGGTAGGCCGTGTCACGGTTGGTCCACCCGCCGAGGTCCTCCAGCGCCTGGGGGAGATCCCAGTGGTAGAGCGTCACGTACGGCGCGATGTCGGCCGCCAGCAACTCGTCCACCAGCCGGTCGTAGAAGTCGAGCCCGGCGGCGTTGGCGGGTCCGGAGCCCGACGGCTGGATCCGGGGCCAGGCCACCGAGAACCGGTACGCCCCGAGACCCAGCTCCGCCATCATCCGGACGTCGCCGGCGTAGCGGTGGTAGTGGTCGCAGGCCACGTCGCCGGTGTGGCCGCCGGCGGTCCTGCCGGGCGTGTGGGAGAAGGTGTCCCAGATCGACGGACCGCGCCCGTCGTCTCGCGCGGCGCCCTCGATCTGGTACGCGGCGGTGGCCGCCCCCCAGACGAAGCCGTCGGGAAAGGCCAGGGTCTCGCCCCGAGCCGAGATGGTCGTTGCGGTCATCCTTCGACAACTCCCCGTTGGTTCTCGCGATTGTCAGGACGCGCGGAACGTCCTGGCCGGTGGAAACACCTCACCGACATTCTGGGCACGGCCGAGGTCCGGCGTCGAGAGGACCGCCATTCCGAACTGGTGTGCCTCCCCCGGTCCCGTGTTCGTGATCGGTGACACGGTAACCGATACCGCCGGCAACGAGGCCGCTCCGGGACCGTGGGAGACCTCCCGGCGCACGCCCTCAGGCGCCGCGCGGGGTCAGCATGCGGTCGACCAACTGCTGGAGATGGGCGAGGAAGTCCTGCCGCGCCTGTGGGTCGGTGGAGGCGGAGCCGTGCCCATCGGTGTTGATCTCGCCGTGCATGAACCCGTACACGCTCCAGATCAGCGTCTGCACCGTCTGTTCCAGGTTCACCCGGTCGTCGATCAGACCGGCCTCCGCGGCGGGGCGCAACGCGTCGCAGACGAGGTGGATGACGGGGTCCTTGTAGGTCGCCTCAAGTTCGGGGATGTCGGCGGCGTCGCCGAGCCAGCGGTGTGCCCACAGTGAGGGGACCTGCGGGTTGGCGAGGAAGAACTCCAGAAAGCGCGTCGCGAGCCGGTACACGACGGCGCGGGCCTCCTCGGAGTCGGCGGCCGGGAGGGCGCTGAGCACATCTGTCACGATGCCGCGCTCCATCCGGCTGCCGTGGTCGACGACGGTCAGGTAGAGCTCACGTTTGTCGCCGAACCGCTGCTGCAGCCACGTCATGTCCTCCCCCGAGGCCTCCGCGATATCGTGCAGCGACGTGCCGTCGTAGCCGAACGCGGCGAAGAGCCGCGCCGCGATGTCGATGACCGCCTGGCCCTGCGGGTCGTCGGAGGGAAGCATGATTCCCATTCAAGTCCCGCACGAGGGCGGGGAGGGCCACGTACTGGTTTTGACCCGGTCAAACCTGCGTGCGCAATACTCCGCCGGTGAGGGGTGCGGGTCACGAGGGGAGGATACGCATCTCGCCCGCCGCGGTCAGGGTGGTGATCCGCCGCGGGGCGGCGGAGTCGCGCCGTACCTGGACGGTCGCGTTCCCGTCGTCGGCCCGCACGTCGTAACCGTCCTCGCCCGGCACCCTGACCTCCACGTCCCCGGCCGTCCGCACCACGGCCCTGACGTCGCCGGGCGGGCTCGCGAACCCCAGTTCGACGTCTCCGATACCGGTCTCGACATCGGCTCCGGCGGACATCAGACCGGTGCCGTGCACGTTCCCCACCTCCGTCCGTGCCCGCAGCGCGCCCCGCGCGCCGTCCACGACCACGTCGCCCGTGGCGGTCGAGAGGCGCAGGTCGCCCCAGACACCGTTGACCGACACGGTCCCGAAGCGGTTCTGCACCTCGACGTCGGTGGTCCCGGGCAGGCTCAGGGTGTAGTCGGCCCGGCAGTTCGGGCCGTCTGGACGGTCGCCGCCGGGGCAGCGGACGCCGATCGTGAGCGTCCGCCCGTCCCAGTCCTCGGTGACCACGGGCCGGTCCAGGGTCCACTGGAGCGTCCGCTCCAGGTCCAGCCGCCGCTCCGCGCCGCCGACGACCGAGACGTTGACGTAACCGGTGGTCTCCACGACGATCCCCGGCGAGGTGAGCGCGTGGGACCGCAGCGTGGTCTCGGAGACCCGGCGGGCCTGGGTGACCTCGCTCCACGCCGCGATGGAGGTGAGGGCCACGGTGAGCGCGGTGAGCGTACCGCCCACGACGATCCAGGCTTTTCTGGCGTTGCTCCGTATCGGCATGTTCTCAAACCTTCAGGAATCGCAGGACGGCGAGTACCCGGCGGTGGTCCTTGTCGGCGCCGGAGAGGTCGAGCTTGGTGAAGATGTTGTTGATGTGCTTTCCGACCGCGCTCTCCGAGACCACCAGGGCCTCGGCGATCCCGGTGTTGGACCGGCCCTCCGCGATCAGCGAGAGCACCTCGTGCTCCCTGCGGGTCAGCCGGTCCAACGGGTCGCTGTGCCTGCGCAGCAGGAGCTGGGCGACCACCTCGGGGTCCAGCGCGGTGCCTCCGGCGGCGACCCGGCGCAGCGCGTCGAGGAACTCCTCGACGTCGGCCACCCGATCCTTGAGCAGGTAGCCGATCCCGCTGGTCGCGGTGGACAGCAGCTGGGTGGCGTAGCGCTCCTCGACGTACTGGGAGAGCACGAGGATCGCGAGCGTCGGTCGCTGGCGGCGGAGCACGAGCGCCGCGCGCAGGCCCTCGTCGGTGTGCGAGGGCGGCATCCGCACGTCGGTGACGACGAGGTCGGGAACGTGTTCGTCCACGGCGCGCAGCAGTCCCTCGGCGTCGGAGACGGCGGCCACGACCTCGATGCCCACCGAGCCGAGCAGGCGGATGAGCCCCTCTCGCAGCAGTACGGAGTCCTCGGCGAGCACTACGCGCACGGTAGCTCCACTCTGATCGTCGTCGGCCCGCCCGGCGGGCTGTCGACGTACAGGATGCCGTCCACGGAGCCGACCCGGCGGGCCAGGCCGCGCAGCCCCGTTCCCAGGTCGGGGTCCGCGCCGCCCTGGCCGTCGTCGTGGACGGCCAGGTGCAGCCGGTCGTCGCGGCGCTCCACCGTGACCTCGGCGCCGGACGCCCGCGCGTGCTTGGTGATGTTGGTCAGCGCCTCGGAGACGACGAAGAACGCCACCGCCTCGACCGTGGGAGAGACCCGCTCGGAGATGTCGACGTCCAGCCGCACGGAAAACGGGGCCCGCGCGGCGAGGCCGGACAGCGCCGCGTCCAGGCCCTGGTCGTTGAGCACGGCCGGGTGCAGCCCCCGGACGAAGTCGCGCAGTTCCTTCAGCGCCTGTTTGGCCTCCTCGTGCGCCTGCACGATCACCTCGCGGGCGGGCTCCGGCAGGTCGGTGAGGGTCGCACGGGCCATGCCCAGGTTCATCGCCAGCGACACCAGCCGCTGCTGGGTGCCGTCGTGCAGGTCCCGCTCGATACGGCGGCGCTCGGCGTCAGCGGCGTCGACCACCCCGGCCCGGCTCTCCCGCAGCGTCTCGACCCGCAGCACCAGCTGGTCGCTGAGGCTGGGGCCGAGCAGGGCCTCGGCGGCGATCACGTCCAGCACGGCGAATCCGCGGGCCACCCACGGCCCGGAGACGAGCAGCGTCCCCGAGACGAGGATGAACACCGTGCTCTGCCAGGTCTCCCCCATCGCCCAGCTCCGCATCGCGAGCGCGGCGGTGACCAGGCCGCCCGCCCACGCCCCGACGACCGAGGCGGCGCCGACGCCGCTGATCAGCGGGGCCAGCAGGTGGTACGAGAGCCGGCGCCAGGTGCTCCGCGTCCTGGCCTCCTGGAGCAGCCGCCCGAAGGGGTTCCTGCTCAGCGGGCGGTGCGGGACCGGGGGGATGTCGACGTCGAGGAAGGCGGCGAACCGGGACCGCTGCACCCGGGTGAGCAGCCGGACGACCCAGAAGAACAGCAGCAGCGCGACCATCGGGACCACCACGGTCCACACGAACAGCACCGACGCCACGGTCAGGCCCACGATCACCGCCGCGCCCAGCAGGGCGATCGGCAGGCCCGTCACCAGGTGCGCGGTGCGGAGCCAGGTCTGTGCCGACCAGTGGGCGCTGATCCTCGACCAGGGGGTGGTCGCCTCGATGCCGCTCATGGGACCACCGTAGGGACTGCGGCGGCTCGGGCACATGGGCGAGGTATCCCGGAAAAAGGTGGGGTTTACCCCACCCTTGTACCGCCGGGGCGCCTTCCGGCGTGAGCCGGAGCCCGGGTCTGGAGCGGAAACGGCGTCGAGGTCCCCGACGCCCCCGGGGTCTCACGGGTGTGGGAGCCCGGGGGCGGGTTCCCACACCCGTGGAGTCGTGTCGGAGCGGCCTGCGGGCGGCCCGGGGTCCCGGTCAGGCCGAGGAGGATTCCGGCTGGGCGGACCGGTCGTGAGGCAGGGCGGCGACGGCGACGACGATCAGCGTGGGCAGTGCCAGAGCCCACAGGAAGGCTGACCGGTAGCCGTCGGCGAGCGCCTGCGCGCCGGTCTCTCCACCGGTGACAGCGGCGGCCACCGCGCTCATCACCGCCAGGCCCAGTGGTGCGCCGAGCTGGAAGGAGGTGTTCAGCAGCCCGGACGCCAGCCCCTGGTCGCCCTCAGGCACCCCGGTGGTCGACACGATCATCGAGGGGGCGAACATCAATCCGGCGCCCAGCCCGCTGAGCAGCAGGCCGGGCAGGACCCCGGCCCACAGGGCGTCCGCCGGGGACAGGCCGAGCACGAGCAGCCCCAGCGCGGAGGCGGAGGCACCGCCCGCGAGCATCCGCCGCAGCCCGAACCGGGCGATCAGGGCCCCCGCCCTTCCGGAGACCGCGACGATGACCGCGGTGACGGGGGCGAAGGCCAGCCCGGTCTGCAGGGGGGACAGCCCGGCCACGTTCTGCAGGGAGAGCGTGGTGAAGTACTGCGTCACCAACACGATGGAGGCGGACAGGACGCAGATCAGGTTCCCGTACCTCACGTGGGGGTTGGCGAACATCGCCGGTTTCACCAGCGGCACGGCCACCCGGCGCTCGACGACCACGAATGCCCCGAGAGCGACGGCCGAGGCCACCGCCATCAACCAGGTGGTCGCCGTCCCGCCCTGGGACGCGCGGGTCACCGCCGCGACCAGCAGGACCATGCCGCCGGTCAGGAGGACGGCTCCGGCCAGGTCGAGGCGGCGCTCCCCGCCGGGGCGATGATCGCGAACCAGTCGCAGCACCATCACGATCACAGCGACGCCGGCGGGGAGGTTGATCATGAAGATCGCCCGCCAGTGCACCAGGTCGGTCAGCAGGCCGCCGACCAGGGCGGCGCCGGTCGCCCCCGCGGAGGCCACCGCACCCCAGACGCCGAGCGCCCGGTTGCGCGCGTCGCCCTCGGCGAACGCCGTGGTGACCAGTGCCAGTGCCGTGGGTGACACCAGGGCGCCGCCCACTCCCTGCAGGGCTCGCGCGGCGAACATGGTCGCCGGGCCGTTCGCCAGCCCGGCCAGGGCCGACGCCGCAGTGAAGACCACCAGTCCCGCGACGAGCACGCGCCGGTGTCCGAACAGGTCGCCGGCTCGCCCTGCGGCGATCATGAATCCGCCGTACGCCAGGCCGTAGGCGGTGACGACCCACTGCAGGTCTGCCGGAGAGATGCCCAGGTCGGCGCCCATCGACGGCAGGGCGACCGTCACCACCACCAGGTCCAGCACGAGCATGATCTGCGCGGTGCACAGCACGGTGAGCAGTAGTCCGGGCCGCTGGACGGGGCCGGGGTCAGTCACGGTCCCGGTCCCTGGAGAGGGGAGCCGCCTGCCCGTGCTCGACAGGGCTCTCCCCGGTGATCGTGTATCGCGGGCGGTTGTCCGGCAGGCCCCGGGGCGACACCGAACCCGCTGTGCTCTCGTGCATGACCCTACTCTCTCGTTTATAAACGGCTGTTCGTTTATAAACCTAGCCGGACCGGGTACTGTTAACAAACAGTCATTCACTAATGGGGTGGGGGCTCGGCGGGATCTCACGCGCCGTCCTGGGGCACTCGCCCGAGCTGTGGCCTCCGCACCCGAGACCGGACAGAGAGGGAGATCCCGTGCAGGACCACCAGGGAGATGCCGTGCGGGCGGGCGGAGCCGTCGCGCTCGTCGCGGGCGGGACCCGTGGCGCCGGACGCGGCATCGCCGCCGAACTCGGCGCGGCGGGCATGACCGTGTACGTCACCGGACGCAGCACCAGACAGGGGCGCTCCGACCTGGACCGGCCGGAGACGATCGAGGACACCGCCGAACTGGTCTCGGCGCGCGGCGGGACCGGCATCGCCGTCCGCTGCGACCATTCCGACCCCGAGCAGGTACGCGCGCTCGTCGACCGGATCGGAAGCGAGCAAGGCAGGCTCGACCTGCTCGTCAACGACGTGTGGGGCGGCGACCCGCTCGCCGAGTGGGACAGGCCGCTCTGGGAGCACGACCTGGACAACGGGCTGCGCATGCTGCACCGGGCCGTGGACACCCACATCATCACCAGCCGTTTCGCGCTGCCGCTGATGATCGCCCGGCGGAGCGGCCTGGTCGTCGAGATCACCGACGGCACCGAGCGTGATGTCGACGAGGTACTGGGCGGTTATCGCGGTTCGTTCTTCTACGACCTGGCCAAGCACACGGTCATCCGGCTCGCCCGCAACCAGGCCGCCGAACTGAAGCCGCACGGTGTGGCGGCGGTCGCGCTGACCCCCGGCTTCCTGCGCTCCGAGGCCATGCTGGACCACTTCGGCGTCACCGAGGAGAACTGGCGGGACGGCGCGCTGAAGGATCCGCACTTCGCCGCCTCGGAGACGCCCGCCTACATCGGCCGGGCGGTGGCCGCGCTCGCCGCCGACCCGGAGATCATGGCCAGGACCGGCGGCTCGTACAGCACGGGCGGGCTGGCGGCGGAGTACGGCTTCACGGACGTCGACGGTTCGCAGCCTGATTTCATCACCTACTACCGGGACTTCCTCGCCCGGACCTCCTGACATCGCGGGAGCCCGCCCGCGTTCCCCGTCCGGTGCGCCGTTCGCTCTGGGGGCAGGTGACGCCGCGCCGCCCGAACATAACCCCAATAGGGGTACCTATGGGTTATAAATAGAGGCGACCGAACATGGCCCGTCGAAGGGATCCCGTCCTTGAAGCGTGTGCTGCTGCTGGCGACCGGTGACACCATCGCCCACTCCTACGCCCCCGGTCGTCCGGGTGTCGCCTCCGGGGCCGAGCTCCTGGAGGCCCTCCCGCCCGGCGCGATCCCGGCGGACGTGGTGGCCGAGGACGTGATGGCGGAGCCCAGCTGGGACATGTCCCCCTCGACCATGCTGGAGCTGGCCCGCCGGGCGCGCTCGGCCATCCTGGAACGCGGATTCGACGGTGTCGTGATCACTCACGGCACCGACGTGCTGGAGGAGACCGCGTACCTGGTGGATCTGCTCGCGGGCCGGGCGGCCGAACAGGGCTCCATCGTGCTGACCGGTGCCGTCCGCTCCCTGGACGAGCTCTCCCCCGACGGCCCGCGCAACCTCGCCTCCTCGCTCGCGGCCGCGGCCGACGGCGCGCTGCGGGGCGCCGGGGCCGTCGTGTGCGTGAACGACGAGATCCACGCGGCCCGCTGGGTCACCAAGGTCGACGCCACCAGCGTCGCGGGGTTCTCGTCGGCGCCCTTCCCCGCGCTGGGCCGGGTGACCGGCGGCCGGGTCGAGACGCTGTCCGCCGCACCGCGCCGGCCGCCCGCCTTCGGTGGGGACCCGGCGTCGGACGTCGCGCTGATCAAGACCTATCCGGGGATCGACCCTGTGCTGCTCACCGCCGTGGTGGACGCCGGGGCGCAGGGCGTCGTGCTGGAGGGGACCGGCCTGGGCAACGTGCCGGTCGGGCTCTTCACGACGATCGCCGAGCTGACGGAGTGGGGGATCCCCGTGGTCGTCGCGTCGAGGTGCCGTACCGGTGCGGTCCCGCTTGACGAGATGCGCCTCGGTACGGGGCTCGCCGCCCGCGTCGGGGCGATCGGAGCCCGCGGCCTGGCGCCCTCGAAGGCCCGGTGCGCGCTGATGGTCGCCCTCGGGACCGGCGGGATCGACGCCGTACGCGACTGGTTCGGCAGGCTCTGACCCCCGCGAGGAAATTATGGACGGTTGAAAATCGTAAGAAAGGGAGTATCCCCGAATCGGGTGGGCAGGTCCGGGGAGTCCGTGATCCGGCGGAGGGCTGGGGAGGCCTCCGCCGGATCACCCCCCTCTCCCCCCACGCGGGTCGGTCGTTCCCCGGATGGATGTCCCGGCCACGCGAGATGATCAGACGGGGATCGAGACGCCGAGGCCGCCGCGGGTGTCGGCGCCGTAGCGCTCCTTCTCCCTGGCGATGTCGAGAGGCTTGATACCGCTGCGCCCGCTCAGCGTCTCTGAGGTGAGAAGATCGGCGGGGACCAGCCAGGAGACCTCGAACTCCAGCCCGTCGGGGTCCTTGGCGTACAGGGCCTTGGTGGTGGAGTGGTCGGAGGCGCCGACGAGGGCGTTGAGCTCGCTGAGCTTGACGGCGATCCGCTCCAGCTCCCGCAGCGTGTCGACCTCCCAGGCCAGGTGGTAGAGGCCGACGGTCGAGCGCCCGGCTCCCGAGGGACCCGCCTGCGCGCCGAGCTCGAAGAGGCCGAGGTCGTGGTCGTTGCTGGACCCCGAGGCCTGCAGGAAGGCGGCGCCCGGCATGCCCATGACCACCTTGAAGCCGAGCGCCTCCTGGTAGAAGGCGACACTGCGCTCGACGTCGCGCACGAAGAGAACGGCGTGGTTGAGCCGCTGGACCGGCATGATTCCTCCCAAAAACTTGAACTCTCAAGTAGATTACTCCCGCTTTGTTGAGAGTTCAAGTAAGCTTGCGCCGTGACGCGATGGCTGGACGATGACGAGCAGTGCACCTGGCGTGCGTTCATGGCCGCCTCGCAGCTCGTCCAGGAGGAGCTGGACCGGCAGCTGCAGCGCGACTCCGGCATGCCGCACGCCTACTACGCCATGCTGGTGAAACTCTCCGAGGCGCCCGGCCGGATGATGCGGATGAGCGAGCTGGCGACGGAGCTCAACTCCTCGCAGAGCCGCCTGTCGCACGCGATGAAGCGACTGGAGGAGCGCGGCTGGGCGCGGCGCGAGCCGTGCGCCGCCGACAAGCGGGTGAGCTGGGCGATCCTCACCGACGCGGGACTCGCGGTCCTCACCGCCGCCGCCCCCGGCCACGTCGAGGCCGTACGCCAGACCCTCTTCGACCGCCTGACCCCTGACCAACTCCGCCACCTGCGGGAAATCTGTACCGCCCTCCTCCCCACCTCGAACCCCTCATGACCGAACTCCGCGGGGACGCGCCCACGCTCCTCCGGAGGCCGCCGGCGGGTACGCCAGGCGAATTCGACTGGCCGGACTGAGCGCCACACCGTGGCGCTGTGCGAGCGAGAAGACGTACGGCCCTGGCACGGGGCGGATCCCGGCCGCATGTCAGATTGATAGCCCTTGCTATAGTCAATGAGCCTGACTACATTGCTGGCCATGGATCACGCCCTGTTGCGCGAGCGCCTCGCCGCCCTGGTCTCCGTTGAGTCGCCCTCGGGACACGCCGAGGGTCTCGAGCAGTGTCACGCCCTGATGCGGGCCTGGGGGGAGCCGGTCCTCGGCAGGCGGGCGGAGGTCGTCGGCGACGACGGCACGCCGCACCTGCTCTGGCGGGCGCCCGGCGAGGGCGGCGTGCTGCTGCTGGGTCACGTCGACACGGTGTGGCCGCTCGGGACGACCGCCCACCGCCCGTTCCGCGTCGAGGACGGCCGCGCGTTCGGCCCCGGCGTCTTCGACATGAAGGCGGGGCTGGTCGCGGCGTTCGCCGCGCTGGCCGAGTGCCGTGATCCGGCGGGCGTGAGCGTGCTGGTCACCGGGGACGAGGAGGTCGGCTCGCCGACCTCGCGGGCGCTGATCGAGGAGGTGGCGGCCGGCGCGGACGCCGTCCTGGTGCTGGAGCCCAGCCAGGAGGGCGCGGTCAAGACCGCGCGCAAGGGCGGCTCGTTCTACAGCGTCGACATCACCGGCCGGGCGGCGCACGCCGGGCTCGAGCCGGAGCGCGGGGTGAACGCGCTGCTCGAACTCGCGGAGCAGGTCGGGGCCTTGTCGCGGCTGGCCGACCCCGGACGGGGAACCACCGTCACGCCCACGGTCGCCCGCGCGGGCACCACCACGAACACCGTGCCCGCGCACGCCCATCTGCGCGTGGACGTGCGCGCCTGGGAACTGGCCGAGCTGGAGCGGGTCGACGAGCGGATGCACGCGCTGGCCCCCAGCATCGCCGGCGCGATCGTCAGGGTGGACGGCACGATCAACCGCCCGCCGCTGGAGCCGGCGAGTTCGCGTGGGCTCTACGCCACGGCCCGCAAGGTGGCCGCCGAACTCGGGCTGCCCGACCTCGACGAGGTGGCGGTCGGGGGTGCCTCGGACGCCAACTTCACCGGCGCGCTCGGCGTCCCCACGCTCGACGGGCTCGGCCCGCTGGGCGACGGTGCTCACGCCGAGCACGAGTGGGTCGAGCTGGCCTCACTCGCCGAGCGGGCCCGGCTCGTCGCCGGTCTGATCGACGCCCTGGCGCGCCCGTGAACGCGCCGCGCGCGCCTCGATCGCGTCGAGCATCATCTCCATGCCGAGGTCGAAGGCGATGGGGTCGCCGAGGTTGGGCAGGTGATCGGCGAAGTGGGCGATCGTCGGGTACTTCTCGGGGTCGAGCTGGCGGTACTCGACCTGCCACGCGAGCTCGTCCCTGCGCCGCACGTCGGGGTCGAGCGTGTGGAAGGCCGCCTCCAGGCTCGCCACGGCGCGCACGAAGTTACCGAGCGCGCGCTGCACGGCCGCCACCTCGTTGTCGTCGACTCCAGCCCGCCTGACGGCGTCGAGGGTGAACTCGACGTTGGAGAACTCCACGGGTCGGCGCGTGGTGCGCATGACCATCTGCTGCGCGAACGGCGCGTAGCGCAGGTAGTGCTCGCGCACTCGCTGGGAGATGGTGCGCAGGTCGGCGCGCCAGTCGTCGGTCGGCGTGACGCTGCCGCCGTACGAGCGGGCCCTGAGCCCGTCCACCAGCTCGAGCAGCAGCTCGTCCTTGTCCTTGAAGTGGCGATAGATCGAAGTCGGGTGCGCCTGGAGCTCGTCGCCGATCTCCTGGAACGTCAGCGCATCGAGGCCGTCGCGCAGGGCGATCTTCTCTGCCGCCGCGAGGATCGTCTCCCTGTTGAGGCTGTCGCGCGCACGGCGCGGCCGGCTCTCGCCTTTTTCCCGCTTCTCCTTGGGCTGGCGTGCAGTTGCCACCAAAAGCCTCCCGTAGTCGACCACTGTGCCACCGCTGGTGCTGGCATTTTCGCACCCGCTGATCGGCCTGCCGGACCACAGCATAGTCAATGAGACTGACTAGAAACATGTCTAAGACCCTTGCCTGTGCTCTGACTTGCGCCTACCCTCCCCTCATCACCTTCAGAAAGGCCAGAGCATGAGCACACGGATCAGACTCGGGGTCATCGGGCTCACTGCCCTCGCACTCCTCGCGGCCGCGTGCACGAGCGGGGGTGCCGGCCGGACGTCGAGTGCGGCCCCGAGCGCGGCCGCTCCGGTGCGCCAGGGCGGGAGCATCGTGATCGGCGCGGAGCAGGAGCCCGACTGCGCCGACTGGATCGCCAGCTGCGCCGCCTCGATCTGGGGCACGTACATCATGGACGTCCCGACCGTTCCCCGCGTGTTCGAGCCCAAGAAGGTCAGCGGCACGTGGGCGCCGGTGGCCACCAACCTGATGGCGTCGGAGCCCGAGGTCGCCGCGGGCCCGCCGCAGAAGGTCACCTACCGGATCAACCCCGCCGCGGTCTGGTCGGACGGCAAGCCGATCACCTCGGCCGACTTCCGCTACACGGCCCTGGCCATCCGTGACGGCAAGGACGTGCTGAACAGGACCGGATACAGCCACATCACCAAGATCGACACGCCCGACGAGAAGACCGCCGTCGTCACCTTCGACGCGCCGTACGCCAACTGGAAGGGCCTGTTCAGCGACGGCGGCGGCGTGCTGCCCAGCCACCTGCTCGACGGCAAGGACCGCAGCGCACTGATGAAGGACGGCTACACCTGGAGCGGCGGCCCCTGGAAGATCGAATCCTGGACGAAGGGGGTCTCGGTCGTCCTGGTGCCGAACCCGAGCTATTGGGGGGACAAGCCCAAACTGGACAAGGTCACCTTCCAGTTCACGGCCGACACCGCGGCGGCGTTCCAGGCGTTCAAGACCGGCCAGCTCGACGCGCTTTACCCCACGCCGCAGCTCGACTCCATCGACCAGATCATGAGCGGGCTGCCCAACGCGAGCTCGCTCGTCGACCCCGAGTCCGGCAACCTCGAGGCCGTCTGGTTCAACAATGCCAAGCCGCCCTTCGACTCCGCGACGTTCCGCAAGGCCGTGTCACACGGGCTGGACCGCAAGGCCATCGTCACCCGCCTGTATGGCGCGCTCGGCGTCACGCGGCCGGCGCAGAGCGCGCACACCCCGCTCGTCGGCAGGTACGGCGGCACCGACTTCGAGCAGTACACCCTCGACCTGGCCAAGGTCGACTCCCTGATGCAGGCTGACGGCTGGGCCAAGGGAGCCGACGGCATCTGGGCGAAGGCGGGCACCAGGGCGAGCTTCACCGTCAGCACGATGACCGGCAACAAGCGGCGGGAGCTGACCGAGCAGATCCTCCAGGAGCAACTGCGCGTCGCCGGCTTCGAGGTCACCGTCGACAACACCTCGGCCACCGACCTGTTCGCGGCCAAGCTGCCCAAGGGCGACTTCCAGATGGGCCTGTGGACCCTCGTCGACACCTTCCCGCAACCCGCGCTCGACGCCTCCTTCTCCTCGGGCGCGATCCCCACCGAGGACAACGGCTTCTCCGGCCTCAACCTGTCGCGCATCGACCTGCCCGGCCTCGACAAGGTGCTCGACACGGCCGCCTCGACGCTCGACGAGAACGAGCGGATCGAGCTGTCGCGCCAGGCCGACAAGCTCCTCGCCGACTCGGCCGCCCTGTTGCCGCTCGACGTGATCCCCAACGTCCTGTTGTGGAACAACAAGATCGGCGGGCCGCTGGCCATCGACCCGGCCCGCGGCCCGTTCTGGAACCTGGCCCAGTGGGGACTGGTGGGCTGAGAACCGATGTTCGCCTACGTTGGACGGCGACTGCTCTACTCGGTCCCCGTCGTACTCATCGCCTCGTTCCTGCTGTTCTGGGCGGTCAGGACCACCTTCGACCCGCTCGCGAAGCTGCGCGGCGGGCAGGACCAGGGCGCGATCGCCCGCATGACCGAGGTCCTCGGGCTCGACCGGTCGATCCCCGAGCAGTACTGGCGGTGGCTGACCCAGTTCGTCACCGGCGACTGGGGAGTCAGCTCGCGGACGGCCGGCTCGGTCCACGGGCTGATCCTGCCCGCGCTCGGCACCACGCTGCAGCTGATCGTCTGGGGCGTGCTGGCCGCCGCGCTGATCGCGCTCGCCGTCGGCGTCTACTCGGCGGTGCGGCAGTACTCGGCGGGTGACCTGGCCTTCACCGGCCTCTCCTACCTCGGCGTGGCGATGCCGCCGTTCTGGCTCGGGCTGATCCTGATCCAGATCCTCGCCGCCTGGCCGCAGGAGATCCTCGGCCTGGCCGACCCGCCGCTCTACTTCGTCGGGTTGCACTCGGCGCAGGGCGGTGGCCCGCTCGACTACCTGCGCCATCTGGTGCTGCCCGTACTGACGCTGACCGTCGGCCTGGTGGCGAGCTGGAGCAGGTTCACCCGCGCGACCATGCTGGACGCGCTCTCCAGCGAGTACGTGCGCACCGCGCGGGCCAAGGGGGTGCCCAGAGGCCGCATCGTGGTGCGGCACGCCCTGCGCACCTCGCTCGGCCCGTTCGTCAGCATCACCGCCGTGGACGCGGGCCTGCTGTTCGGCGGGCTGGTCGTCACCGAGCAGATCTTCGCCATCCAGGGCATGGGCCGGCTGTTCCTCGACTCCCTGCTCGCCGGCGACGTGTTCGTGCTGGTGCCGTGGACGCTGGTGATCGCGGTGGTCGTGATCGTGTTCAACCTGCTCGCCGACATCGCCTACGCCGTACTCGATCCGAGAGTGAGGCTCCGATGACCATGCTCACCGCCCCGGCGGCGCCCGCGCAGGAACGGACCCAGTGGCAGCTGGCCCGCAGGCGGTTCCTGCGCCACCGGCTCGCGGTCGCCGGGCTCGGCGTGCTCGCCGTGCTGCTGATCGGCTGCTTCGGCGCCGACGTGATCGCCCCGTACGAGCGGGGCGTGCAGGACCTGGCGCTCGGGCCGACCCCGCCGTCGGCCGCACACTGGTTCGGCACCGACGAACTGGGCCGCGACTACCTCACCGAGCTGCTGTACGCAGGGCGGATCTCGCTGGCGATCGGTCTGTCCGTCGCCGTGCTCGCCACCGCGATGGGCACCGCTCTGGGAGCGGCCGCCGGATTCTTCGGCGGCTGGGTGGACGAGATCATCATGCGGATCACCGACCTGTTCATCGTCCTGCCCGCGATCGTGGTGCTGGCCGTCGTGCTGCAGGGGGCCGGCCGGTCTCCCACGGTGATCGTCCCGGTGCTGGCGGCCATCGGCTGGACCACGGTGGCCAGGGTGGTCCGCGGCCAGGTGCTCTCGCTCCGGGAGAAGGAGTACGTGTCGGCGGCCACGGTGCTCGGCGTGACCAGGCGGCGCATCATCGTGCGCCACATCCTGCCCAACCTCACCGGCGTGATCGCCGTGAGCACGTCGCTCGGCGCCGCCAGCGCGGTGATCGTCGAGTCCACGCTCTCCTTCCTCGGGTACGGCGTGCAGCCACCCGAGTCGAGCTGGGGCAACCTGTTGAGCCAGGCGGCCGGGCTGATCGGCACGGGCAAGGTCTACCTGCTGTACTTCCCCGGCCTGTTCATCCTGCTCACCGCGCTGGCCATCAACTTCCTCGGCGACGGGCTGCGCGACGCCTTCGACCCGAAAGGAGGCCGCCCGTGAGCGCGCTGCTGGAGGTCGACGACCTCACGGTCGAACTGCCCACCGACGACGGCCAGGTCACGGCGGTCACCGGGCTGTCGTTCTCCGTCGCGCCCGGCGAGACGCTCGGCATCGTGGGGGAGTCGGGCTCGGGCAAGAGCATCACCTCGATGGCCGTGCTGGGCATCCTGCCGGGCCGGGCCCGCGTGACAGGGTCGATCAGGTTCCGTGGCGAGGAACTGCTGGGCCGATCGGAGGCCGAGCTGCGCACGCTGCGGGGCAGCCGCATCGCGATGGTCTTCCAGGACGCGCTCACCGCGCTCACCCCCGTGCACACCGTCGGAGCGCAGATCGCCGAGGCCATCAGCGTGCACGACCCGTCGCGCTCGCGCCGCGAGCTGCGCGGGCGCGTCGCCGAGCTGCTCGACCTGGTCGGTATACCCTCGCCGGCCAAGCGCGCCGAGCAGTACCCGCACGAGCTCTCCGGCGGCATGCGCCAGCGCGTCATGATCGCGATGAGCATCGCCAACGAGCCCGACCTGCTCATCGCCGACGAGCCGACGACCGCGCTCGACGTGACCGTGCAGGCGCAGATCCTCGACGTCATCAGAGGGATCCAGGAGCGCACGGCGACCGCGCTCATGCTGATCACCCACGACCTCGGCGTGGTGGCCGGCGTCGCCGACCGCGTGCTCGTGATGTACGCGGGAGCCAAGGTCGAGGAGGCCGCCGTCGAGCCGATCTTCTACGAGCCCGCCCACCCGTACACCCGAGGGTTGCTGGCCTCGCTGCCGCGGCTCGACGCGCGCCACGGCGAGCGGCTCTACCAGATCCCCGGCCAGCCCTCGCGGGCTCCCGGGTGCGCGTTCCACCCGCGCTGCGAGCACGCGAGGGCGGGCCTGTGCGACACGACCGTCCCCGCGCCGGTCCCCATCGGCGCCGGGCACACGGCGTCGTGCCTGCGGGTAGAGGAGGTTCGCTCGATATGACGGCGCTGGAGGTCGTGGACCTCGTCAAGACCTACCCGGTACGCAGCGGGGTGTTCCGCCGCCGCGTCGGCAGCGTCCAGGCCGTGTCCGGGGTGAACCTGCGCGTGGAGCGCGGCACCACGCTCGGGCTCGTGGGCGAGAGCGGCTGCGGGAAGTCGACGCTGGCCGCGTGCCTGGTGCGCCTCGTGGAGCCCACGGCCGGCCGGGTGCTGCTCGACGGCGCCGACTTCACCGCGCTGCCCGCCGCCGAGCTGCGACACGCGCGCAGCCGGATCCAGATGGTCTTCCAGGATCCGTACGCCTCGCTCAACCCCCGCATGACCGTGCGCGCCATCCTCACCGAGGCCCTTGACACCCACGGGCGCGACCCGGCGCGCGTGCCCGAGCTGCTGGAGCTCGTCGGGCTCGACCCCGGGCACGCCGGCCGCTTCCCGCACGAGTTCTCGGGCGGCCAGCGCCAGCGTGTCGGCATCGCCCGCGCGCTCGCCGTCGAACCCGATGTGATCGTGCTGGACGAGCCGGTCAGCGCGCTGGACGTGAGCATTCAGGCGGGCGTGATCAACCTGCTGGAGGACCTGCAGGACCGGCTCGGCCTCACCTACGTGCTGATCGCCCACGACCTGTCCGTGGTACGGCACGCCAGCGACCAGGTGGCCGTCATGTACCTCGGCCGGATCGTCGAACAGGGGCCGCCGGACGAGCTCTACCAGCGCCCCCTCCACCCCTACACCCAGGCGCTGCTGTCGGCCGTGCCGATCCCCGACCCACGGGCCGAGCGCGCCCGCCGCCGGATCATCCTGACCGGCGACGTCCCGAGCCCGACGGATCCGCCGTCGGGCTGCCGGTTCCGGACCCTCTGCCCGAAGGCCAGCCAGATCTGCGCCGCCGAGGTCCCTCCGCTCGTCACGGACGAGCGCGGGCACGGCGTCGCCTGTCACAAACCGGAGTTGATCGATGTCCTCTGAAGTCCGCACCTGGCGCTCGCGTTTCTCCGTACCCGTGCTGGAGTCCGCGCGTCCCTGCCCCGGTGCCCTCGACCTGGAAATGATCTTCGCGGCCGGCGTGGAAGACGCCGAGGTGTCGATCTGGGATCCGGCCACCGGCGCGACCACGCCGCTGCCCGAGTTGCCGCCGCACGTGGCCGACCCCGTACCGGCCGCCGACGGCCGCTCGGTGCTGGTGCTGCACGACGAGGACGGCGGCGAGGTCGGCCACCTGTGGTCGTATCCGGTCGGCGGCGGCCGGCCCGTCGATCTCACCCCTGACCTTCCTCCCTACACGCTGCGCGGCCTCGACGTGGCGCGCGACGGCTCGGCCGTGGTCATCGCGACGGTCACGGACACCGGGTTCACGCTCTACCACCTGGCAGGCGGCGCAGTCAGCCGCCTGTTCCGCAGCAGGAACGAGGCGTGGAACAGCCTGGTCACCGCCGACGGCACGCTGGCGAGCATCGACACCACCGACCACAACCCCGGTGTCCGCCGCTTCGCCGTCACCGTGCTCGACACCTTGGACGGTGCGGTGCTCGCCTCGCTCTCGGACGGCCCGCTCGGGCCGGTGCGCGGGGTCAGGTTCTCGCCGGTCGTGGGGGACCCGCGGCTGCTGGTGAGCACCGAGCGCACCGGATACGCCCGGCCCAGCGTGTGGAACCCGCTCACCGGCGAGCGCATCGACGTCGACGCGCCGGAGCTCGCCGGCGAGCTCGTCCCGCTCGACTGGTCGGACGACGCCGCCAGGCTGCTGCTCGTCCACGTCGACCAGGGCATCCACCGGGTGTACGAGTACGACATCCCGGCCGGTGAGCTGCTTCGCGTCCCGCACCCCGACGGGGCCTACTTCTTCCCCGAGGTGGCGTGCGCGGTGCGCAACGCATGGGCCTCCCATTACGGCCCCGGCGGCCAGATCAGGCTGCTGCGGCAGCGTGCCGACCTGCCGCTCCAGGTGCTCGCGCTCGACCGGGGCGACGGTGAGCCGCGCACCCTCCTCGCCTCCGAGCCCGTGGTGCCCGGGATCCCGCTGCGTTCGGTGCCTGTCACCTCGAAGGACGGCACCGTACTGCAGCTGTGGGTCGCGGCCCCGCGCGAGGCGAGCGGCCCCGTGCCGCTCGTGCTGAACGTGCACGGCGGGCCGAACCTCGCCGAGGTCGGCGGATACGATCCCGTCGCGCAGGCGTGGCTGGAGGAGGGCTTCGCCTACGCCTCGCTGAACTACCGCGGCTCCGTCACGTTCGGCCGGGAGTTCCGCGAGGGGTTCTGGGGCGCCGTCGGCGACCGCGAGCTGGAGGACATCGAGGCGGCCTGGCGATGGCTCGTCGATGAGGGCGTCGCCGACCCTTCGGCCGTCTTCATCACCGGCGCCTCGTTCGGCGGCTACCTGACGCTGCTCTCGCTGGGCCGGCTACCCGAGCTGTTCGCCGGCGGCTTCGCCTTCATCGCACTGGCCGACTGGAAGATCGCCTACGAGGACATGCACCCCGCGCTGCAGGCGGCCTGGAGAGGCTTCATCGGCGGCACCCCGGAGACCGCCGGCGAGCGGTTCAGGCTGAGCTCGCCGATGACCTACGTCGAGCACGTGCGGGCGCCCGTGCTGATCAACCAGGGCCGCTACGACACCCGTACGCCCGCGCGGCAGGCCGAGGAGTACACGCGGCGGCTGCGTGAGGCCGGAGGCGACGTGGTGCTCCGGTTCTTCGAAGGCGGCCACGGACCCGTCGGCAACGACGGCGTGGTCGGCAAGATCGAGCTCGAGCTGGAACTGGCACGTAAGGCGCTGCGTGGCGAGCGCTGGTCACCTGGGCAGGAAGCGCGCTAGCTCCCTGACGACCTCGGCCGGCGCCTCCTCGGGCAGGTAGTGATCGCTTGGCAGCGCCGTGCCGGAGACGTCGTCGGCGTACTCGCGCCAGACCGCGAGCACGTCGTAGGTGCGTCCGACGAAACTGTGCGCGCCCCACAGCGCCAGCACGGGGCAGCGCACCTTACGGCCCGCCGCCGCGTCGGCCTCGTCGTGCTCGAGGTCGACGCCCGCGGCCGCCCGGTAGTCGGCGCACGACGCGGCGATCGCGGCGGGGTCGGAGAAGCAGCGCACGTACTCGCGCACCGCGGCCTCGTCGTACGTGGCGCCGCCCGCGTGCCTGGCGGCCATCCGGCTGCGAATCCAGAACTCGGGGTCGTTGCCGATCAGCCTCTCCGGGATGCCGTTGCCGGCGGCCAGGAAGAACCAGTGGTAGTACCCCAGGCCGAACGCCGCGTCGGCGTGGGCGAACGTGTGCCTGGTCGGCACGATGTCCAGGACGGCCAGCGCCTCGACGGCCTCGGGATGGTCGAGCGCCATCCGGTGGCCCACCCGCGCGCCCCTGTCGTGGCCGGCGACGGCGAAGCGGTCGAAACCCAGCGCCCGCATCACCGTGAGCTGGTCCGCGGCCATCGCCCGCTTGGAGTACAGGTCGTCGGTGACCGGCGCGGGCTTGGCGCTGTCGCCGTACCCGCGCAGATCCGTCAGCACGACCGTGTGGCGGGAAGCCAGCGCGGGCGCGACGTCATGCCAGATCAGGTGCGTCTGCGGGTAGCCGTGCAGCAGGAGCACAGGTGGCCCCTCACCGCCGACGACCGTGTGGACGGCGACGCCGCCGGCGTCCACCGTGCGCGGCTGGAACGGGCTGGGCAGCGGAACGCTCATGACTCCCTCAGAGTGCTTCGAGGATCGCGTGGGTCAGGTCCACGGTGGTGGCCGTGCCGCCGAGGTCGGGGGTGCGCACGGAGGTCGTGGCGAACACGTGACCGATCGCCTCCAGGATGGCGGCCGCGGCCTCCGGGTGGCCCAGGTGGTCGAGCATCATCGCGGCCGTCCAGATCGCGCCGACCGGGTTGGCGATGCCGCGGCCCGCGATGTCGGGCGCCGACCCGTGGACCGGCTCGAACATCGACGGGTGGGCCCGCGTCGGGTCGATGTTCGCGGCGGGCGCCAGGCCGATGCTGCCGGCGACCGCGGCGGCGAGATCGGAAAGGATGTCCCCGAACAGGTTCGAGGCGACGATCACGTCGAACCGCGCCGGGTCGAGCACCAGCTTGGCGCACAGCGCGTCGATGTGCTCCGACTGCACGGTGACACCGGAGTGCTGAGCCGCCCGCTCGGCGACGATCTCATCCCAGAACGGCATCGTGTGGATGATCCCGTTCGACTTCGTCGCCGAGGTCAGCCGCCCGGTGCGCCGCTCGGCCAGGTCCAGGGCGTAGTCGACGATGCGGGTGACTCCGCTTCTGGTGAAGACCGCCTCCTGCACCGCCATCTCCGCCGGCGTCCCCTGGTACAGGCGGCCGCCGATCTCGCTGTACTCGCCCTCGACGTTCTCGCGCACCACCACGAGATCGATCCCCCGCTGCCCGCCGAGTACCTTGATCGGCCGCAGGTTCACGTACTGCTGGAAGCCTCGGCGGATCGGGATCAGCAGCCCCCACAGCGACACGTGATCGGGCACGCCCGGCGCGCCCACCGCGCCCAGGAAGATCGCGTCGTGGTGGCGCACCCGGTCGAGGCCGTCCGCGGGCATCATCGCGCCCTCGGCCAGATAGCGGGCGCACGACCAGTCGAACTCGTCGTAGGTGAGGTCGATGGCGTGCTTGCGGCCCACGGCGTCGAGTACGGCGCGGGCGGCGCCGCACACCTCGGTGCCGATCCCGTCCCCGGGGATCACGGCGATGCGATGCGATTTCATGCCCTCGATTCCAGCAGCCGGGCCCGGGTGCGGTCCAAGATCGGCTGCCTACCCCACCGATCGGCGCCGCCTATCGATGCGTGGCCATGCGCAGGAACGTGCGTGCCGCCGGGCCGAGCCCGCCCGCGTGGCCGGCGTAGGCGATGTCCAGATGGACGGGCGGATCGAGGTCGGCCACGACCGCGCCCGACCGCTCGGCCAGCTCCCGCCACGAGTCGGCCAGCACGGCGACGCCGCTCCCGCCGAGCACCAGCGGCAGGATCGCCTCGCGGTGTTCTGTCTCGACCGCGATCGTCAGCCGCACCCCCGAGCGGATCAGGTCGTCGACCACCGCGCGCATCCCGGTGCCCGTCTGGCCGGCGATCACCCGCAGGCCGGACAGCTCGCCCGGACTCACCCGGGCGCCGGCGGAGAACGGCCCGCCGGCCGACGAGACCACCACGAACCGCTGCCGCCCGACCGGATGCAGACCCACGCCGGGCCGCTGCGGGAGCCGTATCGCCGCCAGCAGGCCCAGTTCGGTCCGGCCGGTGCGGACGGCCTCCACCACCTGCTCCGCGGTCGCCGCGGCGCGGACCACCACCCGCACCCCCGGATACTCCGCCGTGAAACGGGAGATCACCCCCGCGAGCGGGTCGATCGCCTGCGACGGCATCGTCGTGATCTCCAACCGTCCCGTCCGCAGGCCCCGCACCGCCTCGACGGACCCGACGGCGAGGCCCCGCGCGTGGATGACCGCCCGCGCCGGTTCCACCAGCGCCCGCCCCGCCTCCGTCAGCACCACACCGCGGCCGACCCGATGGAACAGCGCCTCGCCCAGCTCGCGCTCGAGCTGCTTGATCGACTGCGACAACGACGGCTGCGCGACATAGAGCACCTCCGCCGCACGATGGAAACCGCCGTGGTCGACGACCGCGAGAAACCGCTCCAACTGCCGGAAGTCCACCGCATGATCATCCCTCTCCCGGCGATCCGGGTCCAGGAACCACGGGGAGCAGACCCCGCGCCGCCCCTTCGGCGGTCCAGGCCACGGCCTGGCCGCTGAGGCCGCGCCGGGGACTGGACCGAGGAGCGAAGGAGCCGGGTCTCAGCGGCCGACCCGCGACGCGTCAGCGTCGCAACAGGATCGCGATCGGATTCGCGATGATCCGGTGGATGATCTGTCCGGCGGCTCCCAGGGGGGCGGCGTCGCTGCCGAGCCGGGAGACGGTCAGTTCGGGGACGGTATGCCGCATCCCGGTCAGCCGGGCGGTCATCGCCCGGTGGACCGGGTCGCGGATCCACGGGAAGAGCGGGGCGAAGACGCCGCCCAGCACGATCATGCCGGGGTCCATCAGATGGATCGCCGAGGTGAGGGCGACGCCGAGCGCCTGCCCGGCGCGCTCGCAGGCTTCCAGCGCGCCGGGCTCGCCCGCGCGCAGGCTCTCCAGCAGTTCGGGGATGCCGGGCAGGCCGCAGGCCCGGAGCAGGGCCTCCTGCCCGGCGTACTGCTCCAGGCAGCCCCGGCCGCCGCAGCGGCAGGCCGGACCGTCCGGATGGACGACCACGTGCCCCAGCTCCCCGGCGAGACCGCGGGCGCCGCGGAACAGGGTGCCACCCACCACCAGGCCCGCGCCGATGCCGATCTCCCCCGACACGTGCAGGAAGTCGCCGGGGGCCGACCCGAACCAGAGCTCGCCCAGGGCCGCGAGGTTGGCCTCGTTGTCCACCTCGACGGGGAAGTCCAGCAGGTCGGAGACGCGGACGTGGTGCCAGCCGAGGTTGGGGGCGGTGTGCACGAGCCCCCCGTCCACGGGGCCGGGCACCGCGAGGGTCGATCCGGCGATGGCCAGGCCCTCCCGGCGGGCTTCGTCCACAGCCCTGTGGGCAAGTTCTGCCAGGTGGGAAAGGGTTTCCACAGGGGAGGTCGCACGGTTGTCCACAGCCTGTGAATATCGGAGCCGCACCGCGAGGGTGAGGTCGACCACGCAGGCGGACAGGTAGTCGACGTTGATCTCCAGGCCGAGCGCGGCGACCCGCCGCCCGCTGAGCATCACCGCCGTGCCCGGCCGGCCCCGCTCGCCGTCTCGCAGCGCGCCGGACTCGGCGACCATGCCCGCCTCGATCAGGTCGCCGACCATCTTCGACACCGTCGTCTTCGTCAGCCCGGTGATCTCGGCCAGCGCCGCCCGGGTGGCCGGGCCGTTCCTGCGGATCTCGCCGAGGACCACGCCGAGGTTGCGGGCGCGCATCGAGTCGTGGCGTACGGCCTGTGTCATGGAACATCCACCCCTTGACGATCCCACCACCCCGATCCATATTAAGTCCATAAAATGGATTAAATCGGAGGAACGTAGATGAGCGCCTACACCCCCAAGCCCGAAGATCGCTTCACCTTCGGGCTCTGGACCGTCGGCTGGCAGGCCCGCGACCCCTTCGGTGACGCGTCGCGGGCCCCGCTGGACCCGGTGGAGAGCGTTCACCGGCTCGCGGAGCTCGGCGCGTACGGCGTCACCTTCCACGACGACGACCTGCTCGCCGTCGAGCCCGACCGGGACAGGGCCATCGCGAACTTCAAGAAGGCGCTGGCCGAGACCGGGCTCAAGGTCCCGATGGCCACCACCAACCTGTTCACCCACCCGGTTTTCAAGGACGGCGCGTTCACCAGCAACGACCGCGAGGTCCGCCGCCACGCGCTGCGCAAGGTCATCCGCAACATCGACCTGGCCGCCGAACTCGGTGCGACCACCTACGTCTGCTGGGGCGGGCGCGAGGGCTCCGAGTCCGGGGCCGCCAAGGACATCAGGGCCGCGCTCAGCCGCTACAAGGAGGGCATGGACCTGCTCACCTCGTACGTGATCGAGAAGGGCTACGACATCAGGTTCGCCATCGAGCCCAAGCCGAACGAGCCGCGCGGCGACATCCTGCTCCCGACCGTCGGCCACGCGCTCGCGTTCATCAACGAGCTCGAACACCCCGACCGCGTCGGCCTCAACCCCGAGGTGGGCCACGAGGAGATGGCCGGGCTCAACTTCGCGCACGGCATCGCGCAGGCGCTCTGGCACGGCAAGCTCTTCCACATCGACCTGAACGGCCAGCACGGCCCCCGCTACGACCAGGACCTGATCTTCGGCCACGGCGATGTGAAGAACGCCTTCTTCCTGGTCGACCTGCTGGAGAACGGCGGCTACGAGGGCCCCAGGCACTTCGACTACAAGCCGCTGCGCACCGAGGACTCCGAGGACGTCTGGGTCTCCGCCGCGGCCAACATGCGCACGTACCTGATCCTGAAGGAGAAGGTGAGGGCCTTCCGCGCGGACCCCGAGGTCGTCGAGGCGCTCGCCGCGAGCAAGGTCGCCGAGCTCTCCGAGCCCACGCTGGCACCGGGCGAGACGATCGCGGACCTGAGTCGCGACTCCTTCGACCTCGAAGCGGTGGCCGCGCGCGGCTTCCACTTCACCCGCCTCAACCAGCTCGCCATGGAGCACCTCCTCGGGGTCCGCGGATGACGCTCGTGGCCGGGGTCGACTCGTCGACCCAGAGCTGCAAGGTGGTGATCAGGGACGCCCGCACGGGCGCCCTGGTCCGCCAGGGCCGCGCGACCCACCCGGAGGGCACCGAGGTCGATCCCGGGGCCTGGTGGGAGGCGCTGCGGGAGGCGCTCACCCGGGCGGGCGGGCTGGACGGCGTCGAGGCGATGAGCGTCGGCGCGCAGCAGCACGGCATGGTCTGCCTGGACGCCTCAGGCGACGTGGTCAGGAAGGCGCTGCTCTGGAACGACACCCGCTCCGCCGGGGCGGCGGCCGACCTGGTGAGGGAACTGGGCGGTCCTGAGCGCTGGGCCGAGGCGGTCGGCAGCGTGCCGGTGGCGTCGTTCACGGTGACCAAGCTCCGCTGGCTGGCCGAGCACGAGCCCGACTCCGCCCGTCGTACGGCGAGGGTGTGCCTGCCGCACGACTGGCTCACCTGGCGGCTGGGCGGGGAGTTCGTCACGGACAGGGGCGACGCGTCGGGCACCGGGTACTGGTCGCCCGCGACCGGGGCCTACCGGACCGACCTCCTGCGGACGGCCTTCGGTGCCCTTCCCGAACTCCCCGAGGTGCTGGGGCCCCGTGACGGCGCGGGAGAGGTCAAGGCGGTTGGAAACGGGACGGTGCGGCTCGCGCCGGGGACGGGTGACAACATGGCGGCGGCCCTCGGGGTCGGCGCCCTGCCGGGGGACGTGGTGGTGTCGATCGGGACGTCGGGGACGGCCTTCGCGGTCGCCGACAGCCCGAGCGCCGACCCGAGCGGCGCCGTGGCCGGGTTCGCGGACGCCACCGGGCGGTTCCTGCCGCTGGTGGCCACGCTCAACGCGGCCAGGGTGCTGGACGCCACCGCGCGGATGCTCGGGGTCGGTCTCGACGAGCTCGACCGGCTGGCCCTGGCGGCGCCCTCGGGGGCCGGCGGCCTCGTCCACGTCCCGTATCTGGAGGGCGAGCGCACCCCGAACCTGCCCTCGGCCACGGGATCGCTGCACGGGCTGACGCTGGGCACCTCCACCCCGGCCCACCTGGCCAGGGCGGCGGTGGAAGGGCTGCTCTGCCACCTCGCCGACGCCTTCGACGCCCTCGGGCTCGACCCGGCCAGGGTGCTGCTCATCGGAGGCGGCGCCAGGTCCGAGGCCGTACGGCGGATCGCCCCCGCGGTCTTCGGGCGGCCCGTGGTCGTTCCCGAGCCGGGGGAGTACGTCGCGGACGGGGCGGCCAGGCAGGCCGCCTGGCTGCTCGGCGGCGACGAGCCTCCGGCCTGGGAGGCGGGCGGGTCCGAGCGCTACGAGGCCGACCCCGCGCCCGAGGTCAGGGCCCGCTACGCCGAGGTCCGCGGGCTCCGCTGAGACGCCGGACGGATCGGGCAGCCTGTACACGGCCCCGGCCGGGGCCGTGTACAGGGGCGTCGAGGGGACCGTCGAGGGGTCCAAGGCGGGTGAAGCCGCTCTCCGGCCGGTCGTCTCAGGGGCGGCTCAGGGTTGGATCAGGGATGCCGCCGGATGCCCGAAACGCCCTGCGGCGAGCAGGATTGATCCATGCTCGCCTCGAAAAGGCTCTACCCCCTGATCGCGTGCGCCGGAATCGCGGCGGCCGCGGTGGCCGCCCTGGCCGCCGTCGTGGGGCAGCCCGACCCGGTTCCGTACCCGGACTCGCTCGACCTGACGATCAGCGAGTACGCCGCGCTGGACCGCAGCGGAGTCACCGGGTTCGTCATGGCGTCGCTGGGGATCGCCTCTCTCGCGCTGGTCGCCGGGCTGCGCGCGACCGGGGCGCCGGTGGGTGTCCTGGCCGAGCGGCTGATGCGGGTGTGGGGTGCCGGGCTCATCCTCCTCGCGGTGCTGCCCCCGGCCCTTCCCAGCACGGGCACGGGCACCGACCTGATCGGCCAGGCGTACCGCTACCTGTCGATCGCCGTGTTCGTGGCGATGCCGGTGGCGGGCGGCCTGCTGGTGGCGCGGTTCAACGAGGACGAGCGGTGGCGGCCGGTGGCCAGGACCGTGGAGTGGCTGGCGCTGGCCGGAGGTTTCGGCCTGCTGGTGATCACCTACGTGGCGCTCCCCGGGCACGGGGTGCTCGCGGGCCTCGCCGAGTGGATTCTGCTCGGGACCGAGGTCGCGCTGGTCGGCGTGCTGGCCGCCCGGCTCGCGCGGCTGACCTGGGCACGGAGCGCCACTCAGGCATCACGCGCCGCTCTGGGCTGACTTGTCACTTCCCATGACTATTTCATGACATGTCACAAATAGGCTACAAATAGCAGGAGCCGCCAGTGCTATTCTCGTCGGCGATCTAGAGATCGTCCGGGGGCTCCCCCTGGCGTTCCGTGAGCGAGCCGTTGAGGTGACATGGCATCGAGCAAGTCCATCCGGTTCAAGGTCTCGGTGCTGCTGGCCATTCCTCTCACCTCGCTGGTGGCGGTGTGGGGCTTCGCCTCGGTCGTCACGGTCGGCGACTCGATGAGCCTGCGCTCCATCGGCACGCTGTACGAATCCGTCGGCAAACCCTCAGGTGACCTGAACAGCGCGGTCCAACGCGAGCACATCCTGTCGGCCGAGTACCTGGCCACCCGCTCCGACTCCGACCACAAGACCCTCGCGGGACAGCGGGTGGTCACCGACCAGGCCCGGACCCGTCTCCGCCAGGAGATGGACAGGGACGAGGTGCGGGCGGTGATGCCCGACGAGATGAGGACACGCCACGCCGAGCTGATAAGGCAGGTGGAGGGGCTCGACGCGATCCGCGCCAGGGTCGACGCGGGGCGGATCGACTCGGTGGGGCTCTCCGCGGAGTTCGCCCGGCTGCCGGACGTGCTGAACCGGCTCTTCAACACCCTGAGTCTCACCAACGACCTCCCGCTCTACCGCCAGTTGCGCAGCGTCACGACGGTCAACCAGAGCATGAACCTGCTCAGCCGCGAGCGGGCACTCGCCACGGGCCCGCTGGCGCTGCGGAGCCCGATGACGGAGAACGAGGCGCGGGTGTTCGCCCGGATCGCCGCCAACCGGGCCTTCCTCATGGAACAGGCGCTCCCCGAGCTGGAGCCCTCGCTGGGCGCCCCCTTCACGGAGCTGATCGCCTCCTCGACATACGCCAGGTTCGTCGCCCTGGAGTCTCGCCTGCTGGCCGGCGCCGGTGTCTCGGCCACCGACTGGCGCGCCGTGGGCGACGCGCTGGACGCCGTCTACCAGCGGTCGATGACGGAGGTCGGTCCCATGCTCGTCAAGCGGGCCGAGCCGGTGACCGTGGGCGTCTACATCCGCGCCGGTGTCGTCGGCGTGCTCGGCCTCGTCGCGGTCGTCGCGTCGCTGCTCGTCTCGTACCGGATCGGCAGCGGGATCACCAGGGAACTCGCCGCCGTACGGCGGGCCGCCACCGACCTCGCGGAGGTGCGGCTGCCACGGGTGATGGAGAAGCTGCGCCGCGGCGAGAAGGTGGACGTGACGGCCGAGGCACCCGCGCTGGAACCGCTGGGCAGCACCGCCGAGATCCACGATGTCGCCGCCGCCTTCGACAGCGTCCGGCGCAGCGCCGTGGACGCCGCCGTGGAGCAGGCCAGGCTGCGCGAGGGCGCCGCCCACTCCTTCCGCAACCTCGCCCGCCGGAGCCAGTCGCTGCTGCAGCGCCAGCTCAAGCTGCTCGACGGCATGCAGAAGCGGGCGGAGAACCCCGAGGCGCTGGAGAACCTCTTCAGGCTCGACCACCTCACCACCCGCATGCGCCGCCACGCCGAGGGCCTGGTGATCCTGTCCGGTGGGGCGGCGGGCCGCAAGTGGCGCTCGGCGGTGCCGATGGAGGACGTGCTGCGCGGGGCCGCCGCCCAGGTCGAGGACTACGCCCGGGTGCGGATCCTCCCGACGGGCGGCACCACCCTGGTCGGCAACGCCGTCGCGGACATGATGCACCTGTTCGCCGAGCTCCTGGAGAACGCCACGGTCTTCTCCCCGCCCGGCAGCCAGGTCTCGGTCCGCGGCGAGCTCGTGGGCCGTGGCTTCGCCGTCGAGATCGAGGACAGGGGACTCGGGCTGACCGCGGAGAAGCGTGCCGCGGTCAACGAGCGCCTGGCCAGCCCGCCGGAGTTCGACCCGGGCGACACCGACCGGCTGGGCTTCGCCGTGGTCGGGTTGCTGGCCGCCAGGTACGGGGTCGAGGTCGTGCTGCACTCCTCGCCGTACGGCGGGACCGGGGTGGTCGTCCTCATCCCCGAGGAACTGCTCGGGGAGCCGGAGCCCGTCGAGCAGTCGACGGAGCCGCCGGTGCTCACCGTCATCAGCGTGCGGCCCGAGCCCGGGGGACAGCCGGAACGGGCCGCCGGTGAGCCGGCGGTGCCGATTCCCACGGACCTGTGGAGGCCGCTGCGGCGCGGCGGCGGCGGGCTGCCACGCCGGGTACGGCAGGCGAACATGCCGCCGACGCAGGCCAGGGAGCCACGTCCGCCCGATGCCGAGATCGAGGAGCGGTCACCGGAGGAGGCGAGGGCGCTGATGAGCGCCCTGCAGTCCGGCTGGCAGCGCGGCCGGGCCGACGACGAGGACGGCGGTGCCGAGCGTTGAGCCGGGGCCGTGAGAGCGGGAGCGCGAACGGAGGCGGGTCCATGAGACCGGCTTCGTCGCGCCGGTGGGGGATGAAGATCAAAAGGATCATCAGAGGGGAAGGGGTTTAACCACGTGCCGGGTGAGCTTTATTGGCTTCTGGATGATTTCGTCACGAGTGTGGCGGACGTTTCGCACGCACTGATCCTGTCCAACGACGGGTTGATGATGGCCTCGTCCAGAGGGCTGACCAAGGAGGACGCCGACCATCTGTCGGCGGTGGCGTCCGGCTTCCAGAGCCTTGCGAAGGGCACCAGCCTGCAGTTCGGCGGCGGAGCCGTGCGCCAGACGATGGTGGAGATGGACTCCGCGTTCCTCTTCGTCACCTCCGCCGGTCAGGGGAGCTGCCTGTCGGTCATGACCACCGGCGCCGCCGACGTGGGCCTGATCGCCTACGAGATGGCCCGCCTGGTCACCCGGGTCGGACAGCACCTGGCCACCGGGCCCCGGATGGCCGGCCAATGAGCGACGACGTCGAGTGGGTAGACGAGGAGGCCGGTCCCGTCGTCCGCCCCTACGCGGTGACCGGGGGGCGCACCAGGGCGTCCTGCTCCTCGTTCGACCTGCTCTCGATGGCGGTGGCGACAGGGACACCGGTCTCCCCGGGAGCGTGTCTGGGCTCCGAACACCGGCGGCTGCTCAACCTGGTCAGGCGGGCACGCCCGATCGTGGAGATCGCGTCGGATGCCGGGTTGCCGGTCGGCGTGATCAAAGTCCTCCTGGGCGACCTGCTCGACCAGGGCCTGATCCTGGTGAGATCGCCGCTTCCCGCCGCCTCCGTGCCGCCGGAGAGCCTGCTGAGGGAGTTGATCAGCGGCCTGCGGGCACTGTGACCTCCCGGCGGGGCGCCTGAGTTCGTGTCCGGTCTCCGGCAGCGAGGGCCGGGGAACACCCCGGCCCGCTGCTCAGCTCTGGCTGGCCGTCAGCACCTTCAACGAGTGCTCCACGAGGGTCACGAGCACCGTCTTCGCCGAGACACGGCGCCGCACGTCGCAGAGGAGCACCGGCACGTCCACATCGAGGTCCAGGGCGACGCGGACGTCTTCCGCCTCGTGCCGGTCGGCGCCGTCGAAGCAGTTGACGGCCACGATGAACGGCGTGCCGCGCTGCTCGAAGTAGTCGATCGAGGGGAAGCAGTCGGTCAGCCGCCGGGTGTCGGCCAGTACCACGGCGCCCAGCGCGCCGTAGGACAGCTCGTCCCACATGAACCAGAACCGCTCCTGGCCCGGGGTGCCGAACAGGTAGACGACCAGGCCCTCCCTGATCGTGATGCGGCCGAAGTCCATCGCGACGGTGGTGGTGGTCTTGCCCTCCACACCGTCGACGTCGTCGATGCCGATACCGCGGTCGGAGAGCACCTCCTCGGTGCGGAGCGGCCGGATCTCGCTGATGGCGCCCACGAGCGTGGTCTTTCCCACCCCGAAGCCACCCGCGATGAGAATCTTGAGGGCGACGGGTTCGTCAGAGGGCCCGAAGTCCATTGATCACTTCCTTGAGAATGCGCTCGCTCGCGGAGGCGCGCCCGATCGAGATGAGCTTGTGGTCCTGCAGGTCGCCGAGAAGGACCCTGACCACGCCGAGTGGCAGGTTGAGGTCCGAGGCGACGTCGGCGACCGAGGTCGGGGTGGTGACCATGGCGAGAATGCGTTCCTGTTCCGGCCCGGGGACGAATCCCCCGGACGGGACGGCGCGGGTCGCGGTGACCATCGCGACCAGGTCCAGAGTGTCACCGGAGGAGCGGGTGCGACCCCTGATGAGCGCGTAGGGCCGGACGACCGGTCCGGCCTCCTCGTCCATCCAGCGTGTCATCCGGACCTCCGGCACCGGGTTCGGGGATCCGACGGTCCATGGACGGTGCCGCCGCCCGCTCCCCCGCTCACGAGAGGCCTTGGCGCGGACCGGTGGAGATATGCTGGCCCACCCGCTTGACCAGCATCGCCATCTCGTACGCGATGTGACCCACATCGGCGTCGGAACTGCTCAGCACGGCCAGGCAGGTGCCCTGTCCGGCGGCGGTGACGAACAGGAACGCCGACTCCATCTCCACGATGGTCTGGCGCACCTCACCGCCGCCGAAATGGCGTCCCGCGCCGCGTGCCAGGCTCTGGAATCCGGCTGCGACCGCGGACAGATGTTCGGCGTCCTCGCGGTTGAGCCCCTTCGAGAAGCCGACGGCCAGTCCGTCGGTGGAGAGGAGCACCGCCTGGCGCACCGCGCCCACCCTGGTGGTCAGGTCGTCGAGGAGCCAGTTCAGCTCGCCGGTGTTGGTCAATTTTCCGGTCATTTGTCCCCCTTGTCGCCTGTCGTGTGGTGTGCGAAGTCATCGTCCTGCTCCTCGCGTCCGCGCCGCGCACCCGCCTGGAAGGCGGAGAACAACGCGCGGACCTCGTCGGGCGAACGCTCCTCGCACGGTTCCGCCCTTGGCTCTGGCTGGGCGGGCTCCGTCGCCTCGGGCTCCTGGCGGAGTTGAGGCGCCAAGTTCGCCTGCCGGATCCGGCGGGGCAGGCCACCCGGCCCCATGGGGGGCTGTGGGGCCGTCTTACGTGTCGGAGCGTCATTGCCGGGCTCGGGCGTCCGCCGGGTCTCACGGGTCCCCTGCGGCGCCCCCTCGGGCGACGCGGTGAAGAGGGCATGGGCCCAGCCGGTCTCCTGGTCCGCGGTCCCGCCCGGACGTCCCTCCTGCCCGGCGGGCTGGGTACGGGCCGGTAGGTCGGTCACCACGCTGAGAGAGGGCGCGGCGGTGGACTGGGCAGGGGAGGCCGGCCTCGTCCTGCGGGGCAGGCCGTTGCCGTTGGCGGGGGGTGAGAACGTGTCGTGCGCGGGGGAGTCGAACAGCTCTCCCGGACGCTCGGCGGCGCGTTCGGTGGTGGAGGACGTCTGCTCCACGGTGAGGGCGAGCGGCGAGCCCTGCTGGGCCATCACGGTACGGGGGATGAGCACGATGGCCGTGGTGCCGCCGAACGGCGAGCCGCGCAGGATGACCTGGATGCCGTGCCGGGAGGCGAGCTGGCCCACCACGAACAGGCCCAGCCGGTCGCTGTCGGCCAGGTCGAACTCCGGCGGGTTGGCCAGCCGCTCGTTGATGGCCGCGTACTCCATCGGGCTCAGACCCAGGCCGCGGTCCTCGACCTCGACGGCGAACCCGTTGGCCACCACGTCGCCGCGCACGGTCACCATGGTCTGCGGCGGGGAGTAGATCGTGGCGTTCTCGATCAGCTCGGCCACCAGGTGGGTGATGTCGGCGACCGCGGCCCCGTCGAGCGAGATGTCGGCCACCGGCATCACGTTGACCCGGGTGTAGTCCTCGACCTCGGCGATCGCGGCTCGCAGGACGTCGACCACCGGCACCGGTTTGCGCCAGGACCGGCCGGGTGCCGCGCCGGACAGGATGATCAGGCCCTCGGCGTGCCGCCGCATACGGGTGGTCAGGTGATCCAGCCGGAACAGGTCCTCAAGGCTGTCGGGGTCGGTCGCCCGGTGCTGCATGCTGTCGAGCAGGGTGAGCTGGCGGTGGAGCAGGCTCTGCTTGCGCCGGGCCAGGTTCACGAAGACCTGGCTGACGCCACGCCTCAGGTTGGCCTGGCCGACGGCGGCCTCGACCGCGGTCCGCTGCACCGAGCCGAACGCGTGGGCCACGTCGTGCACCTCGGTCGAGCCGCCCGCCTGGATCGGCGGCGCCTCGGCCCGCACGTCGACCTCCTCGCCGCGCCGCAGGCGGTCCACGACGTGGGGGAGCCGCACGTCCGCCAGCTCCAGGGCGGCCGAACGGAGCCCGGCGAGCTCGGCGGCCAGGCGGCGGCCGAAGCGGACCGAGATGATGATCGACGCGACCACCGCGATCAGGCCGACGCCACCGGCGATCACGATTCGGAGCAGGATGCCGGTGGCCGCCGTCTGGGCCCGCTCCGCCAGCTTCTTGGAGGCGGCGAGGTTGACCTTGTCCAGCCAGGCCGACATCTCGTTCGCGGTCGCCTTCCACCTGGCCGCCTCGGGGGCCAGCCGGTTGCCGGTCGATCCGATGACGGCCTTCTCCAGGTCCGTGAACTTCTCGAAGGCCGCGGACTTGAAGGTGTCGCGGTAGGTCGCGCCCAGCTCGGGATCGAGCGAGGCCACGCCCTTGGTGTGCAGGAACTTCCGGGTGGTGACGTACTCGCCGAAGGCCTTGCGCTCCTCCTCCGACAGCCGGTAGTCGATCAGAGCCCCGCTGATCAGCGCGTTCTCCCTGGCGAACATCTCATAGGCGTTGCCCATGCCATGCATGGCCGTGGCCTGCTGGGCGATCGACAGATCGGGCACCGCGGTCATCTGGTCGTACACCAGGAAGACCGCGTCGAGGATCCGGTTGTAGCTCGACAGCACGCTCAGCCGTGCCTGCTGTCCGCTGTCGACGCCCGACCGGATGTTCGGAAGCCGGTCGAGCTGGCTGAGCAGCGCGCCCAGCGAGGTACGCAGTTCCGGGCTGCCGGAATCCTCGGAGGCGGTGGCCTTCCTGAACGCCTCGACCGCCCGGTCGGTCCGGGAGCGCTGCTCCCCCATCCCGCTCGTGAGGACCCGGGAACTGATCGCCACCGACGACTGCGTCCGCTCCGCCTGAAGCTGTAGTCCCAGATCAGTGGAGGTGACACCCACCGACTGGTAGATGCTGTTCGCGTTCAGCAGCGTGATCCCGTCACCGACGGTCAGGTTGAGCACGAAGCCCCACAGCGCGCTCAGCGACAGCAGCGGCAGGAGCAACAGCAAGAAAATCTTGAACCGAATCGAGCGGTTTCTAGAGCCCATGTCCACTCGTCCCAACCTCTGAGCGTGTGGAGGCTCGTGCCGGCTTAGGGGTGGATAGGCCTCCGGAAGATCGCATAGGAGACTAGCACCGAATAGGCTTTCTGCGCAGTGGAGGATCGGATGATTAGTGTGATTACCGGGGCTAGTGCCGGAATTGGTGAGGCAGCGGCGGTAGAGCTCGCGAGGCGCGGGCAGCGTGTTGTTCTGGTCGGCCGTAATCCCGGTAAGACAGCTCGCGTGGCGGAAAGGGTAACGGCGGTCTCGGGAACGGTCCCGGATACGTTCACCTGCGATTACACCTCTTTGGACGATGTGCGCAGGCTGGGGGCCGAGCTGCTCTCCCGTTACGAGCGGATTGACATTCTCGTCAACAACGCGGGTGTCATGACCACCGAGCGCACGCTCACCCGTGACGGCCACGAGACGATGATCCAGGTCAACCACCTTGCCCCCTTCCTGCTGACGAACCTGCTGCTGGAGCGGGTCGGGGAGCGTGTGATCACCACCTCCTCCCGGGCGGGCAAGACCGGGCGCCTCGATCCGTCCGATCTCGACCGCGAGCGGCGGCGCTGGAGCGGCTGGCTCCAGTACGGGGACTCCAAGCAGGCGGGGGCCCTCTTCACGGTGGAGCTGGCCCGGCGCCTCGCGGGCACCGGGGTGACCGCGACCTGCTTCCACCCCGGTGTGATCAGGACCGAGTTCGCCCCGGCCACGCTGATGATGTGGATGGTGAAGAACATCCCCGGGATGGGCCAGACCGTCGAGGAGGGCGCGAGCACCATGGTCCACCTCGCCACCCACCCGGACGGCGCCGCCCACCCGGGCCGCTACTTCGCCAAAAGCGCCCCGGCGGCCGTCCCCAGGAGAATGGCCGACCCCGCGCTGGCCCGCGCGCTCTGGGACGCCAGCGCCGCCGCCGTCGCGTAGCCGCACCCCCGCCGGGCGGGGTCGGCGGGGATTTCCCCGGCTGTCACCGGCTGTTCGCCGGACGTTGGGCAGGTCCGGTTACGGTCCGGGGCTGTGAGTGTCGCAACCCCGCTGCGGGCCGTTCTCCCGCCCGCCGCGGGCAGGGACCCGTTCTTCGACAACGCCAAGTTCCTGGCGATCACCCTGGTCGTCTCGGGCCACCTGATCGAGGACCTGCGAGAAGTGCCGGTCGCGCACGCGGCCTACTTCTACGTGTACACGTTCCACATGCCGCTGTTCATCGTGCTCAGCGGCTACCTGTCGCGGAACTTCACCTTCTCCTCCGGCAAGGCGCGCAAGCTGATCAGCACGCTCGCCGTCCCGTACGTGATCTTCGAGCTGCTCTACTCGCTGCCTCGTCTCGTCCTGTACGGCAAGCTCGACATCAGCCTCCTCGACCCGTACTACCTGACCTGGTTCCTGATGTCGCTCTTCCTGTGGCGGCTGTCCACCCCGGTCTGGCAGCAGCTGCGGTGGCCGCTGACGGTCGCGGTCGGGCTGTCGCTGCTGTCCGGGATGAGCAGGCTTCCCGACGAGCTGTCGATGAACCGGACCCTCGGCCTGCTCCCGTTCTACGTGCTCGGGCTGATGCTCCGTCCTGAGCACTTCGAGTGGCTCAGGCGGCGGTGGGTACGGGCCGCGGGGGCGATCGTGCTGGTCGGTGGCGGCGTCCTGGCGCTCGCCACGCACACCCTGGTGAAGACCGAGTGGATCCGGTGGCGGCACGCCAACGACGCGATCGGCGTCGACGACCTCACCGGCAGCCTGATCCGCCTGGGCATGCTGGCCGCCGGGGCACTGCTCGTCGCGGCGTTTCTGGCGGTCACCCCGGCCAGGCGCACCTGGTACTCGGGGCTCGGCGCGGCGACGATGTACGCCTACCTCCTGCACGGCCTGGTGGTGAAGGTCGCCGAGCGGTTCTACGGAGACTGGGCCCAGACCCTGCCGGGGGTGACGGTCGTGGCGCTTCTCGGGATCGGGCTCGCCGCCCTGCTGTGCACGGAACCGGTGCGGCGCGTCACCCGCTGGGCGGTCGAGCCGAGGATGAACTGGGCCTTCACCAGGCTGAGAAAGCCCGGCTGATCCCGTCAGCGCTGTAGCTCCGCGACCGCGCGGTAGGCGGCGGTGACGGCCGCGTCGGCGCGGGCGGCGGGCACGGAGTCGGAGTTGGCGATCGCGATCCGGCCGTGCGGCCGGCGGGCGACGGCCGCCGGTGGCTGCCCGTCGGGGTAGAAGTCGAGATCCCACGGGGTGGCGTACTCAGGAGTGTGGCCGTGCCCCCACCGGTTGACCGTGATCGCCTCGATGTCGCGGGCCGCGTCGAAGCCTCCCGGGCCGAGCAACCGGGTGAGCTGGTCGCGGATGCTGTACTCCAGATGCCCGTACGGCGTCTCGATCAGGGCGTACCGACCGGCGATCGAGCCGTGCGCGGGTGACACGCCGGGCGTGACGGGCGTGCTGACCATGTGCACCGCGATCGGCTCGGAGGGTGTCCTCGGGCACCGGTAGCCGCCGACGTCGGCCGGGTCGTCGAGCTCGGCCACGCACCAGCGGGCGCCGGTGAACCTGGCGCGCCTGATCCCGACCTCCTGCCAGGCACGCCAGTCACGGAGCTGGACCGTCGCGTACAGCAGGGGCACCTTGACCGCCCGGTACAGCGCCGCCCGCTGCGCGGGCGGCAGGTCGCCGACCAGGTAGGGGATCATCGAGTTCCAGCAGGCCATGATCACGCTTCCGGCCCGCACGGTCCGCACCCGCTCGCCGTCGAAGTAGCCGACCGTGGCGCCGGTGGCCACTTCGGGCCGGCCGTCGTTGACCGCCGAGACCACCGGGCTGGACAGGCGTATCCGGACCCGGTTGCCCGGCCGGTCGAGCACGCCGTAGTCGAAGCTCGCGGTGGTGATCCCCGCCATGTCGGCGGCCGTGGCGAAGCCGGGGATCATCCGGGCGGCGATCATCCGGACGATCGCCTGGTTGCCCTCGGGGAAGCGGTAGGCGCGCGGCTCGTCCGCGTCCCACTCCTTGATCACGGTCGGGGAGTTGTACCTGGACGGCTTGGAGGCGTCGAGCCCGAGCCCCCGGAACCCGGGGTACCGGTGCTCGTCGGCGCAGGCCCAGGCGTCGATCGCGCCGAAGGCGTCGGAGCCGTAGGCCCACTTGTCACTCGGCATGGTCTGGACGAACTTCAGCACATCCGGGTGGACCCCGCAGACCTCGGCGAGGAAACCCGAGTAGGTGAGCCTGGCCAGCCGCTCCTGTTTCTCCTCGCCGGACAGGCCGGGAAACCAGTCCGGCGGGTCGCCGTACAGCATGAGCAGGTCCTTTCTGGCCTGCTCCGCGACCGGCAGTTCGGCGATCCACCGCGGTGCCCCCTGGCCGGGGGTGAACACGACCAGCCTCTCGGCGGGGAAGGTCTCCCGGTCGCAGAAGACGCTGTCGTGCATCCCCAGGTCCGCGTAGAGCCTCCGCTCCCTGGCGAGCCTCTCGGGGCGGATGTCCAGCTTGGCGAGCAGGTCCTTCCCCTCGGGGGTCCACGCCGCCGGGTTGATGATCGACCGTGACCCGCCGTACGAGACCAGCGGCCCCCTCCTGGTCCTCGGGTGGAACTCGTTGCGCAGGGCGTGCCCGCCGATGTCGTCGTGGTTGTCCAGGATCAGGATCCGCGCGCCGGGGTCGCGCTCCAGCCACCGGTGGGCCGCGCCGAGACCGCTGATCCCCGCGCCCACCACGACCAGGTCATAGCGCTCGCCGGTGGGCTCCGGCGTGCCCGCGTACGGCCAGAAGCGCTGGTCGCGAAGGGCGTGCGGCACGCTCAGCGCCTCCGCGGTGTCGCCGCGCAGCCCGGTGAGGGACGGCGGGTAGGAGGTGTCGGGCGAGAGCTCCAGGTCTTCCGCGCCGGCGAGGCGGGGCACCTCTTCCGCGCCCTCGGCCGGGGAGGCGTTCCATCCGCCGATCCCGGGCAGCGAGCACGCCGCCGCGATCCCCGTGGCCGCGATCATCCCGTCGAAGAAGTCCCGGCGGGAGATGGGCCGGTCCATGCCGAGTTCCAGGGCCTTACGTGGATTGATCTCATCAGGATCGGTCATGGGGCGATCATCACGATGTGAATGGATCGCCGCGGTCGCCGCGCTGCGTTTTCGGGAACTTTTTACCCATGCTATTAGCGCACTGTCATGATATCTCCCGCATGAGAGTCATGTCATGGTCGCCGGGAATTGAAAGGAGGAGCGGGCGGTGACGGCACGCCGGCCTATCCGGCCCGCGGAAAGGGGTCCGCGCCTGGGGCGTCCTGGTGTGCACCGGGGCGCACCGCTCCGCGTGGTTCTCCGCTGCTTCGTGCCTTTTTGCCGCTGACCTCGGATTTCGCGGGACGGGAGGCGGTGCGGGTGAGCGGGGAGCTTGCCGTATGAATTTTCAGGATAAGCCGGAACGTTATGGAAGGTTGGCTCGTTACCTCTATAAAGTGAAGCACGGGGATTAACGGTGGAAGTCCGGACGAGCTCATGCCGCGGTATGGTGCGTGGCGGAGCGAGGCACGCATTCGTTTTTCCCTCTGACGGCTGATCCGGGGAGTATCGCGTGGTCGGTAAAGAGGGCAGGGTCACCGGAAAGATCGGCCCCGGCCTGGTCGGGGAGGTGATGGTGGTGGTTCGGGGTGGTGTCGAGGCGTTCTACGCGCATCCCACGGTTCCCGACGAGGAGATCACCGTCGGTTCGATCGTCGTGATCGTCGACTTCTTCCCGCCGCGCACCGTCTACGTCTCCCGAGCGCTCGGCTGACAGTCCTCTCATCCCCCACCGTGGAGGCCGCGATGCCTACGGAGTACTTCGTCATCGGGGGCGTCGTCCTCGTCGCCCTTCTCGTCATCGTCCTGCTGTTCAAGGCCATCTGGCGGGTGGCCGAACCCAACGAGGCGCTGATCATCTCCGGACTCGGGGCCCGGGGCAGGAGCGAGGAGGCCGACAGCCTCGGATT
Organism: Streptosporangium sp. NPDC002607; assembly: GCF_053592655.1. NCBI lineage: Bacteria > Bacillati > Actinomycetota > Actinomycetes > Streptosporangiales > Streptosporangiaceae > Streptosporangium > Streptosporangium sp. NPDC002607. The sequence continues at coordinate 124,076 of NZ_JBSFWD010000029.1, forward strand.
CAAGATCATCACAGGTAAGGGCACCTCCGTGCTCCCCGGATTCCAGACCGCGCGCCGCCTGCGCCTGGACAGCCGGGCCGCCAACCTCCAGGTCTCCTGCGTCACCCAGCAGGGCATCCCGGTGGTGGTCCGCGGCGTCGTGATCTACAAGGTCGGCGACGACCTGCACTCGATCGCCAACTCCGCCCGCCGCTTCCTGGACCAGCAGGACTCGATGAACGGCGCCATCCACGAGCTGTTCACCGGCCACCTGCGGTCGATCATCGGCAACCTGACGGTCGAGGACCTCATCCTCAACCGCGAGCGGCTGACCGGTGAGACCCGCGCCTCGGCCGCCGACGAGATGATCAAGCTTGGACTGATCGTCGACTCCCTGCAGATCCAGGAGATCGAGGACGAGACGGGCTACATCACCAACCTCGGCAAGCCGCACGCCGCCAGGATCGCCGCCTCGGCACGCATCGCCGAGGCCCAGCGTGACCAGGAGGCCACCGAGGCCGAGCAGGTCGCCGCCGCCAACAAGGCCGCGGCCTGGCGTGACTCCCAGATCAAGCAGGCCGCCTACCAGGCCGAGATCGACGAGGCCCTGGCCAGGTCCCGCCAGGCGGGGCCGCTCTCCGAGGCGTCCGCCCGCCAGGAGGTCGTCGTCCAGGAGACCCGCGCCGCCGAGCTTGAGGCGGCGCTGGCCGAGCAGCGACTCCAGGCCCAGGTCCGCAAGCCCGCCGACGCCAGGGCGTACGAGACGGTGACGGCCTCCCAGGCCGAGCGCGACGCCCGCATCGCCCAGGCCGAGGCCGAGGCCCGCGAGACCGAGCTCCGCGCCGCCGCGCAGGCGTCGCAGGTCAAGCAGGCCGCCGCGGCCGAGGCGGAGTCCGTGCGGCTGCGCGGTCTCGCCGCCGCCGACGCGACCAAGGCCACCGGCCTGGCCGCCGCGGAGGCTTCCAGGGCCCAGGGACTCGCGGAGGCCGAGGCGGCCAAGGCGAGGGGCCTGGCCGAGGCCGACGCGATCCGGGCCCGTTCCGAGGCCCTCGCCGAAAACCAGGAGGCGGTCATCGCCCAGCAGCTCGCCGAGAACTGGCCGCAGATCGTCGAGGCGGGGGCGAAGTCCTTCGGCAACGTCGACCACATGGTCGTCCTCAACGGCGCCCAGGGTGTCGAGGAGATGCTCGCCAAGGCTCTCACCCTCGGCGGCACCGGCCTCGGACTCGTCCGCTCCCTGCTGAGCGGCGCCACTCCCGCCACCCCCGGCGCTCCCGCCGTCCCCGCCGTCGACACGGCTGTGGAAACACCGGGAAAGCCCGTCGACCGGGTCTCCTGACACCGGGGCTCCCCGGGCGGTGAGCGCCGGGCCGGAACCCGTATACGACCACTTCAAGACAGGACCGTGACCGACGGCCAGTAATTCGGGTCACTCCGTTATGTGTTGTTCTGCTTTCCCAGGGCATACGCCTGGCAGCTGAGCAGACAGGAGCGTGGAACATGACAGTCACCGGCATCATCACCGCCATCATCATCGGCGCCATCATCGGTGCCCTGGGTCGGCTCGTCGTGCCCGGCAAGCAGGCCATCCCGATCTGGCTGACCATCGTCATCGGTATCGTCGCCGCCCTCATCGGCACCGCGATCGCCGGAGCGCTCGGAGTCGCCACCACGTCGGGCATCGACTGGATCGAACTCGTCATCCAGGTCGCCCTGGCCGCCGTCGGCGTCCTCCTGGCGGTGAGCCTGTACGGCAGGCGAGGCGTCCGGTAACCAAGTCCACCCGTGTCCGGTCTCCGGGTTCCCGGAGACCGGCACCCACGACGGCCCCGGCCCGGACTCCCGCCAAGACTCTGGCGGCGAGCCTGCAGGTGAACCTGCACACGGTGCTGCGTGCTTACGCGCTACTCCGCGACGAGGGCATGGTCGAGGTA
>NZ_JBSFWD010000030.1:0-120605 GCF_053592655.1 Streptosporangium sp. NPDC002607
CCCTGCTCCAGAACTTCATCCTGTGGGCGCGTGAGAACGCGCCCGGCAGCGATTCCAACCTGGTCGGCTCTGTCGCCGACGCGCCGTCCACCGCCTCGGCGAAGTCGGCGAGCACCGGGTTCTCGAACAGCACCCTGATCGGCACGTTCACGGTGAACGTCTCCCGTACCCGGGTGATCACCTGCGCGGCCACCAGGGAGTGACCGCCGATCTCCAGGAAGTCGTCCTCCCGGGCGACTCGCCTGAGCTTCAGCACCTCGGCCCAGATCACCGCGATCGTCTGCTCCGTCGGCGTCCGCGGCGCGTCGAAGTCGTCCTCGCCGCCCCCGTCGCCGTCCAAGCCACCCGAGCCGGGCTCCGGCAGTGCCTGGCGGTCCACCTTGCCAGAGGAGGTCAGCGGCATCGCGTCCAGCGTCAGGTAGGAGGCGGGCAGCATGTACGCGGGCAGCGAGCCCTGCAGGAACCGGTGCAGCTCGCCGGTCAGGCCGCTGCGGTCGGCGATGATCCTGGAGGCGTCGTCGAGCACGACGTAGGCGACCAGCCGGTCGTCGCGCGCGACGACCGCCGCCTCGCGGACGCCCGGGTAGCGGGTGATCGCCGCCTCGATCTCGGCCGGTTCCACCCGGAAACCGCGGATCTTCACCTGCGCATCGACCCGGCCCACGTACTGCAGCCGGCCGTCGGGCAGGTAGCGGACCAGGTCACCGGTGCGGTAGAGCCGCGCCCCCGGAGGGCCGTACGGATCGGGCATGAACGACCGCGCGGTCATGCCGGGCCTGCCCCGGTAGCCGTGGGCCAGACCGGCGCCGCCGACGTACAGCTCCCCGGGCACACCGGCCGGGAGCGGGTTGAGCCGGCGGTCCATCACGTAGGTCCTGAAGTTGGCCAGCGGCCGGCCGATCGGCGGGGCGTACGCCGCGGCGGGGTCGCACGCGCCCATCGTGGCGCACACGGTCGTCTCCGTCGGCCCGTAGGCGTTGACGAACCTGCGGCCCGGCCCCCAGGTCCGCACCAGCCCGGCCGGGCACTGCTCGCCCGCGACCACCATCAACCTGACCGTGCCCAGTTCGTCGCCCCTGAGCGTGCTGAGGAACGTCGGCGGGAAGGTGGCCGCGGTCACGCCCTGGTCGCTGATGACCTTCGCCGTCTCCTGCGGGGTCATGGCCGAGGGGTCCAGCACGCACAGCGCCGACCCGTTCGGCAGCGCCATCGTGATCTCCCAGATCGAGGCGTCGAAGCTGAGCGAGGCGAAGAGCGCCACCCGGTCGTCGGGCGTCAGGGAGAACTCCCGCGACAGGGCCGAGGCGAGGTTGCTCACGCCGCGGTGCGGCACCTCCACCCCCTTGGGACGGCCGGTCGATCCAGAGGTGTAGATGAGGTAGGCGGCGGCGTCGGGCGCGGGCGTCACGCCGGGGCCGGTGGCCGGCTCCTCCGCCTCGATCGCGCTCCACCCGGTGTCCAGCTCGACCGTGCGCACCCGGCCGCCGCGCACCCGGCCGGCGTGCTCGGCCACGGTCAGGACCAGCCCGGTTCCGCTGTCGTCCAGGATGTGGCCGAGCCGGTCGGGCGGCAGCGCCGGGTCCAGCGGCAGGTAGACACCGCCGGACTTGACGGTGCCGAGGAAGGCGACGAGCGCCTCGGCCGAGCGGCCGGTCATCGAGCCGACGACCTGGCCTGGCCGCACCCCGTCACGGATCAGCCGGTGGGCCACCCGGTTGGCGCGCTCGTCCAGCTCACGGTAGGTCAGCCGCCGCTCGCCGCAGAGCACCGCGAGCGCCTCGGGGGCGGCGGTGGCGCGCGCCTCGAACAGCGCGCCGATGCTCGCCCCCTCGTCGAAGGGGGTCTCGGTACGGTTCCACTCGGCGACCACCAGCCGCAGTTGCTCGGCGTCCAGCAGGGACAGGCGCGAGATGGGCCGGGTGGGGTCGCCCACGGCGTCGGTCAGGAGCGTGACGTACTGCTCGGCCCTGGTCCTGGCGCCGGACGCGTCGAACAGGTCGAGCGCGTAGCGCACCTCGCCCTCCAGCGAGCCGGGCACCAGGACCAGCGCCAGATCCGAGGCCAGCGGGAAGCGGTCCGCCACCAGCTCCGAGGTCCGCACGCCAGGCAGTCGCAGCGCGCTCCAGGCCGGGGCCGTCTGGTCGAACTCCGCCTGGTAGAGCGGCCGCACACCGCTGGAGGCGTCCAGCCGCAGTTCCTCGGCGAGCCGGTGCGCCGGGTAGGAGCCGTGCGCGGCCGCCCCGTCGAGCGCGTCACGCACCCGCGCGACGACGGTGGCGAACGACGGGTCGCCCTCGCAGCCGATCCGGATCGGGAACACCGGGGCGCGGCCGTCGCCGGGCACGGGTACGCCGACCACGACCTCGTCCTGTCCCGACCAGCGGCACAGCGCGACGGCCCAGGCGGCCAGGGTGACGGCCCGGGTGTCGGTGCGGGGGGTGGCCGCCTCGGCCTGCCCCGACCAGCGCGACAGCGCCATCGCCCGCGCGGCCTGGGTGACGGCTCCGTTACCGGTGCCGGACTCGCGCGCGAGGGCCTCGACCCGCGCGGCCGTCTCCGGCGGGACGCCGAAGGTCACCCGGGCGCCCGTGAGGCCGGGTACGGCGGGACGGCCGCGGTCGGCGGGCAGGTCGAGGACGGGGGGCGTGCCGTCGAGCCGGTCACGCCAGTAGGCGAGATCGGCGGCGTCGCCGGCCTCCGGGAAGGACGCGGCGTGACCGTTCGAACCGGCCGCGGGGGAGGTGTGGCCGGCGGCGCGTCCGCCGGGGGACCCGTCAAGGGGGCCGTGGCCGCCTGCGGAGATGCCGTTGGACGGGTGCCCGTTGCGAGGGACGCCGTCGCGAGCGGCGGCGGGGGAGCCGGCCGCGCTCTCGTAGGCCCGGGAGATCTCCCCGGCGAGACCGGCCAGGACGTGCTCGTCGGCCACCAGCCGGTGCGCCGTCATGACGAGCGCGTGGTCGTCGTCGGCCAGCCGGGCCAGGGCGATCCGGAGCGGCGGCCCTGCTTCGAGGTCGAGGCCGCGGTTGGCCTGCTCGGAGACCAGGCGCGCCAGCGATTCCTCGCGGCGGCCCGGTTCGTGCCTGCCCAGTTCCACCGGCCGGGGAACGGCGACGGGCGTGGTGCCGGGCTCGGGACCACCCGGCAGTGCCGGCCGTAGGTCCTCGCGCGCCTCCAGCACGTCCTCCAGCGCGGCGGTCAGGGCCTTCTCGTCCAGAGACCCGCGTAGCCGCGCGGCGAGGGTGACCTGGTCGGTGTGGTCACCGGCGGGTTTTGCCCGGTAGGACCTCCACTCGCTCTCCTGGATCGGCGACATGTCCGGCATGAGGTGCTCCAATCAGTGCCCTGCGTGGTCGAGTTCGAGATGGACGGGGACGCGGTCGACGCCCCACATGAGGTTCGAGCGCAGCCGCTTGACCGGCCCGGTGAGTTCCATATGGGCCACCCGGCGGGTCAGCTCCTCCAGCAGCACGCGTAGTTCGAACCTGGCCAGCGCCGCACCGATGCACAGGTGCCTGCCGAGGCCGAACGTGAGGTGCCGGTTGGGGGTGCGGCCGACGTCGAAGCGGTGCGCGTCGGGGAAGGCGTCCTCGTCGCGGTTGACGGCCGGGTGCCACACGCTGACCCGCTCACCGGCCCGGATGGTCTGCTCTCCGATCATCGTGTCGCGCAGCGCGGTGCGCATGACGTTGAGGCTGGGGGCGGTCCAGCGCAGCACCTCCTCCACGGCGGTCGGGATGAGCGAGGGGTCCTCGCGCAGCCGCCGCCACTCGCCGGGGTTCTCCACCAGGGCGATGACGGCTCCCGCCGAGGCGTGCCTGGTCGTCTCGTTGCCTCCGGTGATGAGGCCGTTGATGTTGAGCAGGATCTCCTCGTCGGTGAGGGGCGTTCCGTCGATCCGGCCGCGGATCAGCACGCTGATCACGTCGTCGCCGAGGTCGCCGCGCCGTTCGGCCAGCAGGTCGGCGTAGTACGCGAAGATGTTGGCGTTCGCCTCGGCCTTCTCCGCGTCGGAGATGACGTCGTCGGAGGTGGCGGAGCCGAACGCGGTGCGCGTCCACTGGATCATCAGGTCCCAGTCGGCGCGGGGCACGCCCAGCAGCTCGCAGATGACCGAGAGCGGTAGCCTGCCCGCCACCGTGTCGACGAAGTCGAAGGAGTCCCTGGGCGCGTTCTCCTCCAGCATCCCGCCCACCGTCTCGCGCATCGCGCCTTCGAGGCGGCGTACCACCCGGGGAGTGAGCGCGGGGTTCATCACGTCGCGCAACTGGCTGTGGCGGCCGTCGGTGACGATGAGCATCTTGCCCGCGGCGGCGCGGGCGGCGGACTCGGTCTGCCCGACCTGCATTCCCCGCTCGGAGGTGAAATTCGTCTTGTCGAGATAGACGGCCACACCGTCGGCGTATTTGGTGAACGCCCAGAAACTCGGCCCCGCCGATCTGGAGTTCCAGAACATCGGCCGGTGCTCCTGCAGGTAACGCAGGACGCCGAGGCCCGAGTCGGGTGCCGTGTAGATGTCCGGATCGGCGAGATCCAGCTCGTTCAGATCAACCGTCGTGTCCACTGTCATGTGGAATTCCTCCGTGCGTACACATCGAAGATGTCCGTGTTCCTCAGCAGGAGATCCTGGCCGATGTCGACCTGGAATCCACGGCCGGTGAGATCGCCGCGTACGGACGCCAGCCTGCCGTCGATGTCATGGACCTGCATGACGATTTGGTCGACCGCGTCCCAGTCATCGGGGGCGATTCCATCCAGCACATCGCACTCGGCTTTCTCGACGTTGATTTTCAGCAGCCCTATACGGTGCACGCCCTCGGCGGCCATCACCTCTGAGATCGTCCGCACCCGGCACTCCTGCTTCTCCGTGACGTGCCTGCCCTCGGCCATGTCCGTCACGTCCTCGGGAGCGAACCCGCTGTTGGCCAGGAAAGTCCTGGTCACCTCCGCATCGTGGTCGACGTCGGTGTACATCCCGGACATCGCGGTGGTCTCCGGATAGACGGTGAGAGTCGCCGTTCCCGGGGTATGGGAGAGCGCGCAGTCGAACGCCTTGGCGTTCAGGCCGTGGGCGGCCAGATTCGCGCACAGTGCGTCGTAAAGCGGCCGGGCAGGCTCGAAGGCAAGAATTCGAGTGCCCGGACATTCCCAGTGAAACGCCAGCGCCGCGATTCCTATGTTAGCGCCCACGTCGAACACCGTCATTCCCGGCTCAAGGCGTACGCCGTGTCTGAAGTAACTTCTGTCGCCCACGATGCTGCGATACTGCAGGCTGGTCTCGGCGGGATTGAGCTGGAATACCACATGTCCGTCCGGCAGTGTCATCTGGCGTACCCGCTGATTGTTTTCCAGGGTGTCTCTCCGCTGATTTCGCATATCATCACCCTTAACAAAAAGCTTATTCCAGTCAACCAGAGGTGAAACCCGACAGGGACGGAACGATCTTATGGACACGCAGAGAACAGAAGTCGGGGCGCCGGCGGAAAAGCCGCCCTCGCTCTGGCGCAATCCCGACTTCAACCGGCTCTGGGCCGGTCAGTCGATCTCGGTCCTCGGCTCCGAGCTGACCACCCTGGCCCTTCCGCTGACCGCGATCCTCATGCTGCAGGCCAGCTCCTTCGAGGTCGGTCTGCTCAACACCATGCGCACGATCGCCGCGCTGCTGCTGACGCTGATCGCCGGTGTGCTCATCGACCGCTACCGGCGCAGACCCCTCATGGTCGGCTCCGACATCGGGCGGGCCGCGGTCGTGGCCCTGATCCCGATCGCGGCCTTCGCCGGGTTCATGGACATGTGGGTGCTCTATGTGGTCGCCGTGGTGGTCGGTGGCCTCTCGGTGGTCTTCGAGATCGCCTACGCCGCCTACATGCCGACGCTGCTGAGCGAGGAGCAGCTGGTGGCCGGCAACAGCCGGATGGCGGCGACCGAGTCGGTGGGCGCCATCGCGGGCTCCAGCGCCGGAGGCGTGCTCATCGACCTGTTCCGGCCGGCGTACGTGATGCTGGGAGACGCGATCTCCTTCCTGGTCTCCGCCTTCGCCCTGTCGCGCATCCGTCACGTCGAGCCGCCCGTCGAGCGCCAGGACAGCGGCGGGCGCGGCGCCGTCGCGGCGATGCTCCACGACATCAAGCACGGCCTGAAGGTCACCTACCGCAACGCCTACGCCCGCCCGCTGATTCTCAACTCCGCCGGGGCGAACTTCGGGTCGATGATGATCCTGACCCTGTTCATCCTGTACGCGGCCAGGGAGCTCCAGCTGTCGGGCACCTGGATCGGCTTCATCTACGCGGTGGGCAGCATCGGCGGCGTCATCGGCGCCGTCTTCGCGGGCAAGCTGTTCGAGAAGCTCGGCTACGGGCGCGGCATCATGACCGCCCTGATCGCGTTCCGGGTGCTGTGCCTCACGCCGTTCGTGGCCGGTCCGCAGTGGCTGCAGATCACCCTGTTCTCGGCGATCTGGTTCGTCACGGTGTTCGGCGTGGTGGCCGGGAACATCGGCCAGCTCACGCTCTTCCAGTACGTGATCCCCAACCACCTGCGCGGCCGGGTCATCGGCGCGAGCCGCGCGGTCTACCTCGGCATCCTGCCGCTGGCCGCGATGCTGGCCGGGGTGCTGGGCGAGCTGATCGGGGTCAAGCCCGCCATCTACGCCGGTGCCGCGTTCCTGCTGCCCTGGATCATCCTGCTCTTCCTGTCGCCGGTGCCGAACCTGCGCAGGCTGGAGGACGCCGAGATCCTGCAGGACATCGAGGAGCCCGCCGGGAAGCCCGGCGGGCGCGAGGACGGCAAGGACACCTGAGGTCAACCCGGGATTCGCGCGGACATGCTCCGCGCGATCTCGTCGAGCAGGGCGGCGGGCGCCTGGAGGTAGCTCCAGTGCCCGCCGTCCAGCACGGTGTGGCGGGTCCGGCCGTAGAACTCCCAGCCGCCCATCTGCTCAGGGGGGATCTGCGTGTCCCCCGACCAGCCGATCGTGGTGATCGGGCACGGCAGTTCCACCGGGTCGGTCCGCTCGAAGCGGCCGTAGGCGGCCACGTCGGCGCGCATGACGCTCGCGGCCATCTCCACCAGTTCGGGCAGCGGCTCCGCGCCGCGCGCCCGCATGAGATCCGACACCAGCGCGCCCACCTGCTCCTCGTCGAGCCGCAGGATGCTCGGCCACGACGCCCGGTGCGGAGGGACCATCGAGGAGGCGAACAGGTGGCTGGGCAGCGGGCCGCCGCGCTCCATGAGCAGCAGCGTCGCCTCGTAGCCGATGAAGACGGTGCCGCAGTGGCTGATGAAGCCGAAGGGCCGGTCCAGGTAGGGCTCCAGGCCCTTCAGCATCTCGGCGGCGACCTCCGCGTAGCTCTCGAACGACGGCTCGCGCAGCCGGTTCTCCCTGCCGGGCAACTGCACCGGGCACAGCTCGATCCCGTCCACCTCGGCCGGCCACCCGTGGTACATCGACGCCCCGGCACCCGGGTAGGGCAGGCACCACAGCCGTGCCCTCGCCTCGGGGTCGGGGGCGCGCAGCAGCCACGTGGGGCGGCTCCTCCTCCGCCTTCTCTCGGTCATCGTGTGCTTCCTTCCGCCCTGATGGTCTGGATGAGGGTCTCGGGTGTCGGTGCCCTGAGGAACTCGCGCAGCCGGATCCGCACGCCGTAGCGGCTCCCGATCTCCTCGACGAGACGGGTGGCCGACAGGGAGTCGCCGCCGGAGCGGATGAAGTGGTCGCCCAGCGCGCCGCGCGCGCCGAGCGCCCGCTCCCACAGCTCCAGCACCCCCGCCGTCACCGGGTCCGTGCTCCTCTCCCGCCCGCGCGGGGACTCCCCCCAGGAGGGCGCGGGCAGGGCGCGGCGGTTCACCTTGCCGGCCGCGTTCAGCGGCAGCCGCTCCAGCGCCGTCCAGGCGGTCGGAACCATCGGCTCGGGCAGCCGGGCCGAGGCGAAGGCGCGCAGTTCCCCGATCTCGAACCGGGCACCGTCCGCGGCGCTCTCCGTGGCACCCTCCGGAGTGACGGCATGGACGACGTAGGCGCACAGCCTCAGGTCGCCGCCGGGACCCGGCACGCCCGTGACCACGCACTCGCGCACCCCGGGGTGCCGGAGCAGCACGGCCTCCACCTCCGCGGGCTCCACCCGGTGGCCGCGGATCTTGACCTGCGCATCGACGCGGCCGTGATGCTCCAGCCGCCCGTCAGGCCGCTCCCTGACCAGGTCACCGGTCCGGTAGACGCGGCCTCCCCCACCGGCGGGGTCGGGCAGGAAGCGCTCGGCGGTGCGGGCCGCCTCGCCCAGGTAGCCGCGGGCCAGCTCGGGTCCCGACACGAACAGCTCGCCGACCTCGCCCGCCGCGACCGGCCTCAGGTCCGAGGTCAGCACGCCGGCGCCGACCTCGGGCCAGGCACGTCCGATGGGGGGACGGGTCCGCCTGGCGGCCTCGTCGGCGGTGACCGAGGTACAGCGGTCCTCCAGCGGTACCAGGCAGCTGGTCACGCCGTTGGCCTCGGCGGAGCCGTACTCCACCGCGACCTCGAAGGGCAGGTCGGGTGCGGGCCACACGCGCACCGCGTCGCTGCCGACCGTCATGAGCCGCAGCGACGTCTCCGCCGGCCACGGCAGGCCGTACAGCGGTTCGGCGAGCGGCATGTTCACGTACGCGCGGGTGATTTTCGAAGCGACCATCCAGTCACGCAGCTCGGACGGCGAGCCCGCGGTCGCCGCGTCGGCGACGTGCACGCTCGCACCCGAGCAGAGATAGGGCCACAGCTCCACCACCGAGACCGACGAGGCCGGGGGAGCCAGCCAGCTGGAGCGGTCGGCGGGGGTGATGCGGTAGGCCTCGGTGTGGGTGGCGACCCGGTGGGCGATCGCCCGGTGGGTCACCCCGACGAGCTTGGGCCGCCCGGTCGATCCGGAGGTGTGCACCGCGTACGCGAGCTGGTCGGGATGCGCGGGGACGCCGGGCCCTTCGGCGGAGGGTTCGGCGTCCAGGGGGCCGTCGATCACCACGGGACAGCCGTCGAGCACCGGGGCGAGACGGTCCTCGGGCCAGCCGGGGTCGAGCAGCACCGCCGTGCCGCCCGCCTTGCAGACGGCCAGCAGCGCGACGAGCAGCTCGGGGGAGCGGTCCAGCCGTAGCGGGACCGGTGTCTCCGGGCCGACGCCGCGGTGCAGGAGCGACCGGGCCAGGCCGTTGGCACGGGCGTCGAGTTCCCGGTAGGTAAGCGACACGGCCCCGGAGACCAGGGCCGTGCTGTCCGGCGTCTCGAGCGCCCTCTTCTCGAACAGGGTGTGGACGACGTCCACCTGTCCCTCCGTTCACCCGGCCTTGGCGTCGTGGATGCCGCGGACGGGGATCTCGCCGGTGGCGACCTGGTTGAGGATGAGCCTGGCCCACTCCTCCACGCTGCGGTTCATCCGGCGGGCCGCGTCACGCCACGACTGCTCCTGGTCGGCGGGTACGTCTATCTGGATCACGGCCTTCTGCCTGGCGGTCTCCGGGGCCCGGCCGGAGAGGGCGGCGGTACGGTGCGCCTTGATCTGGCTGCGCAGGCGGTTGCGGGACCAGTTGAAGCGTTCCGCGCGGTCCAGCCAGAGCGTCTGCTCGTGCTCGGGGAGCGCGGCCACCTCCGCGTGGTGCTGGAGGCTGAGCCTGTCTCGCCGGCGGGATACCGGGAAGCGCCGGGCGACCCAGGCGTAGTTGCGCAGGGTCTGGATGTCGAGGGAGCTCTCCTCGACCGCTCTCTTGTAGCGGTCGGTGTACTCGTTCTCGCCGTAGACCAGCCAGTCGCCGAGCCACCAGGCGGAGGAGTCGGCGATCAGGGAGATCTGGTGGCCGATCCGGCGCCAGGTGTCGAAGGGAAGGCTCACCGGGAGCTGGAGCCCGGTCCGCCTCGGCTTGGCGGACGCGTCCAGGGCGAGTTTGGAACCCTGGGAAGGGGTGGCGCGCGGGCCGGGGACGGATGGTCTGTCATCACGTGGGGGCGGCGCCTGGCGGTTCGCCTCTCGGTTGGGGGAGAGCACCTGCATGCGACTTTTCCTCCGGATTTCTGTGCATGTGGAGTGAGTCAGGTCGGTACCTTACCCACGGTTTTCGGTAGCGCACTTTCGATCATGAGTAATTTCCTGATGCCCTTTCCGGGGTGCGACGGAAAGCTGAAATCGGGCCGATGACCAGCGAAAACTCCATTGTCCTTGGCGACTATTTTTGTTCTGTGATATGCGCGCCCAGGCAAAATGCGACCTATCGGAAACGGAATTAGTCCATGACCTATTCAGGGTTTCGGTCCGCGAATACACGCACGGTACGTCGTTACGCGATCGCGTACGGTCTCGCCGTCGTGCTGCCCGCCGCGCTGGCGCTGCTGATGCTGAGGTTCGACGCGGGGACGGCCACCGGCCCCGTCCCGATGCCCTCGGTGGGGGTGGGCCGGCAGCAGCAGGTGCCGACCACCCCCCTGCTGCTGTTCTCCATCACCGTGGTCGTCGCGCTGGCCCATCTCGGCGGAGCCGTCCTGAGGCGGCTCGGCCAGCCCCGGGTGATCGGGGAGATGGCCGCCGGCATCGTGCTCGGCCCCTCCCTGCTCGGCGCCGTCTGGCCCGAGGCTTACCGCGCGCTGTTCCCCGGCGCCGTCATGCCCTACCTGAACCTGCTGGCCCAGTTCGGACTGGCCTTCTTCATGTTCCTGGTCGGGCTGGAGCTCCGCGGCGACCTGCTGCGCGGGCGGGGCCGGATCGCGCTGCTCTGCGGCCAGGCGAGCGTGGCCATCCCGTTCGCGCTCGGGGTCGCGCTGGCCCTGCTGATCTACGCGCCGCTGGCGGCCGCGCCCGTCGAGTTCCCGGTCTTCGCGCTGTTCGTCGGCGCCGCGCTGAGCGTCACCGCGTTCCCCGTGCTGGCCAGGATCCTGCTGGAACGCGGGCTCTTCCACACCCCGACCGGGGCGCTGACCATCACCTGCGCCGCCATCGCCGACGTGACCGCGTGGTTGCTGCTGGCCGTGGCGATCACCATGGCCAGGGGCTCCTCACCCGCCGAGGCGCTGCGCACGCTCGGTCTCACCGCGGCCTTCGCCGCCGTCATGGTCGGGGTGGTACGGCCGCTGCTGGCCCGGCTGCTGCGCCGGGGGCTCTCCCAGGAGGCGACGCTGCCCGTCGTCATCGTGGGCCTGCTCGTCTCGGGGCTGCTGACCGAGCTGATCGGCATTCACCTGATCTTCGGCGCGTTCCTGTTCGGCGTCCTGTTCCCCCGCGACGGTGACGTGCGGCTGAGGCGGGTCCGCGAGCGCACCCAGGACTTCACCACGTCCTTCCTGCTGCCGCCCTTCTTCGCCTTCGTCGGGCTCAACACCCAGATCGGGCTGCTCGGCCAGGACCTCGCGATGTGGGGCTGGTGCCTGCTGATCCTCGCCGTCGCGGTGGCGGGCAAGATCGGCGGCGTGCCGGCCGTCGCCAGGCCGCTGGGCGTGCCGTGGCGGGAGGCCTCGCGGCTCGGGGTGCTGATGAACTGCCGGGGCGTGACCGAGTTGGTGATCCTGAGCATCGGCCTCGGTCTCGGCATCATCACCCAGGCGCTTTTCACCATGCTGGTGATCGTCGCGCTGGTCTCCACCGCCGCGACCGCGCCCCTGCTGGAGTTGCTGGACCGCCGGGACGCACGGCGCGATCGGGAGGTACGGGGGACGGCGGAGGCCCGGGTACGCCGGTCCGCCTGAGCGGCCTTTAGGAGGCGCGGGGCAGCACCCGGGGCTCCGCGCCCAGCTCGCGCAGCTTGGCGCGGACCTCGCCGGGACTCTCCCCGGCGACGGTGAGCCGGGAGGTGGCGAACACCTCGCCGTCGGCGTCGGTGATCGGGGCGCCGCTGTAGGGGACCTCGCCGCTGAAGCGGGCGGCGCAGAGATGGTCGCGGAGCTCGGGCCTGGCGTGCAGGGAGAAGATCGGCAACCGGGTGGCCATCGCGGCCAGCCGCATGGTGCCCGACACCCGGGGGTTGATCTCCAGCAGGTGCACCTCGCCGGCCGGGGTCAGCAGGAACTCCGCCTCCAGGTAGCCGTGCGCCTCGGCCAGATCGGCCAGCCGCTTGCCCACGGCTCGCAGCTTGCGGTCCCAGGTGCCGCCGAGCGCCGGGTCCGGGCAGAGCCGCAGCCGCTGCCACGGCGGCACCAGGTCCTGGGTGGTCGGACCCTTCCACACCGGCGGGAAGGTCGCCGTGCCGTGCTCGTCGCGGTAGATCAGCACCGAGTACTCGACCCCGTCGACGTACAGCTCGCCCAGCTCGTTGGGGGCCAGACGGCACTCGCCCGCGCGGGCCAGCCGGGTGCCGACACTCTGCGTCCCGTGCCGGTCCTTGATCACCACGGGGGTGTCGGGGCCGGCCTCGGGCAGCGGCTCACCGGCCCGCGCCCACGGTGGGGAGACCAGGCGGTAGCGGTCGAAGAACTCCTTCATCAGGATCTTGTCGCTGCCCAGCGAGGCGCAGAGCCGCGACTGGCACTCGGTCCGGTGGCCGAACTCGCGGAGCCGGAACGCGAGCAACTGGTCGCGGCCGAGCGTCGCGTGGCTGGAATGGAAGATCACCGTCGCCCGCGGGGCCCGGCCGATCGCCTCCAGCAGCGGGGCCACGTCCACGCCGGCGTCCTCCCCGGTGAAGACGGCCCGGTCCCCGGGGGCGAGGTCGACGAAATGGCCGAACCAGCTCTCCAGGCTGGCGGGGGCGACGGCATGGATAACGGGAAACGTCTGTCGGCTCATTTGGATTACTCCGGAATCGACGCTGGAAACAGGGACGACGTTACGCGGTACGGGCCATCGAGAATGCCTCGTCGAACGCCTCCAGATACGCACCGACCAGCGGTGAGTTCTGTTCCCAGAGGAAATTCACCGGCAATTTCATCCAGCGGGCGAACAATTCCGCGGAACGCGGAAACGGGCGGTCGTTCACCGTGGCCGCGGCCCGCACCGCGGCGGCGACCTGGGGTGACCAGTCAGGCGCGGTGCCCTGGAAGAGGGGGAAGACGTGCAGCGGCCGGGTGGCCGGGGCGCGCACCTTCAGACCGCGCTCCTGGCCGGCCGCCACCAGGCCGTCCCTGCTGAACGGGCACTCCGACGTCACCTCGACGACCCCGTCGTACCACGCGCCCATCGTGACGCCCTCGGCGATGGGGGAGGGGCGCACCCCCGGCAGCTCGCCGAGCCCCGAAGACAGGGCCGACACGTTGGCCACCCGGCGCTCCACCAGCTCGTCCAGCCGGTCGAGGTGGCTCTGGGCCAGTACCGCGCCGGGCGTGGAGATGCGGAAGTTGCCGCCGAGACCGGTCAGCAGGAACGGCCGGTAGCGGACGGCGTCGATGGTCAGGTCGGTGCGGTGCCGGAAGTTGGTCAGCAGGCAGGCGCGGGCGAAGACGTCCTCGGAGTCGGTCAGCAGCATGCCGCCCATGCCCCCGGAGACCAGCTTCCTGCCGCCCACACTGAAGATCGCGATATCGCCCAGGGAGCCCACCGGCCGGGAACGGAAGGTGGAGCCGTGGGCGTGCGAGCAGTCCTCGACCAGGGCGAGCCCGCGCCGGGAGGCCACCGCCCGCAGGGCGTCCATGTCGCAGCTGTGGCCCCACAGATGGGTGACGACGATCGCGACGGTACGCGGCGTGACCAGTGCCTCCACGGCCGAGGGGACCACGTTCCCGGTGGCGTCGCCCGCGTCGCAGAGCACCGGCACCGCGCCCAGCAGGAACAGCGGCGAGGCGGTGCTGAAGAACGTCAGGTCCGGGACGATCACCTCGTCACCGGGGCCGATGCCCAGCGCGAAGTAGGCGGCCAGCAGTCCCGCGGTACCCGAGGTGAGCGCCAGGGCGTGGGCGCGGCCGTGCCGCTCGGCGAACGACCGCTCCAGCTCGGCCAGCTCGGGCCCGTAGTCGTAGTCGAACGTGCGCCCCCGTGTCACCAGCTCGGCGACCCTGGCCGCCGCGCCGTCGTCGTAGACCGGCCATTCGAGCGGGTGCGGCGGGCCCGCGAGTCCACCTTCCAGCGAGCTCACGCGTCCACCTCCCGGCGCGCCACCAGCCTGGTCACCGCGTGGGTGTGCGGCTCCTCGTGGCCGGTGTGGGTGTGGGTGGAGTCGGTGTCGGTGGCGCTCAGCAGGGTCCATCCGTCATACCTGGCGAGGTACCAGTCGTGGGGCAGCAGGACCGGCAGGCGCATCTCGCCGGCGGGAGGCCGGTAGGCGTGGCCGCCGTTGAACATCAGCAGGGCGTTGACCCCTCCCGGGGAGGTCGCGGCCTGGAGCCTGGCGATGACGTCGGCCACCTGCCTCTCGTCCCGCAGCCAGTGCAGGACGCTGCACGCCAGCACCCCGTCGAACGAGCCGGGCGCGAGCCGGGTGGTGCGCGCGTCGCCCCGGCGCCACTCGATCCCGCCGGCCCCACTGTCGGCCCCACCGCCGGTACTGCCCCAGGCCCGCGCGCCGTTCTCCAGCGCGGCGGCCGACACGTCCATCGCCAGCACCCGCGCGCCCCGCTGGGCGAGTCGCACCGCGTTGCGCCCCTCGCCACATCCCACGTCGAGCACCGTGGGCGCGCCCGCGCCAGGTGCAGCGGAGGGCGGTGCGATCTCCTCGGGTGCCGGGGGCAGCGAGAGCGCGTCCGCCAGGGTGTCGGAGATCCCGTCCGGCCTGCGCCCCCACAGGCAGGTGGTCCGGGTGTAGCGGGCGTCGCAACCACCGTCTTCGTAGCCGTTCGATCGTGTGTGAGGTCTCATCTGGCGGAGGCTAGGCGCGGCCCTGAGCACCGTCAACGGAGGTGGGCGGCCGCCGTGCGCCGCGGGGTCCGCGCGAGTACGAGCCTCGACTTGTCGCGCGCCGAGCTCACCCGGGTGGGGTAGTCGCCGGTGATGCACCCCTCGCAGAGGCCCTCGCCCGCCGCGCTCCCGAGCGTGTGCCGCATGCCCGCCACCGACAGATGCGCCAGGCTCGTCGCGCCGATGATCCGGCACACCTCCTCGATCTCGCGCCCGGTCGCCACCAGCTCACCGGTGTCGACGATGTCCACCCCGTAGTGGCAGGGCGAGATCAGCGGCGGCGCGGCGATCCGCACGTGCACCTCGCTCGCCCCCGACTCGCGCAGCAGCGCGACGATGCGCCGCATGGTGGACCCGCGCACCATCGAGTCGTCGACCACCACGACCCTGGCCCCGTCCACCGGCGAGCCGACGGAGAACTTGCGCCGCAGCTTGCGCTCACGCCGTCGCAGGTCGGGCTCGATGAACGTCCTGCCCACCCGCTCGTCACGGACCAGCGCCCCGGCCAGCGGCAGTCCCGCGGCCCGCGCGTACCCGCGGGCCGCCGGCACGCCGGAGGCCGGGACGGCCACGACCAGGTCGGCGTCCGCCGGGGACTCCAGCGCCAGCCGCTCGCCGAACGCCACCCGCGTCGCGCCGGTTCTGGTGCCGCCGATCCTGGAGTCCTGCCTGGTCAGATAGAGGTGCTCGAAGACGCAGAAGCTGCGCGGGGCGGGCTCCGCCACGCGGTGCGCCCCGATCGGGCGGCCGTCGCGCAGCACCAGCACCTCGCCCGGTTCCACCTCCCGCTGCTCGGTGCAGCCGAGCGCGTCGAGGGTGCAGGTCTCCGAGGCGACGACCGCTCTGCCCTCGGTGAACCCCGCCACCAGGGGGCGCAGGCCGTGCGGGTCCCGGAAGGCCACGAGGTACTCGCCGACGGCGCACACCACCGAGTACGCGCCCCGCAGCACCCGCGTGGTCCGCGAGACCCCGGCCACGATCGGGCCGGGGTCCGCGGGGTGCCGGTCCTCCGGGCCGGGAGCCGAGGCGAGTGCCGTGCCGGGTGTCTCGCCCGCGTCGGCGAGCAGGGCGAGGATGATCTCGGAGTCGCTGGTCGAGCGGAACCCGTACCCCTCGCGGCCGAGCCGGGCGCGCAGCTCGGCGGCGTTGACGAGGTCCCCGTTGTGCGCCAGCGCGATGCGCCGTGCCTCGTGCACGAAGGGCTGGGAGTTCTCCGGCACCGTGGCGCCGGTGGTGGAGTAGCGGGTGTGGGCGACCGCCACTCTCCCGGCTCGCCAGGCCGCGAGGCCGTCCCGGGCCGGGTCACCACAGGCCGGGTCATCGTGGGGCGGGTCACCACAGGCCGAGCGCGAGGCGAAACCGAGCGCCCGCCGGACCTGCACGCCGCCGGGGCCGGCCACCGCGATGCCCCAGGACTCCTGGCCGCGGTGCTGCAGGGTGACGAGCCCGTCGAAGGCCGGTTGCCCGGCTGTTCCTCCGTTAACGGATACGCCGACTATTCCGCACATACGCTCCCCTTCAAAACCCTAACATTTCCCGAAAAATGCGCTAAATCGCTTCTGTCTGGCCATGGCATTGTTCTGATGGCAGGCCCTCGAATGATGAATGAAGCGAAGGAGATCCAGAATGTCGGAGGACGCCGAGTACACGGTGGTGCGCAATCACGAGGAGCAGTACTCCATCTGGTGGACCGACCGTGACATTCCCGAGGGCTGGCGGAGTGTCGGCCACAGCGGCACCCGCGAGGAGTGCCTGGCCCACATCGAGGAGGTCTGGACGGACATGCGCCCGCTGAGCCTGCGCCGGTGGATGGACGGCGAGCGGTCCTGACCCGCGGGCGCACCGACGAACAGTCCCGGAAGGAACGGTCCCCGAAGGAGGAGCCGATGGACACGATCCAGGAGCACGACGCGCGCCTGGTCGTCGAGGAGTGGAACCGCACCGAGCTGGCCGACGAGCCGGCGACCGTCATCGAACGGTTCGCCGCCCAGGTCGCCAGGTCGCCCGCCGCCACGGCGCTGACGGACGAGGAGGGCACGACCCTCGGCTACGACGAGGTGCGCCGCGCCGCCAACCGACTGGCCGGGCACCTGCTCGGCCTCGGCCTGCGCACTGAGGACCGCTGCGCCATCTACCAGCGCCGTTCGGCCGGCATGGTGGTGTCCATGTTCGGCACGCTGGCCGCCGGGGGCGCCTACGTCCCGATCGACGAGGGCAACCCGCCCGAGCGGGTCGAGGCGATCCTGCGCGACGCCGGCACCGCCGTGGTGCTGGCCGACTCCACCACCGAGGCCGAGGTGCCGCCGGGCCCGTGGTTCGTGGTGAACGTCGACGACCACCCGGGAAGGGAGGAGGGCGATCCCGGGGTGCCGCTGCACCCGGCCAACCTCGCCTACGTCATGTACACCTCCGGCAGCACCGGGACGCCCAAGGGCGTCCTCATCGAGCACCGCGCGGTCACCGCGTTCGTCCGGGGCGCCCAGCACCTGTACGGGCTCTCCCCGCAGGACCGCCTCGTGCAGTTCTCCTCGATCGCCTTCGACGTCTCCACCTTCGACGCCTTCGGGGCGCTGCTGTCGGGGGCCACCCTGCACGTGGCCGCCGCCGAGACCCGTACCTCCGCCGAGCGTTTCCGCGACCTGCTGCGCGAGCGGCGCATCTCCGTCTACATGGGCACCCCCGGCATGCTGAGACTGCTGGAGCCCGGCGACTTCCCCGACCTGCGGGTGCTCGCGGTCGGCGGCGAGAGCTACTCGGGTGAGTTCACCACCCGCTGGGCGGCCGGGCGCAGGTTCGTCAACAGCTACGGGCCCACCGAGACCACGGTCGGCGTGATCACCCAGGAGTGCCGGGGAAGCTGGGACACCTCACCGCCCATCGGGCGCGCCATGCCCAACCACCGGGCCTACGCCCTGGACGCGTCGATGTGCCCGGTCCCGATCGGCACGGTCGGCGAGCTGTACGTCGGCGGTCCCGGCCTCGGCCGCGGCTACCTGGGCCGCCCCGGCACGAGCGCGCTCTCCTTCGTCCCCGACCCGTTCGCCACCACGCCGGGCGAGCGGCTCTACCGCACCGGCGACCTGGTGCGCTGGACCGCCGACGGCGAGCTGGTCTTCGCCGGGCGAGCCGACCGCCAGGTCAAGGTACGCGGTGTCCGCGTCGAGCCGGAGGAGATCGAGCAGACCCTCCGCAGGCACCCGGCGGTCGCGCACGCCGTGGTCGAGGCGGAGGCGCGGGGCGACGGCGACGCCCGCCTGATCGCCTACGTCGTCTCCACGACGGGGGAGCCGCCCGGCGTGACCGAGCTGCGCGAGACCGCCGCCCGGTGGCTGACGGCCCCGCTGGTCCCCAACGAGTTCGTCCACGTCCCGGAGATCCCGCTCACCCCGGCAGGCAAGGTCGACCGCGACGCCCTGGCCGCGGCCCGACAGGAACGCGCCGGCACCGGCACCGGCGCCGGTACCGACGATGGCGCCGAGTGGACGCCGACCAGGCGCAGGGTGGCCGAGGAGATCGTGAAACCGCTGCTCGGCGTCGACTCCCTCGGCCCGCACGACCACTTCTTCGAGCTGGGCGGCACCAGCATCCAGGTCATCCAGCTCCTTGGCCGGGTCCGCACGATCTTCGGCATCGAGGTGCCGGTCGCCGACTTCTTCGACCGGCCCACCATCGCCGGAGTCGCCGACGCCGTCGACTCAGAGGTCCGCTCCGATCTCAAGGACATCGTCCGCGAGGGCTGGGACGACATCGCCGACCGCTACGCCGCCTTCCAGTCGGAGTTCTCCGACGGCCCCCGTATGGAGTGGACCGGCCACCTGCTCGCGATGCTGCCCGCCGGCGGCTCGGTGCTGGAGCTGGGCGTCGGCGGCGGGCACGAGTCCTCGCGCCGCCTGGCCGAGGCGCACGCCCTCACCGCCGTCGACATCTCCGCCGAGCAACTCAAGCTCGCCGAGAGGACACTGCCCGGCGCGACGCTCGTGCAGGCCGACATGGCGGAGGCACGGTTCCCCGACGCCTCCTTCGACGCCGTCGTGTCCATCTACACCCTCACCCACCTGCCGCGCGAGGAACTGCCCGGCCTGCTGGGCGACATCGCCCGCTGGCTGAAGCCGGGCGGTCTGCTGCTCGCCACCCTGATGACCGAGGACATCCCCGGCGCGATCGAGGAGTGGTTCGGCTCGACCATGTTCTTCTCCGGCTTCCCCACCCAGGAGAACCTTCAGCTGCTGCGCGCGGCGGGCCTGGTACCCGAGCGCGAGGAGGTCGTGGCACAGCGGACACCGCTCGGGGAGTCGCGCTTCCTGTGGGTGATCGCCAGGAGGACGGAGACAGCGTCGTGACCGGACTGCCCGTCCGCACCGCCCCGCTCTCCTACCTGCAGGAGCAGCTCTGGTTCGTCGAGCAGGACGATCCCGGCAACGGCTCGTACAACGAACTGAAGGTACTCGTCCTGGACGGCACGCTGGACGCGGCCAGGCTCGGCCGGGCATTGGAGCGGGTGGTGGCCCGGCACGACGTGCTGCGCACCACCTTCGTCTACCAGGGAACCGAACCGGTGCAGGCGATCTGGGCGCGAGGCCCCGTACTGCGCGAGGCGTCCGTCGGCGGCGAGCAGGCGCTCATGGAGTACGCCCGCGAGGTCGCCGAGGCCCCCTACGATCTGGCCTCGGGGCCGCTGCTGCGCGCCTCGCTCGTCACGCTCGGCTCGGAGCGGCAGGCGCTCGTGCTCGGGGTGCACCACATCATCAGCGACGGCTTCTCGATGAACCTGCTGCTCGACGAGCTGGACGCGGCCTACCGGGGCGAGCCGCACGGTGGGACCTCGATCGAGCCGGCGGGCGAGACCCTGGCCAGGTCGCAGGGGGAGTCATCGGGTGGGCCGCTGGACGAGCGGCCCGCCCAGTACGGCGACTTCGCCCGCTGGCAGCGCGAGCAGTTCGCCGGCGGCCGCCTGGCCGCCGACGTCGACCACTGGCGGCGGGCGCTCGACGGCGCGCCCACGGTGCTGGAGCTGCCCGCCGACCGGCCCCGGCCGCGCCGGCGGGACAGCGCGGGCAGGCGCGAGCGCTTCCCGCTCGCCGGAGACCTGACCGACCCGCTCGGCGAGGTCGCCGAGCGGGTCGGCGGCACCCTCTTCACAGTGCTGCTGGCCGCCTTCGCCGCCACCCTCTACCGCTACACCGGACGCGGCGACATGGTGCTGGGCACCGGCGCACCCGGCCGTCCCGGACGCGAGTTCGACGGCGCGCTCGGCTTCTTCGCCAACATCGTGCCGGTACGGCTGCGCCCGGCGGGCGAGGTCCCCTTCACCGAGCTGGCCGACGCGGTCAGCGAGGCCGCCTTCGACGCCTTCGACCACCAGTACGTGCCGTTCGAGAAGCTCGTGGAGTTCCTGCAGCCCGAGCGCGACGCCGGGCACACCCCCCTGGTGCAGGTCGTCTTCACCATGTGGGACGCCGGCGCGGCCGAGTGCTCCATCGGCGGCGTGCCCGCCGCCGAGGTCGAGGTGACGCGCGGCCGGTCCCGCTTCGACGTCGCGGTCGAGGCGGTACGGCGGGGTGACCGGGTCGACTTCTTCGTCGAGTACGACGACGCCCTCTTCGACGAGGCCACGATCGCCCGCCTGATGCGCCACTACGAGCGGGTGCTGCGGGCGGTCGCCGCCGACCCCGCCCAGCCCCTCTCGGACATCCCGATGATCTCCCCGGAGGAGTGGGCCACCCTCACCCAGGGCGACGTGAGCGTGCTCGATCCCGACGGCAATGTGCTGCCCGCCGGGGCCGTCGGCCAGCTGGTCCGCCGTTCCGGCGAGCACGGGCACACCGGCCGCCTGGCCGCCCGCAGGCCCGACGGGCGGGTGGTCGAACGCGGACGCGAGGACCGGCTGGTCAGCTTCGGCTCCTTCCAGGTGCAACTGGAGGACGTCGAGGAGGTCCTGCGCGCTCACCCCGCCGTACGCGACGCCGCGGTCATCGCGGTCGAGGGCGGCGCGGGACGGGAGCTGGTCGCCTACGCCGTCGCGGAACAGTCGCCCGGCGATCTGCGGACCGTTCTGGTCGAGCGGCTGCCGCAGTACATGGTGCCCGCCGCCATCGTGGCGGTCGACCACATCCCGCGCGGCGAGGACGGCCGCATCAGGACCGCCCTGCTGCCCGAGGCGGCCGAGATCGGCGAGCGGGCCGGGCCGCCCGCCCTGGAGGCCGCGCTCTGCGTCATCTGGGCGCGCGTCATGAACCTCGACGAGGTGGAGCCGGACGACGACTTCTTCGCCCTGGGCGGCCACTCGATGCTGGCGGCCCGGCTGGTACGCGAGATCGCCTCGGCGCTCGCCGTACGCGTCCCGCTGATGGCCCTCTTCGAGCACTGCACCCCCGCCGACCTGGCCGACTACCTGGCGGCCAGGTATCCCGCGCTGGAACACACGCTCGCCGACGCGAGCCGCGCCAACCGCGCGGGGCAGCCCATGATGGGGCAGACGACCGGCGGTGCCGGTCGCACGGACCCCACCGCGGGACAGGCCGGGGAACCGGAGCCGGAGCAGACGCCTGACGACACGGACCACGCCGAGCCCGCCGGGCAGGCCGTATCGGACGGCGCGGAGCCAGGCGGCTGCGCGCTTTCCACCGCGCAGCTGCAGATCTGGATCAACGAGCAGCTCGCGGGCGGCGACGCCCGGGACTTCATCGCCGCCGTCACCTACCGGGTGCGCGGCCCGCTCGACGTGGACGCGCTGCGCGGCGCTCTCGACGCGCTCGTCGCCCGGCACGAGAACCTGCGCGCCCGGGTGGCGCTGGTGGGCGACGTGCCGGTGCTGCGCTTCGACGCCGGGGTGCGCGTCGAGCTGCCCGTCGAGGACCTCACCGGCCTGCCCGAGGCCGGGCGGGCGGCGGAGGCGGCCCGCCGTACCGCCCGGGACGCCGAGCGCGGCTTCGACCTGTCCGCCGCCCCCCTGGTGCGGGCCACTCTCTACCGTCTAGGCGACGGCGACCACGTCCTCGCGCTCATCCAGCACCACCTGGTCACCGACGGCGTCTCGATGGGACTGCTGGTGGGCGAGCTCGGCCGGCTGTACTCCGACCGCGACACCGCGCCCGCCACACCGCACCTGCGCTTCTCCGACTACGTGGCCTGGGAGCAGGCCTGGCTCGGCGGACCCGAGGCCGCCGCCTCGGAGCGGTTCTGGCGGGAACGGCTGCGCGAGGCCCCCGAACTGGTCCTGCCCAGGACGCGCGACGGGCGGCGGGAGAGCCGCGACACCGAGATGATCGCCCATCATCTGCCGCCCGCGGACTCGCGCCGGCTGCTCGCGCTGGCCAGGCGGAGCAGGAGCACGCCCTACATGCTGGTGACCGCCGCCTTCGCCGCGATGCTGGCCCAGTGGAGCGGCCAGGACGACGTGGTGATCGGCACCACCGCCGACAACCGCCCGCTGCCCGGCCTGGAGGGCGTGGTCGGCTGCTTCGTCAACATGGTGGCGCTCCGCCTCGACTGCGGTGGCGACCCCACTTTCACCGAGCTGGCCGGGCGGGTGCGCCGGACCGTCCTGGAGGCGTACGCGCACCAGAGCACCCCGTTCAACGAGGTGGTACGGGCACTGAAGATCCACCCCGACCCGCGCAGGATGCCACTGTTCCAGGTGACCTCCGACTGGGCGGGCGACGGCCCCGCGGTGCCGGAACTGGCCGGCTGCGAGGTCGGCTTCGACTACGTGCACACCAGGGCCAACCGCTACGAGCTGGAGATGTACGCCGGGATGGCGGGGGAGCGGGTGGTGCTCGACCTGGAGTACGCCGTCGAACTCTGGGACCGGAAGGAGGCCGAGGACCGCCTGGCCCGGGTGGCCGCGCTGCTCACCCGTACCGTGCTGGCCCCGGACACGAGGCTCTCGGCACTGCTCGGCTGACCGACCGCAACCCGGATGTGACGATCATAGGGCTGCACCGGAGGAATGATTCATTAAAGTTGACACAGGCCCTGCCGGTGCAAAGCGCCCCTTATTTGCGAAGATCTCTAATTATGCGCGCGAGCCAGCCCCCGAGCTGACCCAGTATGTGACACCTGGGCGGCTCTCGTCGGCAAGGTCGGACTACAGCCTGTCATGTCGTAGCCGGTCGCGGAGGGTTCGTGCGACCTGTGCCATGAGTGCCTCGGCTCCTGGCTGGCTGATGGCCGGTACGCGCGATTCGGTGAGTACGGCGACGGCGAAGGCCTGGCCGTCGGTGTGCTCGACGACGCCGACCTCGTGCCGGAGGTTGAGCAGCGTTCCGGTCTTGGAGGACCATCTGGAGGCGTCGGAGCTGAAATCGGGGGTCAGCCTCTGGCGCAGGAGGTTGTCGGCCATCAGGCCCCGTACCCGCTCGGCCACGCCAGGGTCGATCGAAGCCGGGGTCCACAGTGCCTGCAGGAGTTCGACGAAGGCCCGCGCGGATCCCGAGTTCGCGCGGGTCACGTCCAGTTGCGGGACCCGGTGCCCCCGCCCGGCCGTTCCCGCCTCGATGGCGAGGAAGTGGGCGAGGTGGACCTCGCCGGGATCGAGACGTTCCGCCGGAGTCTCGATGAGCTCCTGGACGGTGTGGCGGATCGCGATGCCGTGGAGCCCCAGCCCGTGCAGCGTCGCCGAGACCTCGGTGGGCGGAGTGAGGGCGAAGAGCGCGTCCGCCGCCGTGCTGTCGCTCACCGCGATGCTGAGGTAGAGCAGGTCGTCGATGGCGACCCGGGTCGGGTGCCGGAACCTGCCCAGCCCGGTCGGTCCCGGCACGGTGATCCCGGTCGGCCGCACCAGGATCTGGGTGGAGCCGTTGAGCTCTCCCTTCCGGATGCGTTCGAGCGTCGCGATGGCGAGCGGGACCTTGACGAGCGAGGCGATCGGGAACTCGAGGTCCGGCTCGATACCGATCTCGTCACCGGTGTGCAGATCCCGGACCAGGAACGATCCGTTCAGTCCGGCGTCGTCGAGCTCTCGCCGGAGCTGTCGCATCAGCTGCTCGACCTTGATGGTGTCCCTCCGTCCTGATCATGCCTGGTCGTACGCGCCGAGGCAGCGGGCGATCGGGTGCCAGAGCCGGGTCCGGATGCGCTCCGCGTCGTTCCCGACGGCGGCCGACACCTCGAAGCCGCGGACGAGTTGGATCTCGCCGACGGGGCGCCAGTGTAGCCCCAGTTCCTCGGCCTGCCCGACCGGGCAGAGCAGGAGATCCGCTGAACCGAGGACCTCCGCCACGGCGGAGGTGAGCGTCGCCGAGACGCCGACCTGTGCGGGCTGGAGGCCGACGGCATCCCGGATCCGGAACATCGGGTCGCGGATGTGCGGGACGTCGTCCTCGGGCTGGATCCAGATCCGGCGCCTCGGTGACGACCGTGCGGCGCGGCCGGCGCGGAGCGTCTCGATGTAGACCGTCTGCACGGGGAGGTCCGCGGCGCCGGCGAGTCCGAGCCGTACCGACCAGGTCGCGTCGCCGGGCGGTACGGCGATGAGGGCGGCGCGGACCTCGCGAGAGCGGACGAGTTCCGCCCGTTCGGCCGGTGGGGCAGTATGAAAGTGCAGGTAGACGCCCTTTTGGCGGGCCTCCGCGTCAAGGCGTGCCAGGTCGCGAACGGGCACGATGCCGGGAACGGCGAGCCGGAGTGGACTGAGCTTGGCCTGCTCCGCCTCGTACTCCATGTCGTCGGCCAGGCGGACGAGACGCTTCGCCGACGGAAGCATGTCCCGGCCGAACTGGGTGAGTACCGCCCCGCGCGACGACCGGTCGAACAACTGCTCCCCGAGGTGCTTCTCCAGGGCGGCGATCCGGCGGCTCGCGACCGACTGCGGCACCCGGGCGGCCGCCGCCCCCTCCGTGAAGCTCCCTCGTTCGCTCACATTGACGAACACTCGCCAGGCTCCGAGGACGTCCACGAGATGATCGTATGCCATTTCAGCATGGAAATCGCTGTTTCTGTCTTTGACCGCATCGACCGGCGGCGTGAGACTGCCTGTCGCATCCAACCCACAACCGGAAGGCATCACCATGCGTCTGCGACAGGCCGCACTCTCGGTGCTGGCATCACTCACGCTCGTCCCGCTGACGGGCATCACCGCGGCAGGCCACGCGTCCACCGCGTCCGCCGCCTCGCCGGCGACCCAGGTGGTATCGGGCGAGGCCCAGGCCAGGAAGGAACTGCGCACGCTGGAGGCGTCCTTCAAGGTCCGCGTCGGCGCGTACGCCATCGACACCGCCACCGGTAAGACGGTCACCTATCGTGCGGGCGAGCGTTTCCCGATGCTCTCCACCTTCAAGGCGATGGCCGCCGCGGCCGTGCTGCACAAGGCCCGCACCTCAGAGCCCGGCCTGATGGACAAGGTCGTCCGCTGGACGGACGCCGAGGTGAAGGAGAACTCCCCGGTCACCAAGGATCACGTCAAGGACGGGCTGACCGTCGCGCAGCTGTGCGAGGCGGCCATCACCCAGAGCGACAACACCGCGGGCAACATGCTGCTCAAGCAGCTCGGCGGCCCGGCGGGCCTGACCGGCTACCTCCGGACGCTGAAGGACCCGATCTCCCGGCTGGACCGGTGGGAGACCGAGCTCAACGACTGGAACCCCAGGGAGAGGCGCGACACCACGACGCCCGCGGCCATGGGCCGTGACCTGCGCGCGGTCACGGTAGGAAAGGCCCTCAACGCCAAGGACCGGGCGCGGCTGAACACCTGGCTGATCGCGAACCAGACCGGCGACGCCCGCATCCGCGCGGGCCTGCCCAAGACCTGGAAGGTCGGCGACAAGACCGGCACGACCTCGCAGTACGCGGCCGCGAACGACATCGCGATCGTCTGGCCCGGCAAGTCGGCCGCGCCCATCATCATGTCGATCTACACCAACGGCAGGGCCGCGGACGCGGTCCTCGACAACCAGGTGATCGCGGACACCGCGACGATCCTCGCCCGAGGCCTCGGCAAGCTCTGAGGCGCCTGGTGGGGTGACCACCCACGGGCCATCGGGGCCCGCGAAGACGGCATCGAGCGCGTCGGCCGGGCGATCGTGTCTCCCACGGTCGAGCACGGATCTTTCTGCTGGTCCAGCGGGGTGAATTGATCAAGGCCCTGAGACGGTGCTGGTCGCACCGGCTCGGGGCCGTCTCTCTTTCTCCGGGTGACCGGCTCACGCCGGGCGGGGAGTCCGTACTCCCACGGGGGTGAGTGGTGTTCGGTGAACAGCGCAGGTGGCCCCGGCCTCCGCGCAAGATCGCGAGCCGCGGATCGAGAGTTTGCATGACCATGCAGCGCAGTGCATAATCTTGTTTATGTCCAAGGTTCTCACCTCCCTGCCCGCCGGCGAGCGCGTCGGCATCGCCTTCTCCGGCGGCCTCGACACCTCGGTCGCCGTCGCGTGGATGCGCGACAAGGGTGCCGTTCCGTGCACCTACACCGCCGACATCGGCCAGTACGACGAGCCCGACATCGCCTCGGTGCCCGGCCGCGCGGTGACGTACGGCGCCGAGATCGCGCGCCTGGTCGACTGCCGCGCGGCGCTGGTCGAGGAGGGCCTGGCCGCGCTCACCTGCGGTGCGTTCCACATCCGCTCGGGCGGGCGCGCCTACTTCAACACCACGCCGCTCGGTCGCGCCGTCACCGGGACCCTGCTGGTCCGGGCGATGATCGAGGACGACGTGCAGATCTGGGGCGACGGCTCGACGTTCAAGGGCAACGACATCGAACGGTTCTACCGGTACGGCCTGCTCGCCAACCCCCACCTGCGCATCTACAAGCCCTGGCTCGACGCGGACTTCGTGTCCGAGCTCGGCGGTCGCAAGGAGATGTCGGAGTGGCTGCTCGCCCACGACCTGCCCTACCGCGACAGCACCGAGAAGGCCTACTCGACCGACGCCAACATCTGGGGCGCCACCCACGAGGCCAAGACCCTGGAACACCTTGACAACGGCATCGAGACCGTGGACCCGATCATGGGCGTGCGATTCTGGGATCCCACGGTCGAGATCCTCGCCGAGGACGTGACCATCGGCTTCGACCAGGGCCGCCCCGTGACGATCAACGGCAAGGAGTTCGCCACCCCGGTCGACCTGGTGATGGAGGCGAACACGATCGGCGGACGGCACGGCCTGGGCATGTCGGACCAGATCGAGAACCGGGTGATCGAGGCCAAGAGCCGGGGCATCTACGAGGCGCCTGGGATGGCGTTGCTGCACGCGGCGTACGAACGGCTGGTCAACGCGATCCACAACGAGGACACCCTGGCGAGCTACCACACCGAGGGACGGCGGCTCGGCCGGTTGATGTACGAGGGCCGCTGGCTCGACCCGCAGGCGCTGATGCTGCGAGAGTCGCTGCAGCGCTGGGTCGGCACGGCGGTCATCGGTGAGGTGACGCTGCGGCTGCGGCGCGGTGAGGACTACTCGATTCTGGACACCTCAGGCCCGTCCTTCAGCTACCACCCGGACAAGCTGTCGATGGAGCGTACCGAGGACTCGGCGTTCGGCCCGGTGGACCGGATCGGCCAGCTCACCATGCGCAACCTCGACATCGCCGACTCGCGCGCCAGGCTCGAGCAGTACGCCAGCCTCGGCATGGTCGGCACCACCCATGCCGCGCTCATCGGCGCCGCCCAGGCGGCCTCGACCGGGCTGATCGGCGCGATGCCGCAGGGCGGCGCCGAGGCCATCGCCTCACGCGGCGAGGTCTCCGGCGACGACGAGATGCTCGACCGCGCCGCGATGGAGTTCGGCACCGACTGAACCGCCGCCGGCTACGGCACCTCTGAAACGACGCGACCCAGGGGTTCGAGCGGACCTGGTCGGCAGTGAACGGGAAGTCGCCGGGCACGGTGCCGGGCTTTCTCGCGTACCAGCGGGCGAAGGGCTCGGGGGCGGTGCAGCGTGGATCGTCCAGGTCCAGCACGTAGTGCGCGACGTCGAGGCCGAGAGCCTCGACGTCGCGGGCCTCGACCACCGGCCTGACGTACGGGTTCGCGGCCGGCGGGCGGATTCGCTCTTGCGGGGCCGCGACTCGGGGGTGGACCTGCAACGGAACCGTTTCGTGCGTTAAGCCGGTCTGGGCAGGTCAAAGGGGACCCCCTGCGGCGCGGACGGCGCGGGCGCCCGCCGCACGCAGGTACGCCAGCAGCTCCGGCGGCTCGTGCACCTGGAACTCGCAGCCGAGCATGAGCAGCCGGGAAGCCAGCCACTCCAGGGTGTCGGCGCGCTCGTGCAGGCGGCAGCTGTGCTCGTCGATCGGCTGGACGTCGCCCGGGGCGGCGCCGAGCCGTTGAGCCACCTGGCCGGCCGGAAGACGCAGGGTCGCCAGCACCTCGTAGGTGGGTGCCGACGAGTACAGCTTGTCGGTGATGAAGGCGGCCGCGTCCTGCTCGGGCGGCTCGCGGGGCGGGACCCGCACGCCGGTCGGCCTCGGATCACTGATTCGGTCGACGCGGAAGGTCCGCCAGTCGTCGCGATCGTTGTCGTAGGCCAGGAGGTACCAGCGGCGTGCGGCCGCCACCAGACGGTACGGCTCGACCAGGCGTCTGCTCTTGCTCCTGTCGCCCGCCCGATAGGCGAACCGCAGGCGTTCGCGGTTGGCGGCGGCCCCGGCGAGCACCGTCAGGTTCCGCGGATCAACGCTCGGCTCGTTCCCGGTCAGCATCGAGACCAGGGCTGTGGCCAGTGCGGCGACCCGGTGGCGCAGCCGGGACGGCAGCACCTGCTCCAGCTTGGCCAGGGCCCGCACGGACGCCTCCTCGATGCCGTCCACCGGAGTCCCGGCCGCCATGCGCAGGCCGACCGCGATGGCCACCGCCTCCTCATCGTCCAGCAGCAACGGAGGCATGGCCTTACCGGCGGCGAGCCGGTAGCCGCCCACCGCCCCCATCGCCGCCTGTACCGGATAACCCAGCTCGCGCAGGCGATCGACATCCCGGCGGATCGTCCGGGGGCTGACTCCCAGGCGCTCGGCCAGCTCGCTGCCAGGCCATTCACGCGGGGTCTGCAGCAGAGACAGCAGTTTGAGCAGTCGTGCGGGGGTGTCGCTCATGGGGTCCATCATGCCTGGCCATCTAGGTCAGGAACTGACCTAGATGGTTCCTACTCTCGATCACGTCACCGCGACGTACCACCCGGGCCTGCCTGGGGACGACGTGGCGGGGTATCGCGCACCCACTGAGGAGAGTCATGAGCACCGAGGTCCGCCCCTTCCGCATCGATATCCCCCAGGTAGACCTGGACGAGCTGCGCGACCGGCTGGCCCGCACCCGGTGGCTCCGGCAGCTGCCCGGCGAGGAGTGGAGCCGGGGCGTCCCCGCCGGCTACCTCAAGGACCTGGCCGAATACTGGCGCGGCGAGTACGACTGGCGCCGGCACGAGGCGCGGCTGAACGGGTTTCCGCAGTTCATGACCGAGATCGATGGTCAGGACATCCATTTCCTGCACGTGCGTTCCGCCGAGCCCGACGCCCTGCCGATCATCCTCACCCACGGCTGGCCGAACTCGTTCGTGGAGTTCACCGACCTCATCGGCCCCCTCACCGATCCCCGCACGCACGGCGGCGACCCGTCTCAGGCGTTCCACGTCGTCGTGCCGTCGGTGCCCGGATTCGGGTTCTCCGCGCCGCCGCGCGAAACCGGCTGGAACGCCACGCGCGTGGCGCGGATCTGGGCGGAGCTGATGCACCGCCTCGGATACGACCGCTACGGCACCCAGGGTGGGGACTTCGGCGCGTACGTCGCCCCGGAAGTCGCCAAGGTCGCCCCGGATCACGTGATCGGCGTCTATGTCATCAGCGGGCTCGGCTTCCCCACCGAAGACGACGTTCCCGAGATGACCGACGACGAGCGCGCGGCCTACGCGCAGCTCCAGAAGCAGGACTGGATGAGCGGCGTGGACCATCATGGGCTGCTGCGCGCGGCGCCCCAGACCTTCGCCTACGGGTGGCACGACTCTCCGGTCGCCGCGCTGGCCTGGATGATGCAGAAGTTCAAGGAGTTCACCGTCGCCGCGAAACCGCCGGAGCAGGTGATCGATCGCGACCTGATCCTCACCAACGTGAGCCTCTACTGGCTCACCGGGACGTTGGGAACCTCCTCCTGGCCCTACTACGACAGCACGGGCTTCGGCTGGCCGGAGGGTCAGACGGCGGCGCCGACCGGCGTGTACAGCGGGCCGCCCGGAATCCGCCGGTTCGCCGAACGGCACACCACCATCCTTCACTGGCCGGAAGGCAATCCAGGCGGCCACCACTTTGTCGCCATGGAGCAGCCCGATCACGTCGCCGCCGACATCCGCGAGTTCTTCGGCAAGGTCCGCTGACCTTCGCCCGCGGCCGCGTCTCTCACGCCCGGTGACGCGGCCGCACTGCCCCCTTTCATCTCGGTCTATCCGTGACCCCGATGCCCGAGACGAAGACGAGGAGGACTTCGATGAGGACGACTCCTGGCAGAGCCTCGGTTGCAGGTCCACCCCCGACTCGCCGCCGTCCGAGATGCCGCTGGAAGCGGTGCTCGACGGGCCGGCCGAAGGCCGCGCCAGGTTCGGGATGCGGAACCGGGCGCTGCTCGGCCACTCCATGCGGCATCCTGGAAAGTACTTGACGATATGGAAACTGGAAAGTACTTTCCAAGTAGGAAAGAAGGAGGGAGCAGCCCATGGAGATCACCCCCGAAGAGGCCGCGCGGTCGCTGGCTCAGGTTCACGAGACGCAGCACAGGGTCCTGCGCGCCGCACCGCCGATGTTCCCCGCCTGGTATCCGGTGACGGTCTGGATCTTCGTCACCGGAATGCAGTTCGTCACCGAGATCACCCCCGCCTGGTGGCTCTGGATCGCCGTGACGGCCCTGTCGGCCGGCCTCGCCGTCGCCGTCCTCAAGTTCGTGATCGACGTCAGGAACGCGAACCTGCGCCCGCACTCCTCCATGACGGATCCATGGGCATGGGCCGGCTTCACCGCCTGGCTGATCACCACCGGTCTCGCGGGCTTCGCGCTGGCGTTGTGGCTCAAGGAACTCGGCGTCGCCTATCCGCGTACCGTCATGGGCGCGGTCATGACCGTGGTCGTGGCGGTCACCGCGCCCCTCCTGGCCCGGTGGATGTCCGCGCGGACCGCTCGGCGGGCGGAGACGCCGAAGCGATGACGTCGCGACTCGACCCGGCGATCCACGCGCCGACCCGGCTGCAGATCGTCTCCCTGCTGGCCGCCGCCGAGGAGGCCGAGTTCGCCTTCGTACGCGACAACCTGGGCGTCAGTGACTCGGTGCTGTCCAAACACGCGAGCGCCCTGGAGGCGGCCGGCTACGTGAAGATCCGCAAGGGATACGTCGGCAAGCGCCCCAGAACGTGGTTCAGCCTCACCCGCGAAGGACGCGCGGCCTACACCGGCCATGTCGCCGCGCTCCAGGCCATCGTCGCCCGGTCCGGCCTCTCGGTCCTTCCCGACTGAGGAAGAACTCGCGGGGGCCGCGTTGGCCGAATGTCGCCGACGGGCCAGCCGTGATCATGCTCTACCCCATCGCGCCCGGTGTCGAATGATTCGGAAAATCTCCGAAATTTTCATTGATCAATCCTGAACTCGATGGTCAGGGCATGGCCAATGAACAGGTGCAATGCTTGCTGGAGAAATCCTTAACCAAGATCAGACCTTCGTAGGCTTTCGGGAGTCGTTGACAACTCACAGGGTCGGGCCGACACTTTCGCCATCACGCCGATACTTTCGCCGCCGTTGGACCTCAACCACTGTCGATCCGAGTCACCCGCCGCGACCTGCTCCTCCGGTCGTCGACCGCACGACGACCGGCCAACCCCCCACGTGTACGACGCCGACGCGCGGTGGCCGTCCCCCCGGTCACCGACAGCCCCGCCGGGTCGTATCACGCTGCCCGGCCTCCCGGCCGGCCTTCATGAGGAGGAAGCACGCGTATGAACGACGTCCCCGCTCGCCCGAAGAGCCGCAGACGCGGCCGCATCAGGCTGCTCGTCGGCCGTGCCTGCGCGGTAGCGCTGGCCGTGGCCGTGGCGATGCTGCCCGGCCCCGCCCACGCGGCCATCACCTCCAATCAGACCGGCACCAACAACGGCTACTTCTATTCGTTCTGGACCGACAGTCCCGGGTCGGTCTCCATGGAACTGGGATCCGGCGGCAACTACAGCACCTCATGGAGCAACACCGGGAATTTCGTTGCCGGTAAGGGCTGGAGCACCGGCGGACGCAGGACCGTGAACTACTCAGGCAGCTTCAATCCGTCCGGCAATGCATATCTGACGCTCTACGGGTGGACGAGAAACCCACTCGTGGAGTATTACATCGTCGACAACTGGGGCACTTACCGGCCCACCGGAACCTACAAGGGCACGGTCACCAGCGATGGCGGCACGTACGACATCTACCAGACGACGCGAACCAACGCCCCCTCCATCGAAGGCACCAGAACCTTCAATCAGTACTGGAGCGTCCGGCAGTCAAAGAAAACGGGCGGAACCATAACCAGCGGCAACCACTTCGACGCATGGGCCCGTTACGGAATGAATCTGGGCAGCCATGATTACATGATCCTCGCAACAGAGGGATATCAGAGCAGCGGAAACTCCAATGTAACGGTGGACGGCTCCTCCGGCGGCGGCGGCGGCGGTGGTGGCGGTGGCTGTACCGCGTCGCTGTCCGCGGGGCAGCAGTGGAGTGACCGGTACAACCTCAACGTCTCGGTCAGCGGTTCGAGCAACTGGACCGTGACGATGAACGTCCCGTCCCCAGCGAAGATCATCGCTACCTGGAACATCAGTGCGAGCTACCCCAGCGCCCAGGTGCTGACCGCCAGGCCCAACGGCAACGGCAACAACTGGGGCGTGACGATCCAGCGCAACGGCAACTCGACCTGGCCGACGGTCTCCTGCAGCGCGAGCTGATCTCCGAACACCCGAGACACCACGCCTGTGGCGCGGCGGCCCATGGCCGCCGCGCCACACTGCTGCCGGCGCGCGGCGGCTCGATCAGGCCGAGGAGACGGTACGCGATCTACTGGCCCTTCGCTCCGACCTCGACGACCCGGCCGTGACCGCTTGGCGGATCACGGTGGTTCCCGTCCTGGGGGAGGAACTCGCCGCGGAGGTCGCGCAGACCGGGGAGATGTGCCGGGAGGCGGACCGGTTGCCTGATGGCGCGGTCGGCCGGGGTGATCAGGCAGGTTCGGGAGTGATGCCGTCCAGAGCCTCAGCGGGCCTGGCGCTGTCCGAAAACGTTAGAGGTTTTCCCTTTTAGTGCTGAAGCATCGGGAAAGACCGACATATCGCCCCATCGAGGCTTCTGCTCCATTTTGGAGAATACAACCACATGCAATAAGAATGTCCTGTTAATAGGATCGCCCGCTGAGGCGGCCTCGAATTCTGGGTTCACTCCAGGGTTTGTGAGAAAAACTCATAAGCCCCAAAACGGCTGAGATCCACCGAACATCCCCCATCTCAATCACCATGCGTAAGTAACTGTGGCCGGAATCTGTCACTCCACCTGCATTCGAGGTCTTGCGCCCCCCTGGCATCAATGGTTAGCTCACTTACATGACAGGCGTGCCAACGTGTACGGCGGATGAAATTCAGGCCGAATTAATCGCGATTCGTCCACGCTAGATCTCCTCCAGATCCTGATCATCGGCGACATCGCCGCCGGACTGATCCGAACTGCTCGAACAGGGCGTGAACAGAGGGCAATGAGGCCCTCTCATGTCATCTCCCGCCATCGTCGATCGACATTCCCTCTCGAAGTTGGACCGTTCCAACCTGCCAGAACGGCTCAGCAGCGGCACGAATGCCGCCCCCGTGCCCCCGTATGCCGAGGATCTCTTTCCCGCTCGACGCATCACCGCAGATCACGCGTTTATTCGCGAGAACCTTCATGTGATCGCCTGGGAATTCAATGCACCATGCTCGAATTCTCGTCCAGGCGCGACCACATGGGCGTTCTCGACGCCGGATCATTGGAGTCTGCTCCATGACGAGTTCACTTTCCGATGTCCAGAGTTCACTTCCAGAGCCGACGACCGGCGAAGGCTACCGGTCACCCATGCCGGGCCTCGCCGCGGCCTTCGACCCCGAACGTTTCCACGACGGCGCCGTGGACATCGTCAGCCGCCTGACGACGTATCTGGGCGACCGGTCGGTCCGGGGACTCGACCTCCTCGATCCGGCGGTGCTGCTGAAGGCCGCGCGGGAACTGATGACCCCGGAACGGCGGCGCATCGCCGACTTCGACGCCGACCGGGTGAACCAGATCGTCGACCTGTACACGGAGACCGGCATCCCGGTCTACTCACCCGGCTACATGGGACGGCAGTTCTCCGGCGTGGTGCCGCTGGCCAGCCTCATCGACCTGGTCGGCTCGGTGGTCAACCAGCCCTCCTCCTTCTATGAGGCCGGGCAGCTCCCCAACGTCGCCGAGCGGCTCATGGCCGAGGAGCTCAACCGGTTCATCGGCTGGGACCGCGACCGGTTCGCCATGGTGACGACCTCGGGGGGCTCCCTGGCCAACCTGACCGCGCTGCTGGCCGCCCGTAACCGTGCCTTCCCGCAGATCTGGACGCGCGGCGCCGGCGGCATGTCGGGTCCCCCGGCCATCGCGGTCAGCGAGGAGGCCCACTACAGCGTGACCCGGGCGGCCGGGGTGCTCGGCATCGGGGAACGGCAGATCGTCCGGCTCCCGGTCGACCGGGCCGGGCGGATCCGCCCCGATCTGGCCGGCCCGGTACTGGACGAGGCGCACCGGCGCGGTCTGCGACCGTTCTGCCTGGTGGCCACGGCCGGGACCACGTCGATGGGCGCCTTCGACCCGCTGGAGGAGCTCGCGGCCGTGGCACGCCGGTATGGTCTCTGGCTCCATGTGGACGGGGCGCATGGGGCGAGCCTGCTGCTGTCGGACCGGCACCGGGGCAGGCTGCGCGGCATCGAGCAGGCTGACTCGCTGACCTGGGACGCCCACAAGATGCTGTTCATGCCGGCGCCGTGCACGCTGCTCTTCTACCGCGACGGCGCGACGGCGCGCGGTGCGTTCCGGCAGCGCGCCAGTTACGTCTTCGACGAGGAACCGGACGTCTACAGCGCCTACGACAGCGCGGACAAGAACTTCGAGTGCACGAAACGCCCGATGATCATGCCGCTCTGGACGGTCTGGTCGGTCTACGGCCCGGCGCTGTTCGCGCAGAGGATCGACCGGCTGTGCGCGGTGGCCCGGCAGGCGTACCGGATGCTCGCCGCCGAGCCGGACTTCGCCGTGGCACACGAGCCGGAGTCCAACATCCTGTGCTTCCGGTACCGGCCGGACGGCCTGGAACCGGCGACCGTGCACCGGCTGCAGCTGGAGATCCGCAACCGGATCCGGGGCGGCGGGCGCTTCTTCATCTCCAAGGTCGACATCGACGGGGTGGCGGCGCTGCGCGTGGTGGTGATGAACCACCTGATCGACGCCGACCACCTGGCCATGCTCATCGCCGAGATCAGGGACATCGGGCAACGGGTGCTGCGCGCGAGCACTGCGGCCCGGCACGACCAGCGGAATGGGAGTCATTCATGACCATGACGGATTTGGACATCGCCGCCTCGACGGAGCTGGCGGCACGGCTGATCCCCGAGGAGGAGCTGCGGCCCCGCTCGGTGGACGACGTCACCCGGCTGCCGTCGTTCGCGGGGAAGCTGGAGGAGTGCGGGCGGCTCACCGGAGTCCCGTACTGCGAGTCCCCGCTCGACCTTCAGAACGCGCTGGTGTTCCGCCGGCTTCAGCAGCTCGTCGGCGTCGCCCTGCTCAACCCGCTGTGGCGCGAGCGGCTGCACTACTTCGGGATCCGCGGAGCCCCCGCCGACATGTCCGAGTGGGAGCGGATCCCTCTCTCGGACAAGACCGTGCAGCGGGACATGTTCATGGGCGCACGGGCCGGGATGGTCGTGCCGCTCGGCCACGGCGGGTTCGAGGTGGTGGCCAGCGGTGGCACCGGTGACGGCATGCCCCTGGAGATCGTGTACTCCCTGCGGGAACTGCGCGACACCTACCGCATCGCCGGGGCGTTCATGGGCGCCTACCAGCTCGGCCGTTACCTGCGCGGCCCCGCGCCGCGCTGGCTGTTCACCACCCTGGCCGACTACCAGATGTGGAGCAGCGGGACCATGGTCGGCGGCGTCCTGTCCCACGTCCCGGGGGTCAACTACATCGGCGCGGGGCCGGTGAGCGCGCCGGTACTGGAGCACATGTTCTCCTACCCGGGCCACAAGGCGCTGATGGGCATCACCGCCGGCATCGCGCTCCTGCCCGAGCTGGGCGCGGGACTGCCCCCGCACGCCAGGGAGAGCTTCCGGGTCGCCATGTACGGCAGCGGCTCCCTGCCGCAGCGCAAGCGCGACGAGCTGCGGGCGTTCTTCCCCAACGTGTCGATCCTCAGCTACTTCGCCGCGACCCAGGCCGAGTGCGTCGGGCTCCAGCTCGACCACACCTCGCCGGCGCTCTCCGCCGTGCCGGGGCTGCATCTGGTGGAGATCGTGGACGAGCACGGCCGCGCCGTCGCCGAAGGTGAGGAGGGCGAGCTGGTCGTCACCCGGCTGCACGCCGACGAGACGCCGCTGCTCCGGCTCAAGCTCGGCGATCGGATGATCCGCCGCCCCGCCCTGAACGGGCCCGGCCTGCGCACCGAGCGATTCGAGTTCGCCGGGCGCACCGCCGACGTGCTGCACCTCAACGACAGCCAGTATTCGGCGACGCTGGCCTACGCGGCCCTGCGCGGGCGGCTGTGCTCGACGGTCGGCGTCGACCTGGACCTGGTCGCGCACGAGGTCCAGTTCCACAACCACCGTGAGGACCGGACCCTCACCCTGCTGGTGGCGGTGGACGACGCCGAGGGCACGGCCGCGGCCGTCGAGCACGCCCTCGGCCCGAGCGGGACGCGGCAGCTGTTCACCCAGGCGCTGCCGAGTTCCCTGTCGCTCTTCAACGACCGGGAGGCCAACGCGGCGGCCATCGAGCAGACCGGATACGGGTTCCGGCTGGTGTTCGTGCCACCTTCTTCACCGCAGATCGAGCGGACCACCGTCGGCAAGACGCCACTGGTCAGGGACCGGGGCTGAGCACCTGGCGGCCCGTACGCCCGAATGACATCCGACAAGGGAGGATCGATGAAAGACAGGATCAGCATCGTCGTGATGGTCGACGCCGTCGGGGCGTTGTCCGACCGGACGTTGCACAACGGCAACCTCTCGCTGGTCGACGACAGCTCGGCGGGGAGCCGGCACCAGGGAACTCCCGACCTCGTCACGGTGGTGGTCCCGGGACAGGTCGTCCAGTGGACGCCCATCCACGTGGACGTGCAGACTCCGGTCGAGATTCAGGCCATCGAGTTCCTGTCCGGTGCGACCGTCCTGCCCCCGGCCGACCAGACCGTGCCGCCGCACCCGGTGGAGCCCGCCACCGTTCCGGCACCCGGGACCGGGGCCGACGCCATCGATTCCAACGGGCACGAGAACTACGACCTCCTGGTGTGGGAGGGCGTCGTGCCCTACGACATGACGCCCGGTGTCCCGTACCGGTACCGGCTCTCCCTCAAGCTCCACGAAGGACCCAACAGCGTGCTGCACATCGACTCGCCCGCGCTGCTGCGCGTGTGAGCCACGTTCTGCGAAAGGCGGTTTCATGGCCCAGCAACACGGGATCATCGTGCTCTTCGACGTCGAGAACGCGCTCCGGACGCGGTCGCTCGACGGCAACACGTACTGGTTCGACAACATGAAGTTGCTCGGCTCGGTCGGGGTGGGCACCGAGCAGCTGGTGACGATCGTGCCCGGCACCCATTTCCTCGACGGGTCGCAGGCGACCGAGCAGGTGCTGAACTGGTTGCCCGCGGCGCTGGGGTCGATCCCCCCGACGGTGCCGCGCAACTACCTGGCCGAGCAGGAACGCGCCGACGACCGGCGCACGCTGGAGGAGCTGGCCGCGCTCAGCGGCGAGGGCGGCGTGAGCGGCGCCGATCTCAAGCGGCTGCAGCAGCGGGTCGGCAAGCGCGCCCGCAAGTCGGGCGGCGGGCGCGGCCTCACCGAGGCCAAGCTGCTGGACGTCACCGGCAGGACCACGAGCAGCCCCGGCGCGTACAACTACCCGGCTCCGGTGATCACCGATATCACCGGCCAGGCCGTCACCGAGAAGATCATGTACCCGGCCCAGTACGGGTCACCCGACATGATCTACGACGGCTGGTACTGGGCCGCGACCGTGGACACGAGCCGGCCCGGGGTCTACCCGTACACGGTGCACGTCCAGCTGCACGAGCTGGTCGAGCAGGACGACGAGCTGGTCTGGGAGTCCGTGGACCTGACCTGCGAGTCCAGCCTCAAGATCATCAACGACCCGAAGCGCAACGGGTTCACCGGCTCCGGACTGGGCGTGCTCCCCC
Source organism: Streptosporangium sp. NPDC002607 (assembly GCF_053592655.1). Lineage (NCBI taxonomy): Bacteria > Bacillati > Actinomycetota > Actinomycetes > Streptosporangiales > Streptosporangiaceae > Streptosporangium > Streptosporangium sp. NPDC002607. The sequence goes on from NZ_JBSFWD010000030.1 coordinate 38,156, forward strand.
TCCCGCCCGTCCCGGCCGCCGGCTGACCTGGTCCGAACCGGAGCATTCTCGACTGAAGGAGCCGTATGCCCCCGAGGAACAGACAGTCCGAACGCCGGCCCGCCCGGCCCGTCCGGCCCGTGACGATCACTGCGGTGGTCGACCCCGTGGCCGCGCTGGCGTCGGAGAACCTGGACGACAACCTCTACTTCTATGACACCAACGGGGCCGCAGGGTCCACCGGCTTCGGCACCCCCGAGTTGCACAGCCGGGTACGCAAGGGCGACACCCTGCTGTGGAACGTGATCCCGCTGGAGTGCGAGACCTACGTGGCCCTCGCCGACATCGAGATCGACCCGCAGATCGCCGAGCCCACACGGAAGGTGTATCCCGGCACCGACATCGTGTTCTGGACCGCCGAGGTCAAGCAGGACCTCACCGAACCGGTCCCGTACCGGCTTTCGTTCCTGCTCGGCACCGTCGGCACGCCGTTCACCCCCACCGCCCGGCCGGCCCTGGCCGGTCCCGTCAACGAGGGAAAGGGAGGCCGATGACCCAGGAATACGCGGCTGCGGACTTCGCCGATCGCGGCCAGCTCAACTCCGTCCAGCTGAACGTGGTGACCCTCGTCGACATGGAGAAGGCCGCCGCGACGAAGTCCCTGGACGGCTGCCTCTACATGATGGACAACAGCGTCGGCGGGGTCGGGCAGGGCAGCGACCACCTGGAGACCATCTGCAAGCAGGGGCAGGTGATCAACTGGATCATCCGCCCGATCGACATGCACCGCCGTCCGGACGGCACCTGGCCTCCGATGCCGAAGATCAACAACCTGGTCTTCCTCGACATCGAGAAGGGCGACGAGGACGACGTCGCCGAACGCCGGATCATGACCGAGCTCAAGATCTACGGCGCTCCCGACCGGATGCGCGACCAGTACACCGCGGTCTACTACTACTGGGCCGGGGCGGTGATGAGCGACGCCCGGCCGGGGCTCTACCGCTATCGGTTCGTCCTGGAGTTGGAGAAGGAGCACGGCACCGACAAGCTGTACCTGAACTCGGCCCGCTATCCCGCCCTGCGGGTAATGCCCGTCTGACGGTCTCCGGGACCGCGAGCACGATGCGGTGAAGGTGGAGGTCATGGTCGCCGACGGGCGGCGACCATGACCGACCGGTGCGCGCGGCCCGACCGTCATCGGTACGGGTGGAGCCGGGGCCACCGCCGGTCACGGGGGCGCACGGGTCCGGCGTGTCCGGGACACGCCGGACCCCGGCGCCCTTCCGGCCAGGAAGGCCGTCCCGCGTGTTCCGGTTTCCGCACCTGCCGCATCGTTGCAGACCGGTATTTGATCCGGTGCATAGGGTAATCGCTCCAGGTAAATCGAGGTCATGTGCGGAATGCGGGGCTAGCATGATCCAGACGATGCCTGACCGCGCAGCGAACGGATCCGCCCATGACGACCACCATCACCGTGATCGGCGGCCCGACGGCCCTACTGGAACTCGGCGGGCTGCGCATCCTCACCGATCCGACCTTCGATCCGCCGGGAGATCACCCTGTCGGGCCGCTCACGCTCACCAAGACCATCGGCCCGGCCCTCTCCCCGGCCGACGTCGGCCGGGTGGACCTGGTGCTGCTCAGCCACGACCAGCATCCCGACAACCTGGACAGGCTGGGCCGCCAGATGATGTCCGCCGCGCCGCTGACCCTGAGCACGCCCGAGGCCGCCACGCGCATCGGGGTCACCCCGATGCACCCCTGGCAGCACCACGACGTCGGCCGGGTGCGCGTCACCGCCGTTCCCGCCCTGCACGGCCCGCCGGGATGCGAGCCCATCGTCGGCCAGGTCACCGGCTTCGTGCTCACCGGTGACGGGCTGCCCACCGTCTACATCAGCGGGGACAACGCCTCGCTGGAGTACGTGGAGCTCATCGCCGGGCGGTTCCCGGTCGTCGACGTCGCGCTGCTGTTCGGCGGCGCCGTCCGCACGCCCATGATCGACGAGCGGCTCACCCTGAACGCCACCGAGATGGTGATCGCCGCGCGCCTGCTGAAAGCCCGGCACGTCGTGCCGCTCCATGTCGAGGGCTGGACCCACTTCACCGAGGACCAGTCGAACGTGCACGCCGCCTTCTCCGAAGCCGGCCTCGACCACCTGCTCGTTTCCCCCACTCCGGGACGACCGGTCTCCCTGGGGTCTGTCTACACATGATCACCCCAGGTGCGGCTGGATGATCGTTCGTGGTGCGACGAGGTGAACCGGCAAGGCCTGGCAACGGATCGAGCCCCTGCTGCCCGCCACGGACGGCAGGAGGCGCCCCCGGCGCGACCATCGCGAGGTCGTCAACGGCATCCCGTGGCGGTTGCGCACCGCACCTGACCGGCGGCAACATCGTGGACTGCGCCGCCTTCGAAGCGGTGATGGCCGCCTTTCGCCTCGCGGGACGGACCTGGGGGGACTCCGGGGCTTGGCCGGGCGGCCCTGTCTCCCACCTCCGTGTCGCAGAACGGATGCCGAGGATCGTGTCCGCAGCCTCAAGGAGTGGGACGCACTACTCGCCGAGGCTCAACAGGACATGAGCCAGGATGACGAGGAGGAGGCCAAGCGAATGAGTTCCGGGTCACGGCCCAGCGGTCCGGTGGCTGGTGGGCGCCGGAGATCGAAGGGCCGGGATTGCGGCGCCCGGCACATACTCAAGTGCGGCGGCTCGATCAGGCCGAGGAGACGGTACGCGATCTACTGGCCCTTCGCTTCGACATCGACGACCCGGCCGTGACCGCTTGGCAGATCACGGTGGTTCCCGTCCTGGGGGAGGAACTCGCCGCGGAGGTCGCGCGGACCAGGGAGATTCGCCGGGAGGCGGACCGATTGCGTGACGACGCGGTCAGTCGTTCACGCGAGGCCGCGCGCCGTCTGCACGAGCAGGGGCTTCCCCATCGGGACATCGGCTTGCTACTCGGAGTCTCCCACCAGGCGGTCAGTAAGCTCCTCGCTGGTTAGATCGACACTTACGGGCCAGAACCGACGGGTGCCTTCCGGCGTTCGACAGGATGAGATGATCCCAAGGCCTGTACCTTCCAACCTCTCCCAGCGCGACGGCGCGCGATCCCCAAAGCCAAAGGTCCGCTACCTGGGGATCGCGACCATCCGCGACCGGGTGCTCCAAGCGTCTTTGAAACTGGTGTCGGAGCCGATATTCGAGACGGATTTCCTTCCATGTCCCTATGGTTTCCGTCCGAACCACAGAGCTCATGACGCGGTGGCCAAGGTGCACCACTTCGCGTCCCGCTCTTACGAGTGGATCGTAGAAGGGGACATCAAAGCCTGCTTCGACGAGATCTCGCACTCCGCTCTCATGGACCGGGTGCGGAAGCGAGTTGGAGACAGGCGCGTCCTGGCCCCGGTCTTCTCGAAGCGGACGCGGGGACGGTCATCGGCTTCGCTCATGCTGATCCGGCAGAATCGCGTCTCACGACAGGTAGGCGTTGTGGGGGGTGAACGTGGTGCCCGCCACCTGGACGCACTTGTGCGAGCTGATGTCGAGGTTGGAGCCGTCGTAGGTGTCGCCGGTGACGCGCTGCGGGTAGACCCACGTGTCGCCCAGCGTGTAGCGGCCGTTGAGCGCGAGCCGGGTGACCGCCGTGGGCAGCGACCCGCGCGAGCGGTGCATGCAGCGCTCGCTGAAGATGACATATTCGCCGGCCTTCATCGGGACCGTCTGCGTGTCGCCCGGCTTGACCTTGAAGGGCTCGGTGACGACCGCGAACAGGTTCTCGCAGAACGCATCGAGCATGCTGAAGAGCTCCTCCAGCGAGTACTTGTCGGGGTCCACCCCGGAGAAGACGTTCCGCGTGTCGATGTCGAGGATCACGCTGTTGTTGGCGGCGCGGTCGAGCAGTTCCTCCTTGGTCTTGATCCGGTTGCGCGGATCGACGTAGGCGCCTGACTCCGCCAGCCGTACCATCCGCTTGGGGTAGGAGTTGCGCTGGGAGCCCTTGACGAACTCCATGACGCCGTCATCATCCGAGACGTCCGTCAGCGCCAGCCACACCGTCCAGTCCCATTCGCCCGCGGGATTCATGGGGAACAGCGCTGGGCGATGCCCGCCGACCTCTTCGCCGTCGAAGTAGCCGTACTCCTGGTGCCAGTCGATCGGACCGCCGCCGGGGAATTTCTCGAACAGCTTGGAGCGCCACAGGATCAGCGAGTCCGCCTTGGTGACCTCCTGTACCGTCTGGGCCAGCTCCGGAGCCGTCAGGATCTCGCGGACGGTTTCATTGGCCAGGTGCCAGTCACGCACCGAATAGCGGCCGTAGAGCGGGTGCGTGGGCGCCTCGTGCAGAACACTGCCGAAGAACTCCCGCAGTTCCTCGAGGACCGCGGAGGAGGCGAAGCGCGGGAAGGGACCCACGAAGCCGTTTCTGATCAGGGACTCTTGGGGTGACATGTCCATCGGGGACAGGCCTTTCTGTCGCTACGAGGGGACGGCGAGGATCGGGAGCCCGCGGAGAATCGGCCGGCCTTGGCGGCGACGTCGCCGCTATAGAGGCGCAGCGCCTGCTCCAGGACGAATTCGGCCAGGTAGCGCCGCAGGTCGTCGGGAGGTTCCTCCGCGGCGTTGAGCATCCGGCGGTTGGCGGTGACGGCAGGGCCGCGCATGCGGCCGAGGCAGTGTTCGATCGCCGCGTCCAGGTCCGTGGCCTCGTGGACCTCCTCGACGAGCAGCCTGGCCGCGGGCTCGGCGGCCCGGACCGCGGGGCCGTCAAGGATGACCTGCCGGGCCAGGCGCGGGCCGACGTGCTGGTCAGCCGGAGATCGGCGACGCCGGGGATGATCCCCTTCTGGGCCGCGGGGAGGCTCAGGTACGCGTCGGCGGCGGCCACTACGTGGTCGAATACCAGCAGGAACTGGGCGCCGCCGTCGGCCTAGTCGTACACTTCGTGCCCGTTCAGGGGCAGTTCGTGAACGCCTGCGGGTGTGATGGCCACGCGGTACTCGTTCTTGACTTCCTTCGGGACAGCGATGCGCATTGCCCACCCCTTTATTGGGAAACAGCAATGATGGTGGCGAGTCTTTCGATAGGGCGCCATAACATCGCAAGAACTAGCGATATCCCAGCAGATACTCGCCCATCGTTCATTCATGAGTCCTTCTCGACCGTCGAGTCCGAATCCTGTGCGACTGTTCCGCGGCACTCCGGCAGCACTGGATGACGTAGATCGACGGCTGCTCCATGAGCTGGCCGAGGACGCGCGCATCCCGAACAACACGCTCGCCGGCCGAGTCGGGATCGCTCCGTCGACGTGCTCACTGAGGTTGAGACGCCTGCGTGAGATCGGAGCAATCCGTGGCTTCTACGCCGACATCGCCCCTGAGGCCCTCGGCCTGCCGATCCAGGCCATGGTTGCCGTGCGCGTGCAACCAACTGCGCGCTCCCACATCGGTGAGATGACCGCCAAGCTGGCCGCACTGCCAGGAGTGCTGAACGTCTACTTCCTGGCGGGATCGGTGGACTTCCTGATCCAGGTGACGGCCGCGTCGCCCGAAGCGCTGCGCGAGTTCGTCACGCTACACCTCAGTGCCTCACGGGAGTATGCCTCGACTGAGACCAGCCTGGTCTTCCAGCACATCCGCAGCGGGCTTCTCGGCTAGTTGTTCGGGCCTGAGGACGCCGTGTCTGCGTGCGTCGCGGGCAACCACGGGGTGCGAAGCCTGAGGTCGAGGCCCAAGGGCTCCTGTTCCATCCGGGAGTTACAGGCTGGGGAAGACCGGACGGGTGAATGCAAATGAATCCTCGATGATGCCTCGTCAAGCGAACTCCCATGAGATGTGGGAGATCATCCAGCGTTCTTCGGTGCTGGCAGCCGGTACACGTCACCACGCACGCAGGTCATCCATGTCGTGCATGATCGCCTGGGTTTCGGCGCGGTCGGCGGGGTCGCCTGCCAGCCTCTCGGCGTCACGCTGGGCCTGCTGCTCCTGTCGGCGCCATGCGGCCTGATGGATGGCATCGCGGACCACGTCCGCGAGAGATCCGCCGTCGGAGATGAGCTCAGCCAGAGCGTCCTCTGTCTCCATGTCGATCTGCACGGTAAGCATGCCCATGTCCTCACTGTACGAGGAGGGATCTCGCCGAGCTTCGGCAACTGCTTGGCCGAGGCCGGTCGTCGCGGCGTCTTCGTCGCGCCGACGGCCTGACCCGTCTCCCCGAAACTTGGGTCTTACCGGAAAGATTCTTTACTATTAAGCTCCCGGCGTGGACCTAGAGGTGCGTCACCTACGAGCAATCTGTGCGATCGCCGATTCGGGCAGCATTTCCAAAGCGGCCGTCGCACTCAAGATGTCGCAGCCCGCGCTCGCCACGCAGTTGCGACGCATCGAGCGGATGTTCGGCGGATCGTTGTTCGAGCGAGGCCGGGAGGGGGCGCGGCCCACCGATCTCGGCGCGTGGGTGCTGATCAGGGCGCGGTCGCTGCTGCCGGCATTCGACGAGTTGCGGCGGGACGGCATGCGCTACGCCGAGCAGCCCCCGGAGAAGATCAGAATTCGCCTGGGCTGCATGTCCAGCCATTTAGCGATAAATGTTATCGGATGCCTTAATGAATTGCTGGACGGTGCCGACATCACCGTCCGCACCGAGGAGGCGATGGACCTGCTGCCCGGACTCCTGGAGTCCGAGCGCCTGGAGCTCGCCACCCTCGGCGACTATCCGGGACACGAGCTCCTCCCGCCCCCGGGAGTGGTCTACGCGGGCGTGGCCGTCGAGCCGATCTTCGTCGGGGTGGCCGCCTCCCACCTGCTCGCCCGGCAGGAGGAGATCGAGCTGCGTGATCTCGCCGGCGAGGACTGGGTCATGCACGCGCTGGTCGAGGCGGGACATCGCGAGCACTTCTGGTCCGCCTGCGCCGAGCAGGACTTCACCCCGAAGGTCGGCTACTCCGCCGACCTCAGCCTCGCCATCGACCTCATCTCCTCGGGCCGGTGCGTCGGCATGTTCCAGGCGACCAGCAAGGGCCACCCGGGGATCACCATCCGGCCGCTGGCCGGGACCCCGCTGCGCTTCCGGCACATGATCGGGTGGACCGAGCACGGGCCGGTCGCCCGGTACGGGCACGAACTGGTCCAGGCCGTCACCAGAACCTACTGGGCCGAGGTGCGGCGCGCCCCCGTCTACGCGTCATGGCTGAGGCGCCACGTGCCGCTTTCTACACCTGTTTAGCCGCCTATATCGCGAAGTTATGCAATTTCGTAGGGTACTCGTCCCGCACTCACGGTGTCAGCTTTGGTCCAGCCCAAAACGTCAGGGCTCCTTGCATCCCTCCAACCCCCCAAGGGACACCGAGAGGAGTCACCCCGCGTGAATCCCAAGGTCAAGCTGGGCGCGGTCGCCGTACTGGCCGCCGTCGCCATGACCACGACCTCAGTGGTGAGCGCCGCCGGCGCCGCCACAGCCCCCGCGGGCATCGCCGCCCGCACCATGTCCGCAGATCCGCCGGCGTTCGCGCCGCCGGATCCCGAATCCCGCAGGCGCGCGGTCTCCAGTGCCGGCGGCGCCCTCGCCGCCAGGTCCGACGCCCTGTTCAAGACGGCGGAGGACGAGTTCACGCTCACGAACACCATCGTGGGAACCCGCGGCCTGCAGTACCTGACCTACTCCCGCACCCATCGCGGGCTGCCCGTCTACGGCGGTGACGTGATCGTCACCACCGACAGGACGGGCCAGGAGGTCGGGTCCGTGGCCTCGGGCCAGCGCGCCAGGATCGAGATAGGCGTCAAGGGCAAGATCGACGCCGCCGCCGCGGCCGTCACCGCCCGCGACAAGCTGCCCACCGTGGAGAGCGTGAGCACCCCCCGGCTGGTCGTGCACGCGGCCGGTAAGCAGCCCAGGCTGGCATGGGAGGTGGTCGTCACCGGCGCCACCAAGGAGGCTCCGAGCGTGCTGCACGTCTTCGTGGACGCCCTCGACGGAACGGTCGTGGACTCCTACGACGACGTCCGCGCCGGCACCGGCAACGGCTTCTACAACGGCAACCCGCTGACCATCCAGACCTCTGGCTCCGGCAGCTCGTACTCGATGACCGACACCACCCGTCCCAGCCTGCGCTGTGGCGGACAGGGCGGCACCGCCTACACCGGGACCGACGACGCCTGGGGCAACGGCCAGGGCACCAGCCTGGAGACCGCCTGCGTCGACGCCCTGTACGCGGCGCAGAAGGAATGGGACATGCTGCGCGACTGGCTGGGCCGTAACGGGTTCAACGGCTCCGGCGGCGCGTTCCCGGCCCGCGTCGGCCTGAACGAGGTCAACGCCTACTGGAACGGGTCCTACACCAACTTCGGGCACAACCAGGCCAACAACCAGCAGGCCACCCCGATGGACGTGGTCGGCCACGAGTACGGCCACGCCATCTTCCAGTTCTCCGGCTCCGGCGGGGCGGGCAGCGGCAACGAGGCCGGCGGCCTGAACGAGTCGACCGGCGACATCTTCGGCGCGCTGACCGAGCACTTCGCCGCCAACGCCTCCGACCCGCCGGACTACCTGGTCGGCGAGGAGGTCAACCTGGTCGGCCAGGGCCCGATCCGCAACATGTACAACCCCGGCGCGCTCGGCGACCCCAACTGCTACAGCTCCTCGATCCCCAACACCGAGGTGCACGCGGCGGCCGGACCGCAGAACCACTGGTTCTACCTGCTCGCCGAGGGCACCAACCCGCCCGGCAAGCCCGCCAGCACCGTCTGCTCCGGACCGGCCGGCCTGACCGGCATCGGCATCCAGAAGGCCGGTCAGATCTTCATGGGCGGCCTGAACAGCAAGACCATTCCGTGGACGCACGCCAAGGCGCGCCTGACCACCGTGGCCGCGGCCAAGCAGCTCTTCCCGAACAGCTGCGTCGAGGTCAACGCGACCAAGGCCGCGTGGGCCGCCGTCAACGTCCCGGCGCAGAGCGGCGAGGCGACCTGCACGGTGAACCCGCCCGGCAACGACTTCTCGGTCTCCCTCAGCCCGACCTCGGGCAGTGTGCAGGCCGGCCAGTCCACCACCGCCACCGTGGGGACCACGGTGACCGGCGGCAGCGCCCAGTCCATCACGCTGCGGGCCTCCGGCCTGCCCTCCGGCGCGACCGCGTCCTTCAGCCCGGCGACCATCACGGCGGGCCAGACCTCGACGCTGACGCTGGCCACCTCGGGGAGCACGCCCAGCGGCACCTCCTCGGTGACGGTCACCGCCGACGGCGCCGACGTGGACCGGACGGCGAGCTACTCCCTGACCGTCACCGGCGGCAACCCGCCCGACCCGACCAGCCCGGACATCCCGGTGGCCAACGTGACGGCGCACCTGAACCAGCTGCAGTCCATCGCCTCCGGCAACGGCGGCAACCGGGCCTCGGCCACCTCCGGCTACACCGCCTCGCTGAACTACATCAAGGGCAGGCTCGACGCGGCCGGCTACAGCACGACGGTGCAGAACTTCACCTACAACGGCCAGACCCACTCCAACCTGATCGCCAACTGGCCGGCTGGTCCCACCGGTCCGACGGTCATGCTGGGCAGCCACCTGGACAGCGTCACGGCCGGTCCCGGTATCAACGACAACGGCTCGGGCTCGGCGACCCTGCTGGAGGTCGCGCTGACACTGGCCAACCGCAACCCCACGCTGACCAAGCACGTCCGCTTCGCCTGGTGGGGCGCCGAGGAGCTCGGCCTGCGCGGCTCGACCCACTACGTCCAGAACGGCGGCGCGAGCGGGGTCGACACCTACCTCAACTTCGACATGACCGCCTCGCCGAACCCGGGCTACTTCGTCTACGACGACAACCCGGCCATCGAGAAGATCTTCAAGGACTACTACGCCACGCTCAACGTCCCGACCGAGATCGAGACCGCGGGTGACGGCCGCAGTGACCACACCCCGTTCAAGAACGCGGGCGTCAAGGTGGGCGGTGTCTTCACCGGTGCCGAGACGGTCAAGACGTCGGCTCAGGCCGCCAAGTGGGGCGGCACCGCGGGCCAGGCCTTCGACCGCTGCTACCACTCCGCCTGCGACACCACCTCCAACATCAACACCACCGCGCTGGACCGCAACGCGGACGCCGCCGCCAACGCCCTGTGGAAGCTCGCCGTGGGGGACACCCCTCCTCCGGCCAACGACTACTCGGTCTCGGTGAGCCCGTCCTCGGCCTCGGTCCAGCCCGGCCAGTCGGCAAGCGCGACGCTCAGCACCCAGGTGACCTCCGGTAACGCGCAGGCCGTCGCGCTGAGCGCCTCCGGCCTGCCCTCCGGCGCGACCGCGTCCTTCAGCCCGGCGAACATCAACTCCGGCCAGTCCTCCGCGGTCACGATCGCCACCTCGGCGAGCACCCCCGCGGGGACCTACACGATCAACCTCAACGCGGACGGCGCGAGCGCCGACCGCTCGGCCACCTTCAGTCTCACCGTCAGCGGTGGGCAGGGCGGCAGCACCTGGCAGACCTGGACCCTGTACGCGGTGGGGGACACCGTGACCTACAACGGCGTCGGCTACCGATGCCTGCAGGGTCACACCTCACTGCCCGGCTGGGAGCCGCCGAACGTTCCCGCCCTGTGGCAGCGGCTCTGATCGGATGACGATCCACTGACGGAGTACGGCGGGCGGTCACCGACCGCCCGCCGTACTCGTTTTCCGTGCCCATTCCAGGGCGTCGACTCGGGCTCGCGTGATGAGCCGGAAGCTGCCAAACCGACTGGGACAGCAGGCTACTCGCGGCGTTCTCACCGGCGACATCACCCGGCGGGTGGACTTCGCGCTGTTCATGGTGGAGGCGCTCGTCGATGACGAGCTGATCCGCGTGGCTCCGGCGATCGTCGGCCGCCCTCGGCATGCGCGCACGTCCGGCGGGCGCGATCCCGGCGGCGCGGCGGAACGCCGGTGTCCCGCGCTGTTGTCGTTTCTCAGGGCGGTACGGTGTCGTTGAGGGCATTCGCGGCCGGTATGCCCAGCTCCCGGTAGATCCGATGGGCACTGGCCAGCAGTCTCCGCGCGTCAGGGGCACCCGCCCGTTCGGCGGCGGACGCGAGCGCGACGAGCGTACGCGCCCGCAGAGCCGGCACCTGATTGTCGGTCCAGTAGCGCAGAGAACGGTGAAGGCGGTCGGTGGCCCCCTCGGCATCACGGCCGAGCTCCACCTCGCCGAGGCTCAGCTCGGTGAGGGCCAGTCCCCAGCTGTGCCCCCGCTCACGGAACAGCGCCGCCGCGCCGCCCAGCACCCGTTCGGCCTCGACCAGTCTGTGCGGCTCGTGCGCGAGTGCCTCGCCGAGCACCCGCAGGCTCTGGGCGGTGCCGATCAGATCACCGATCTGTTCGAAGAGCGTGACGGATCGCCGGGCCGCCCGCTGCGCCTCCTGGACCTTTCCCTGAGCCAGGAACGCCCCGGAGAGGCCTCGCAAGCTGTAGGCCTGAGCGAACCGGTCACCACACGATCGGGCGATGAGCGACGCCGCGCGAAGGATGTCGACGGCCTCGGCACTGTCACCGCGCTGCCGCAGCACGAACCCGAGGCTGGCGAGGGCAACGGCCTCGGCGGACCGCTGCCCGGTGAGCCGCAGTTCCCGCACCGCGACACGTATCTCCGCCTCGGCCTCGTCGAGTCGGCCGATCAGCCCCAGGGTGAAACCGATGTACCGGCGGGCCAGCGCAGCCCCAGATGGATCACCGACTTTCTCGGCCAGCACGCGCGCGGCGTGCAGCATGGCCAGACCCTCATCCATGTCATCGAGCTCTACCAGGCAGTGACCGAGCCCTCGGAGCATCGCCGCCTCACCGAGGCGATCGTCGGCCTGCCGGCAGGCGGTCAGCGCCGTCTCCAGGATCCGCCGCAGGTCATCGTAATAACCTCGGAAGTCGTAGAAGTCGGTGCTGCAGCCGACCAGGCCGCGTGCCGTCGCCGTCAGACCTGTCTCAGCGCATGCCTGGACCAGCACCGCGATGCTCTCCCGTTCGGCTTCGAACCATTCGATGGGCCGATGGGCGGCGACGGCGGCCGCGCGCGGGTCGGCGACGACCGGCGGGCCGCTCCGGTCGTCGAGGTGAAACCGGTCGCTGTGCAGGTGGTTCTGGGCCTGCCGGGCGAGGGCCAGCCAGCCGCCGGCGGTCCGGGTCAGTGCGGCGACCCATTCGGACCGGCCGATCTCGGCTTCCCGGCGCTCGCGCGCGTACAGCTGGGTGACCGCGTGAAACCGGTAACGCGGCTGGCCTGCCCGATCGGGGCCGAGGTCGTCCAGCAGCCGGGCGTCGAGCAGCTCCTCCAGCGCGGCGGCCCCCGCGGCCGGTTCGGCGTCCAGTAGCGCGGCCACCGGCCACTCCGGGAACGAGGGGACGTTCAACCCGCCGAGCAGCGCGAACACCCGGGCGGTGGCCGGGCTGAGCCCCCGGTAGGCGAGTTGCAGTCCGGGACGCACCGCGAGGTCGCCGTGCCGCAGCTCGTCGAGCCGATGGCACTCATCGGTCAGCCGTTCCGTGAGCGCGCCGACCGCCCAGTGTGGCCGCGCGGCCAGCCGGGCCGCGACGATCCGGACCGCCAGCGGCAATCCGCCGCACACCTTGACCAGTTCGGCGGCGGCCACGGGCTCGGCTCGCACACGTGCCACGCCGGCCACCCGGGCGAGCAGATCGACGGCCACCGTATCGGGCAGCGGGCGCAGGTCGATGGCCGTCACCCCGGGGAGTCCGGTCAGCGGCAGCCGGCTTGTCACGATCATCGCGACGCCCTCGGCGGGCAGCAGCGGCTCCACCTGACGGTATCCACCGGCGTCGTCAAGGACGATCAGCACCCGCCGTCCCGCCAGCCGGATCCGGAGCAGGCCCGCGCGGGCGTCCACCCCGGCAGGCAGGGCCGATCCGTCCACACCGAGCATCCGCAGCAGCTGGGCCAGCACCTCGGCCGGATCGGCGGGGTCGCTGGTGGCGCCGCGCAGCGTCGCGTACAACTGCCCGTCCGGAAACAGCGGCGCGAGCCGGTGGCCGGCGTGTATCGCCAGCGCCGTCTTGCCGACACCCGGCGGGCCGGAGGCCACCACCAACCTCGCGCCGCGGATGGTCGGATCGAGCACCTCGCCGACCAGGGCGAGTTCCTCGCCGCGGCCGACGAAGTCGGGGAGATCCGCGGGCAGTTGCCAGGGCGGTGAGTCAACGGCACGGATGTTTCCGTCCGACGGCTTGTGCCGGCTGGACCGTCCGGCACGGTTGGCCCAGAAGAGCGCGTGCCCGGCGTCGGTGAACTCCGCTCGCTCGTCGCCGGTCAGCGCCAGTGCCGTCGCGAGCTGTTCGATCGTCTGCGGCCGGGGGCTCCGCCCGGGGCCTCGCTCCATCTCGCGGATCGAGCGGGAGCTGATACCGGACCGCTCGGCAAGCACTTCCTGTGTGAGCTGACGCTGTATTCGGTGACGACGGAGCAGCACTCCGAACGCATTCCCCAAGATCGGCCCTCCTCGATCTTCCTGGCAGCGTACCGGACGTCCGGTGCAACGTCCGGTGCAAGATCCTGGTCGGTCGATTAAGTCCGGGTTTCGATGGATTTGTCGGGCCGCATTCGGCGGCCGGCACGGAGGAGGACACCATGACCCGTATGCTCACCGCCTTCGCCGACCGCATGGTCGACGGACTCGTTCCCAAGGCGACCGCGCACGCCGCCGCGGCCTGCGCCAGCATTTCCTGTTACTGCGTGGGGATCGAGCTGTACAAGAAGACCTGCTGCGACTTCCAGCCGTGCGGCCCCTGCAGGTACTACGCCCGTGCGTGCTGAATGACACATCTGATAGCGGCATGTCAGGGCCTGCTCGCGGTGGTCTTCCTCGTCTCCGCGGCGAGCAAACTGCGTGGCGGGCAGGCCCTGCGCGCCTTCGCGACCTCCCTGGCCTCGATGCTTCCGGTCCGTGGCGATCGCGCCCTGCCGGTCGCGGTCGCGGTCACCGCGGCGGAAGTGATCGTGGTGGTGCTGCTGGCGGTCCCGCCCACCCGGGATGCCGGCTTCGCCGCGGCCACCGCGCTGCTCGTCGTACTCACCTCGGGGGTGGCGGTGGTGCTCACCCGGGGCGGCGCGGAACCGTGCCGCTGCTTCGGCGCCTCGTCCACCCCGCTGTCCGGCCGCCACCTGATCCGCAACCTTCTGCTCATTGTTGTCGCGCTGGCCGGGCTCACCGGACCGGCCGGCCAACACTCATCGACGTGGTCGATCGTCGCACTGCTCGCGGGGGCCTGCGCAGGCCTGCTGGTCACCATGCTGGACGACCTCGTCGCGCTCTTCGCACCCACCCCCACCTCCTGGAGGAGACCTGATGGCGTACCTAGCCGCGGTCGCGGTCCTGGTCGGACTGCTGGTCGTGACCAACCTGATATTTACCGTCGGCGTCGTACGCCGGCTCCGTGAGCACACCGCCGAACTGGCCGCCCTGCGCGGCGGCGGCTCCGGCGGCGTCGACGTCGCGATGCCGGCGGGATCGTCGGTGGACGGATTCGACGCCACCAGCGTGGCGGACCTGCCGGTCAGCCTCGCGGCGCTCGGCGAGCGCCCGCTGGTCGGTTTCTTCTCCCCGAGCTGCCAGCCGTGCAAGGAGAGGTTGCCCTCCTTCGTCGAGTACGCCGCGACCCGGCCCGGGGGGCGTGACGCCGTGCTGGCCGTGACCGTCGGCACGCGGGAGGAGACCGCGGCGCTGGTCGAGCTGCTGCGGCCGGTGGCCACCGTCGTGGTGGAAGCCGATCGGGGGCCGGTGCAGCAGGCGTTCGGGGTGACCGGCTTCCCCGCGTTCGTCCTCGTCGAGGAGGGCGTGGTGGCCGCGTCCGGCTACGAGCTCGCCCCCGTCGTCGACCGCGATGCCGTGGCCCTCCCGGCCGCCGGCTGATCTCGCCGCACCGATGTCGTTCCGCGCAGCCGGGCGAGCGCTGTCACTCGCCCGGCAGGCCGCCCCGGCGCAGATCGCCGCGTATCTGGTGGTGACGCTGCTGAGCGGGCTCGCGCCGCCCTCGGTCGCCTGGCTGACCAAAGTCGTGATCGACCGGCTGGTGGCCGGGCCACTGCGGTGGCTCGACCTGCTGGGGCCGGCCGCCGCGCTTGGGGCCGTCGGGGTGGCCGCCGCGCTGATGCCGCACGCCACCCGCTACCTGCGGACCGAGAGCGACCGGCGGGTGAGCCTGCTCGCCACCTCACGTCTCTACACCTCGGTGGACCGCTTCGTGGGGCTGCGCCGCTTCGAGGATCCGGTCTTCCTGGACCGTCTCCAGATCGCCAGGTCCAGCGGGGTCAGCAGTCCGGGAATGGTGGTGGACGGCGGGCTGGGGGGCATCCAGGCACTGCTCACGATCACCGGCTTCGCCGGCTCCCTGCTCCTGCTCGGGCCCTGGGTGGCGGTGGCGGTCCTGCTCGCCGCCGTACCGGCCCTGCTGGCCGAGCTGGCGCTGAGCAGGCGCCGGGCGGCGATGATGGCCGAGACCGGACAGGCCGAGCGGCGGGAACTGTTCTACTCCGGCCTGCTGACCAGCCCGCAGGCCGCCAAGGAACTGCGCCTGTTCGGCGCCGGACCGTACCTGTGGCAGCGGATGGCCACGGAGATCCGCACGATCCAGGGCGCACACCGCCGGATCGACCGGCGGGAGCTGAGACTTCAGGGTGGGCTGGCGGTGCTCGGCGCCGCGGTGGCGGCCGGTCTGCTGCTGTGGGCGGTACGCGCCGCGGCCGAGGGCACCCTGACCGTCGGTGATGTGGTGCTCGTCGTCGCCGCGGTCGGCACGGTACAGGGCGCCCTTGCCGCTCTGGTGACCGAGGCCGTGTCCGTGCATCAGGCGCTGCTGCTCTTCGGTCACTACCTGACCGTTGTCGACGCCGGGCCGGATCTGCCGGTACGCGACAGGCCCCTGCCGGTGACACCCCTGCGGGCCGGGATCGAGCTGCGCGATGTGTGGTTCCGTTACGCCGACGACCAGCCGTGGGTGTTGCGCGGGGTGAACCTGACACTCCCGGCGGGGCGCTCGACCGCCGTGGTCGGGCTCAACGGAGCCGGGAAGAGCACGCTGATAAAACTGCTGTGCCGGCTCTACGATCCGACTCGTGGGCAGCTGCTCTGGGACGGCGTCGACCTGCGCGACTTCGACCCGGCGGAGCTGAGACGCCGGATCCGGGCCGTCTTCCAGGACGCGATCCCCTATGACCTCACGGCGCGGGAGAACATCGCCATCGGCGACCTGACCGCCCTGCGAGACGACGACCGGATCGAGGGCGCGGCGGATCGCGCCGGTGTGCACGACGTCCTGGCCGCCCTCCCGCACGGCTACGAGACGCTGCTGACCCGGATCTTCTTCTCCGAAGCCGACCGCGCCGACCCGGACACCGGGGTGGTCCTCTCCGGCGGGCAGTGGCAGCGGCTGTCGATAGCCCGGGGTCTCGTACTCGACCGGCCCGATCTGCTCGTCCTTGACGAGCCGAGCTCCGCCCTGGACGCCGAGGCCGAGCATGAGGTGCACGCCCGGCTCCGGGAGCACCGGCGCGGACTGGCCGGCGTGCTGGTCTCACACCGGCTGGGCGTCGTACGCGAGGCCGATCTGATCGTCGTGCTGTCCGACGGGCGGATCGCCGAACGGGGCACGCACGACGAGCTGCTGATGCGCGGCGGTGCGTACGCCCGGCTCTTCGAGCTGCAGGCGGCCGGTTACCGTCCTTCGACGTCGGAGGGGGTCCGGTGAGCGCCGCTCTGGCCGCCGTGCTGACCGGTGCCGGCGCGGTGCTGGTGCTCGCGTTCGCCGTCGTGGCCGCGGCCGTCCTGCTCCGCGGGCACCTCGTCGCGCTGTCGGTCAGCGGGCTGAGCATGGCACCGGCGCTACGCCCCGGAGACCGGGTGCTGGTCCGCCGGACGCCGGGTGAGCGGCTGCGTAACGGTGACATCGTGGTGGTCGAGGAGCCGGGACCTTGCCGGCCGGGCGATCCGACCGGGGCCCAAGGCTCCCGGTGGATGGTCAAACGGGTCGCCGCGGTGCCGGGCGATCCGGAGCCGGCCTGCCTGCCCTCCTGGGCCCGGCAGCCCACCGGTATCGTTCCGCCCCGGCACATCGTGCTCCTCGGCGACAACGCCGAGGCGAGCAGAGACTCCCGGCACTTCGGCACCGTCCGAACAGATCGGGTACTCGGCGTGATCCTGTTCCGGCTCGGTCGAAGACCCACAGCCGGAGCCGATTCCCGCCGGCGCGTCAACCAGGTAAGGCCCTGACCACTAGTGCTGCGTTGACCTCACCAGCGGGCCGACCGGCGTCATCACCAGGCCTGACGTCGCTCGAAGAGAGCACGTTTCCTGTCATATCGCCTCACTGTGTACCTGGTGACACGCTCCTTAACAACAGGTCAGGTCGCACGCCGCTCGACCGATCAGGGGCTGGAGCGGCGCAAGGAGCGCAGGTTCCCGATCCTGCCGGCGTTCGTGGCCCAGGCCGTGAGGCGGTGCCCGGGGCCCGGCCGGTCGGCCGGGCCCCGGGCACCGCCCCGCGGGTCAGTTCGCGAGGTCCTCGTCCCTGATGGTCTCGACCCGGCAGTGCGAGAGCGCGTTCCGCTTCGGCTGGTAGACACAGACCTTGAGGTCGATCCTCTTGACCTGGCCCTTCGTCTCGAAAAGGTAGCCCTTGTACCCGGAGGAGGCGCAGGACCAGCGCACCGGCGACCAGGATGGCCCGCCCTTCTGGTAGTGGAACCTGGCGCGAACCCAGGCGCAGTGACCGGGGTGGCGGTCTCGGTCGTAGATCCTGCCGTACGCGGTGAAGTGGCTCTGGTTGAAGCCGGTGACCCACAGTTGCGCCTTGGCGTACCCGGAATGCCCGGAGCCGGATCTGACCGTCCCCAGATAGAAGTCGCCCTGGGCCGTCGCGCTCGCCGCGGCGGGCAGTCCCAGCACGAGCGCGGTGGCCAGCAGCGCTCCACGGGCGATCCTGCGCATCGTCTCTCCTCTTTCCTGTGCTTCCCTGTGCTTCCCGGCGCGGGTTCTTCTCGGCGCGGGTGATCCGTCACCAGTGATACGCGAGACGACTTGGAACCCTCTTGCGAGTCACTGCCCGTGGCGCACCGCCCGGTCCGCCGCCTCATCCCGCCGAGGAATCCGGGGAGCCGGCGGACAGCAGCGCGGCGGTATGGGGTGCCGTTAAGAACCGCACCCCCAAAAACTGACCGCGACGACGAGGGCCCTAGTGCCGCTCCTCAACGGGGATAGCGAACGCGCGGTGGAGAACCCGAGGTTGTCGGGAGGCCTTCCCTGGCCTTCGGCATCCCGCGCCGGCAGGAATCTGCGCCTCCAACGAGGAACGTTGCACTAGTGGTTTCTGAGCAGGATGTTGCCCGTGATCCTGGGCTCGCAGAGCTCTTCGGCTCCCGGGGCGCCGGCCACGATGGTGAAGCCGGTCGGGGCCAGGCGCAGTTCCATCACCGCGGCCCGCTCGGCGGCGGGCAGGGCGGTGTAGCGGGCCAGCAGCTCCTCGTCGTCGAACAGGTCGGCGTCCGACAGGAAGACCGGGGAGGTAGGGTGGCGGCGGCCCAGGTCCAGGATCTTGCCGCCGCCGTCCCAGTTGACGCCGTTCAGCGCGACCCAGCCGATCCCGTCCAGGCCCTCGAACAGGCGGGCCGCGTCGCCGAAGCGGTGGGTGCGCATCACCGGGTGCAGGTAGGCGTCGGCGTCCAGCACATCCTGGTCGCGCGGGTCGCCGGTCGCAGAGGAGTGCGTGCCGTAGCGGCCCGCGGAGCGGCCCAGGCCCAGCCGGTGCACCACCGACAGGCCCTCCTCGCCGGTGTCGCCGCCCGAGAGCAGCCGTACCAGCTCGCGGTCGATCAGCCGCTGGTGCTCGCCGAAGCTGTGGAAGAGCCACAGGTACATCAGGCCGCCGGGGGAGAGCCGCTCGGCCAGCCAGGCCAGGCCCGCGCGGGGGTCGTCGAGGCAGTGCAGCACCCCGGTCATCACGATGAGGTCGTAGGGCCCCTCGAACCCGTCCCCGCCGATGGCGCCGCGTACCAGCTCCACGTTGGTCAGCCCGTTGCGCTCGCGCAGCTCCCCGGCCACGTCGAGCGAGGACCGCGACAGGTCCATGCCGGTGAAGCTCGCCCGCGGATACTGCGAGGCGAGCCCGAGCAACTGGTGGCCGGTGCCGCAGCCGGCGTCCAGCACCCGTTTGCCGGCCAGGGTCTTGTCCCTGGCGACCATGCCGATGCCGAGCGCCAGGTCCAGGATCAGGTCGTCGCCGACGGTCAGGGAGGGGCAGGGGTAGCGCTCGTACAGCTCCCTGACCTGATCTACGGCGCTCACGGGGTGTCGATCTCGTCGTACGGGATCTCCTCGATCCGGCGGGCGAAGACCCAGTGGTGGCCCTCCAGGTCCTCGGCGGTGTAGTTGCGGTCGCCGTAGAAGCGGGTGCCCGGCTCGTCGCGGATCACCGCCCCGGCCTTCCTCGCGCGCTCGTGGTGCTCGTCCACGTCGTCGACGAACACGTACAGGCTCTGGTGCGGCTCGCCCTGGCCCCGCGGCTCGTGCCTGCGGCCGTCACCCGTCCCGGCGAGCTGCACGACCCCCTCGCCGAACGACAGCTCGGCGTGCACGATGGAGCCGTCGTCGCCGTTCAGCACCTTCCGCTTTTCGAATCCGAACGCCTCGATGAGCCATTCGATGGCTTTTCCGAGGTCGGCGTAGAAGAGGACGGGGGTGATTCTCGGCATTCCGTCGGGTGGGTTGAGCATTTCTCTCTCTCCCTCGATCGGTGACCTTGGAAACGTACGGGAACGCTACCCCGCATCCCGCCGGCGAGACGTCCGGGCGTTCGCGATTTGCACCGCTTTCACGGGTTCCACGAACCGGTCACGTGTTCGGCAGGCGCAGGCCGCCGTCCAGGCGGACGACCGTCGCGTTGAGGTAGCCCAGCTCGCACACGGCCCGGACCGCGCGGGCGAACTCCCGCGGCGTTCCCAGCCGGGGCGGGAAGACGATCTGCCGTACCAGCGGGCGCCGGAACTCCGGCGGGATCGCCTCGAACAGCGGGGTGTCGAACAGGCCGGGGGAGAGCGCGCACACCCGTACGCCGACCGAGGCCAGGTCGCGGGCGGCCGGCAGGGTCAGTGCGGCGACCGCGCCCTTGGAGGCGGCGTAGGCGGTCTGACCGGCCTGGCCGTCCTCGGCGGCGGCTGAGGAGGTGTTGACGACCACGCCCCGCTCGCCGTCCTGTAGCGGCTCGGTCGCGGCCATCGCGGCGGCGGCCAGGCGCATCACGTTGAAGGTGCCGACCAGGTTGACCGCCAGCGCCCGCTCGAAGGTCTCCAGGTCGTGCGGGCGGCCGTCGAGGCCGAGCGTGCGGGCGGCGGGTGCGATGCCCGCGCAGCTCACCGCCACCCGCAACGGCCCGGTGAGTCCCGCGGCCACCTCCACGGCGTGCTCGACCGACTCGGCGCGGGTCACGTCGGTCTCCACGAACGTGCCGCCCACCTCGCCCGCCACCGCGGCTCCCGTACGGGTGTCGGTGTCGGCCACGACCACGTGTGCGCCGGCCTCGGCGAGCTCGCGTGCGGTGGCGGCGCCCAGCCCTCCACCGGCCCCCGACACCAGTGCCGTCACCCCTCGCAGCTCCATATCCGTTTAGCCGCCTTTCCGCAATGCTGGGCGAATGTGATTACTTATCAAGACATATCCTGACGCGAAATTCCGCATTCACGCTGCACCCCACAGACGTGAGGTAACCAATGACGATTTCCAACGGCGCTGACAATGTGCACGACCTGATCGCCCGCCGGCGGCGCGAGCGAGATCGCATCCCGCGACGCGCGATACCCGAGGAGGGGGTGCCGGTCTCCTCCACCCAGGAGCGCATCTGGTTCGGCGAGAGGTTCAATCCGGGATTCGGGTTCTACCACGTGCCCGCCACCCTGCGACTGCGCGGCCCCCTCGACGCCGGAGCCCTCGACCGGGCGCTCTGCGAGGTGATCAGGCGGCACGAGATCCTGCGCTCCACCGTCGAGGAGATCGACGGCATGCCCGTCCAGCGCGTCGGCGACGCGCCCACCGGCGTGCTGCGCTCCGTCGACCTGGCCGGCGAGCCCGATCCCGGGGCCGAGGCCGCGCGGATGGCCGCCGACGACATCCTGGCCCCGTTCGACCTGCGGCACGGACCGCTGGGGCGGGCCCTGCTGCTCAGGCTGGGGCCCGACGACCACGTGCTCGTGCTGACCTTCCACCACATCGTCTTCGACGACCCGTCCTTCGGCATCGTCGGGCGCGAGATCGAGGCCCTCTACACCTCCTCGGCGCCCCTGCCCGAACTGGATCTGCAGTACACCGACTTCTCGGTCTGGCAGCGCCAGCGGCTGCGCACCGAGGAGGTGCGCTCGCGCCTGGTCGACTACTGGCGGCGGACCCTGGAGGGCGTGCCCCGGCTGCTCGACCTGCCCTCGGACCGGCCCCGCCCGCCGCAGCGGAGCCGCGCGGGCCGCTTCCACCGCTCCCGGCTGCCCGCGGACGTCGTCGGCGCGGCGCGCGCGATGGCGCGCGAGGAGGGCACCACCCCGTTCACCGTCCTGCTGGCCGCCTACGGCGTGCTGCTGTCGCGCTACGCCGACCAGGCCGACATCGTCACCGCGGTACCCGCCGCCGGACGCATCCGGCCCGAGCTCGAAGAGCTCGTCGGCTGCTTCATCAACATCATCTGTCTCCGCCTCGACCTGCGCGGCGAGCCCACCTTCCGCGAGCTGCTGCGCCGGGTGCGGCACGCCTCCGTCGAGGGCCACGACCACGAGGAGATGCCCTTCGAGGAACTGGTGCGCGAGCTGCACCCGCAGCGGCCGCGGAGCCACACGCCACTGTTCCAGGCGGGGCTCGGGGTACGCGACAACGACGGCGTCTTCCTGAACCTGCCGGGCGTGCGGGCCTCGGAGTTCGTGCCCGACGTCGAGGTCTCGCACTTCGACCTGATGGTGGACTTCAGCGTCGACGGCGACGGCATGGCGGGCCTGTGGGGTTACAACGACGACCTGTTCGACCCCGCGACCGTCGAGGTCCTCGCCGAGCAGTTCACGCTCCTGCTCACCGAGGCGTGCGCCCAGCCCGACCGTCAGGTCGGCGACCTCCGGCTGCCCGCGTCCCCGAGGTTCCCCCAGCCCGAGACCGCCGGCGCCGAACCTCCGGCCGCCGTCCTGGCCGGGCGGGCGCGGTGCGCACCGGACTCGCCCGCGGTCACCTCCGTCGACGGCACGCTGACCTACGCCCAGCTCGACGCGCACGCCGAAGCCCTGGCACCCGCCGTGCGCAAGGGCGCCGAACCGCCGGCCGCCGACACCCCCGACCTCGCCGTGTGGTGGTACGCCAGGCTCAAGGCCGATGGCGGCCCGCGGGCCGCGGGCTACGCGCGGGCCGCGGACCTGGCCTCGCGGATCGGCCTGGGCGCCACCGGCACCGTGCTCACCTTCGCCCCGCCCGCCTCCGGCGCGCTCGCCGACGCCATGCCGCTGGCCCTCTTCTCCGGCGCGCACCTGGTGATCGCGCCCCCCAAGGCCGCTCGTGACATCGAGCGGCTGAGGACCCTGGTCGGGGACGCCACGGTCGTGCACGCCCCATCGGCCACGTGGCGGCTGCTGCTGCGCGAGAACGCCCTGCCGGAAGGCCGTCCGTTCACCGCGCTCTGCGACGCGGCCACCACCCCGGCCCCCCTGGTACGGGAACTGGCCGCGCAAGTCCCCACCTGGACCCTGTACGGAGAGCGCTGGGCCGCGGCCCACCGGATCGACCCGCTCGCCGAGCCCCGCAGGGGCGTCCCGCTCGGCGTCCCGCTGGCCGGCACCCCGATCGAGGTCATCGGCCGGGCCGGGCGCCCCGGCGCCACCGGCGTACCCGGCGAGATCCACGTCGGCGGCGCCGCCACCGGGGACCGGGGCCGGATCCTGCCCGACGGCTCGCTGGAGCTGCTCGGCCGCTTCGACCGGATGTTCACCGTCGGCGGGTTCCGGGTGGACACCGACGAGGTGGCCCGCTCCCTGGCCGGCCGCCCCGGTGTGGTCGAGGCGATCGTGGACGTGCGCCACGACCGGCTCGTCGCGTACGTGGCCGGTGACGGGATCGATCCGCGGAAGCTCACCGCCCACCTGCCCGAATACCAGGTGCCCGGCTCGGTCGTCGTCCTCGACGCGCTGCCCAGGAGCGCGCGGGGCGACATCGCCCACGAGGAGTTGCCCAGCCCCGAGGCCCCGGGCGACGAGGGCGGCCAGGTGCCGATCAGGGGCGGCACCGAGGAGTCCGTCGCCGGCATCTGGCGCGAACTGCTCGGGGTGCGGGAGATCGGCGCCGCCGACGGCTTCCTCGACCTCGGCGGCCACTCGCTCACCCTGGCCCGCCTCAGCCTGCGCTACGAGGTGGCGTTCGGCATCGAGGTGGAGCTGCCCGACCTGCTGCGCCACGCGACGGTCCGCGAGCAGGCGGCACTCATCGACGAGCGCCGCGCGCAGGCCGGCCTCACCGGAGAGGGGAAGTCGTCATGACCTCGGTATCCGCCAAGCCCGCGCAGGCCACGAGCGAGGGACCCCCCAGGACGAGGCTGGAGTCGCTGACCGGGCTGCGGTGGTTCGCCGCGTTCGGCGTCTTCTTCAGCCACGTCGCGATCCTGCTGCCGCTGCCCTACCTCAACGAGCTGTTCATCCTCGGCACCGCCGGGGTCACCTTCTTCTTCGTCCTGTCCGGATATGTCCTGACCTGGACGTTCTTTGAGAACGACACCGCGCCGAGGTTCTACTGGCGCCGCTTCGCCCGGATCTGGCCGTCGCTGCTCATCACCACCGTCGCGGCGGTCGCGCTGCTCGTCGGCGGCCAGCTCTGGCCCACCGAGGGCGGCACCTCGCTGGTCTGGTGGACGGTCGCGACGCTGCTCCTGGTGCAGGCGTGGATCCCGGCGTCGTTCCAGAGCGACACCGTGCCGCACACCGTCTCCTGGTCGCTGTCGTGCGAGGCGTTCTTCTACGCGGTCTTCCCGTTCGTGGTCCGCCCGATCGTGCGGCGCACGCTGCGCCAGATGGTGACGATCGCCGCCGTGCTCATCGCGATCAGCATCGGCACCCGGGTCTGGCTCTGGCTGGCCAATCCGCAGATCACGCCGGAGAACTGGTTCACCTCCGACCTGTACTATTTCGCCACCCACTCGCCGATCGCCCGGGTCAGCGAGTTCGTGCTGGGCATCGTGATCGCCGCCGCCGTACGCCGCGGCCGGCGCAGCCCGCTCGGGCTGCGCGCGGCGACCGCGATCACGGTCGGCTACTTCGCGCTGCTGTGGGCGTGGTCCGTCTCGGGCCTGTGGCCGACCGCGCTGGCCGAGGCCGCCAACCGGGGCAGCATCGTGGTGTTCGCGCTGCTCATCGCGGCGGCGGCGACCAACGACCTGGCCGGTCGGCGCAGCCTGCTCGGCTCCCGCCCGCTGGTGGCGCTCGGCCAGTGGTCCTACGCCTTCTACCTGGTGCACTTCCTGGTGCTCTTCCCGATCGCCAAGCACGCGTTCGGCCGGCAGTCGCTCTACGACTTCCCGCCGCCCAGCTGGGCGCACCTGCCCTACGCGGTGGCCGGGCTGGCGGTCAGCGTGCTGCTGTCGTGGGGGCTGTACCGGCTGTACGAGTACCCGATCGAGAAGCGGCTGCGGGCCATGCTGCGCCGCGAACCGAAGACCGCACCCCCGGCCCCGGGCGCGGAGCCCTCGATGTGAGGCCGGGCGCGCCTGCGGGGAGTCGGAACCGCACCGCCATACGACCACGACCGAGTGTCCGGGCGCGCGGAGTTGCGTGAGGGGTTCGGGGTATGCGCCGGACGCAAGCGGGTCGATGCTCAGTGGCACAGCGCTAGGAGGCCGCTTCGCGTGGTTCGACTGGAGTGGCGGCCACCCCTCCGCCCTTTCAGTAGATGTCGCGGACGTAGCGTTTGTCGGTGGACAGGCGTTTGACGTAGATGTCGGCGGCTTGTTCGGTGAGGTCACCATGGGTGGTGATGATGTCACGGAATGCTTTGTCGACGTCTTTGGCCATGCGGGAGGCGTCGCCGCAGACGTAGAGGTGAGCGCCGTTCTCCAGCCAGGTCCAGAGACGGTGGCCGTGTTCGTGCATGCGGTCCTGGACGTAGATCTTGTTGCGCCGGTCTCGGGAGAAGGCGGTGTCGAGGCGGTCGAGGGTGCCGTCGTCGCGGAGTGCGGTGAGGTCGTCGCGGTAGTAGAAGTCGGTGGCCTGGTGCTGTTCTCCGAAGAACAGCCAGTTGGGGGCGGGGTGTCCTTGGGCGCGGCGGTCGTGGAGGAAGCCGACGAAGGGGGCGACGCCGGTTCCGAGGCCAATCATGACCATGGGGGTGGCGGGGTCAGCGGGCGGTCGGAAGTGCGGGGAGGGCTGGACATGGATGGGGATGGAGGTTCCGGGTTCGCAGTCGGTGCGGGGGGACAGCCGGGTGGCGCCGAGTTCTTCAAGGCGCTGGTCGAGACGGCGGCCGTGGCCGCAGAAGTCGTTGTAGGAGGAGTCACCGAAAGCCAGGACGGAGTAGCAGAGGTGATCAAGGCGCGTGTCGGTCGCGGCGAGGGCATCCCAGAAGACGCTTCCGTTGTCGGGTGCGTCGCCGTCACCGAAGGTGCTGGTGATCAGGAGGGTGTCGGAGGGGGGCAACGCGGTGGGGTCGGCGTCGTCCATGCCGAGAAGGGTGACCTTGTGCCCGGCGGCGGTGAGGCGCTGCGCCGCGGTGGCGGCGAACTCCTCGGCGTTGCCCGTCTGTGACGCCCACAGCACGGTGATCATGCGGCCCTGCACGGGTGAGCTGTGGCTGGGGTGTTCGGCCAGTTCGATGGTCGGGTGAGAGGCGGCGCGGGAGAACCGCCCGGCCAGGCGTCCGTCCACCCACAACGCGTGCTCGCGGCGGAGTGGTGCGGCGGGGGGCAGGACCGGCACCCCTGCCGGGTCCGCTCCGATGTTGAGCGCGAACGGGTAGTCGTCGTCCGGCATCTCCCGGGCGGGCAGATGGGGCCGGGCGAAGAACACCGGCCGCCGCGGGATCGAAACCCTTTTATCATCGCATATGCATATCTAATCGTATCTTCGTCATGGCATTTGCCGGAGGTGTGGCCGGATATTGGCGGCAGTTACGCGTTCTCTGCGGTTGATGGGAGCCTCGGTGCTGGCGGCGAGTACGAGTGCGTGCCTGGCGCCCGCGGGTACCCCGGCGGGGCCCGCGCTCCTCGGTCTGGCCGCCGCCTGCGGGTACGACCCGGGTCACCGGACGGCTTGGCGTGCTGTCTTGCTCAGATCACAAGGCAGATGCGCATATATATTGGGCAATTGCCGGACCAAATACCGGTCTGCCCTTGAAGGTGCCACATGACTCCGGGGGTTCACCTTGTCTGATCATCTGCTGTTCTCCTATGGGACCTTGCGGCTGCCGCAGGTGCAGGCGGCCCGTTTCGGACGGGAACTCGCCGGGCGCCCCGATGCGCTGCTGGGCTTCCGCCTGGAGAGCGTGACCATCACCGATCCCTCGGTGATCTCCGACAGCGGAAGCGACGAGCACCCGGTGGCCGTGCACTCCGACGACCCGCACGACGCGGTCGAAGGCATGGTGTTCACGCTCACCTCTGCGGACCTCGCGGCCGCCGACGCCTACGAGGTCGACGACTATCTACGGGTGAAGGCCGATCTGCGGTCCGGCGCGAAAGCCTGGGTCTACATCGACGCCGCGACCGCCGAGGACTTCCGCTCCCACCGCCTGCTCGACGCCCAGGCCAAAGCGATCGCGCTGTTCGACGAGGTCGTCAAGAGGGACCTCATCGTCGCGGGCGAGACCGAACGGGCGATCAGCGACCGGATCCGCGATCTGGCCGACGAGATGTACGGGACCATGCGCCACTGGCACAAGCGCATCATCAGGTCAGGCCCGCACACCCTCTTCCCCTACCGCGAGAATCCGCCGGACCGGACCGTTGAGGACGACGACATCGTCTTCGCCGACTTCGGTCCGATCTTCCAGGACTTCGAAGCCGACCTCGGCCGCACCTACGTCCTGGGCGACGACCCCGTCAAACACCGCCTCGCCGCCGACCTGCCCGTAATCTTCGACGCCGGCCGCCGCCACTTCGCCGACCACCCCGACATCACCGGTGCCGCCCTGCACGCCGAGATCGGCAGGCTCGCCCGAGCAGCAGGTTGGACGCTCGGCGGTTCCCACGCAGGCCATCTCGTCGGCGAGTTCCCGCACGAGACGATCGACGCCGCCGAGATCGAGTCCTACATCGCACCCGGCAACACCACGCCCCTGCGCCGCACCGAGCGTGCGGGCCGTGTCTGCCACTGGATCCTTGAGATCCACCTGACCGATCCCGCACGCGGTTTCGGCGGCTTCCACGAACAACTCCTCGACCTCGGCTGACGCGAAACAGGTCAGGAGGCGCCTCGGGCGTTGTAGACGACGACGTCGTCGCGGGCGCCGTAGGTGCGGAAGACCTCGATGGCCTCCTCCCGCAGCGGGCTGAGGACGACTTCGATGCCGCGGGCCGGGCCGCGATCGTCCGTCCGATGAAAGCGGACTCGGCGATCGCGGCCCGGCTTCGTGCTCGTCGGCGCCTACGAGTGCGGGCGGAGTAGATGAACTTTTCATCCGACTTTGCGGTGTATGGCCAGCTCCCGGCCCGTTGCCCGCCGAGAGCCATAGATCACTGTTGCCGCTGACAGGGGACTGGGCGACGGTGGGGACACCTCTGGCATGAGGACTCGGCCCTCACTCGGCGTGCCAGGACTCGTCATCCCAGCATTCGAAAGGAAACCTGTGCAGATGAGTTCACACGTGCTCCGACTCTTACGCGGCCATACCGGCGCATCCGACGCACCTCCCCGCCGGAGCAGGTTCCGGCGGGTGTTCGTCGCGGTCGCGGCCGCGCTCATGCTCACCACCGTGATGGTCGTCCCCGCCTCGGCGCACGGCTCGATCAGCGACCCGGCCTCGCGCAACTACGGCTGCTGGCTGCGCTGGGGGAGCGACTTCCAGAACCCGGCCATGGCCCAGCAGGACCCCATGTGCTGGCAGGCCTGGCAGAACAACACCAACGCGATGTGGAACTGGAACGGGCTGTACCGCGAGGGCGTCGCCGGTAACCACCAGGCCGCGATCCCCGACGGGCAGCTGTGCAGCGGCGGCCTGACCGAAAGCGGCCGCTACGCCTCCATGGACGTGCCGGGCGCGTGGAAGACCGTGGACCGCCCCGCCAGGTTCACCATGAACCTGATGGACCAGGCCTCGCACGGTGCGGACTACATCCGCGTCTACGTCACCAAACAGGGCTACGATCCCAAGACCCAGCGGCTGAGGTGGAGCGACCTGGAACTGGTCAACCAGGTGGGCAAGGTGCCCACCGGTCTCACCACGCCCATTGATGTGTACGCGCCCGGCCGTACCGGCCACCACGTCGTCTACACCATCTGGCAGGCCAGCCACTCCGACCAGTCCTACTACTTCTGCAGCGACGTCAACTTCACCGGCGGCACGAACCCCACCCCCACCCCCACGCCTACTCCGACTCCCACGCCGACTCCCACACCGACTCCGACCCCCACTCCCACGCCGACTCCCACCTCGCCCCCGGCCGGCGGCTGCTCGGCCACCTACCGCACCGTCTCCCAGTGGTCCGGCGGCTTCCAGGCCGAGGTACGCGTGACCGCCGGCTCCGGCGCGATCACCGGCTGGACGGTGAACTGGACCTTCACCGGCGGTGAGCAGGTCAGCTCGGCGTGGAGTGCGACCGTGACCGCCAACGGGTCCGCGGTCAGCGCCCGCAACGCCGCCTACAACGGCTCACTGGGCGCCGGCACCGCCACCACCTTCGGGTTCATCGGCTCCGGCACCAGCGGCACACCCACCCTCACCTGCACCGCGACCTGATCTCCCCGCCGAGTACGCGCGTGTCGGCTCGCCGCCTTCCAGCGGCGGGCCGACTCACGCGACGGCAACCTCATGAAACCCCCTCTCGGAGAGGCGACTCGCCACTGCCCGCTGTTCGCCCGCAGCCGGACGGCGTGACGCGTCAGGTGAGGTCTCTGGCGGTGAGGGCGGCTTCCAGAAGGCGGGCTTGGGCGGGGATCGTGAAGTCCAGGCCGGTCAGAGCGGTGATCCTGCGTAGCCGGTAGTCGAGGGTGTTGCGGTGGATGTGCAGGTCCTGAGCGGTGCGGCTTCGGTTGTGGCCGCGGTTGACGAAGGCGCGCAGGGTCTCGACCAGGTGGGGGTGATCGTCCAGCGTGTCGAGCTTGGCGGCGAGCCGGGCGAGGCCGCTGCCGGGCCGGGCCAGCTGGTATTCGAGCAGGACGTCGTCGAATCGGTAGAGGCCGGCCGGTCGGCCGAGGCGCTGGACGATCTTCATCACCCCGCGCACCTCTTCGGCGGCCCCGGGAATGAGGTCCGGCTCCGCGGCCCGGGCCGTGACCGCCACGACGGGCTGGCCGGTGGCCTCGGCGATCCTGGCGACCAGGGCCGGCAGGTCGAGCGTCGCCGGCAACAGCGCGAAGCCCCCGGTGTGGTCCAGCATGGTGAGCACGGGCGTTCCCGTGTGGGCGTCAAGGGCCGACTGCGTGAGCCTGACGGTGCGGCGGTCGGCCGGCGGGTCCTCGGCGAACCGGATCTCCATGACCTCGTAGGCGGGCGCGACCGTGACCCGCGCCGCCTCCGCCAGGGCCTCGTGCGGCTGCCCGGTCAGCAATGCCGTGATCAGCGCCCGCCGTACTTTCCCGTCGTCGCTGCGCATGTCGTCCTGTGCCTGTACGTGAGCGATGGCGACCGCGGGCATGGCCGAGCCCAAGCAGCCGAGCAGGCTCAGGCCCGCCTCGGCCAGCTCCGCACGGTCGGCGGTCTCCGCCAGGGCCCGCCACCAGACTTCGGCGCCGACGAGGTACGCGGTGAGCGCCGCCTCCAGCGGGACGCCCTCCTCGGCGCGCCGCGCGGACCATTCGATGAGCTCGGTCAGATCGCCGGGGCCGAGGGCGCGGCCCTCCCGCAGCGCCCGTAGTAACAGCCTGAGGACAGCCGTGACCGACCGGCTGACCTCTTCGTCGAGGAGGTCCTTGGGCAACTGCCGGTAGAAGGGCACCTCGGATTCACACCGTGCGACCACCGCCGCGGTGAGCTCCCTGACACGTGGAGCCATGCGGGCGTGAAGGGCGAGCATCCACGGATCGTCACATTGCACAAACCACGACGTCAATCATTGCCGCGAGTGCGGAGAGACGGCGGGCGTTCCCCCGTTCAGGATGTGCAATCAAACGAGAAGTGAATCCGGCGTAACACGGGATTCACCTCTCGGCGTCCCCCTGTCAGGAGAACCCCCCATGCTCCGAAGGCTGTTCGTCCCCCTGATCGCACTCGTCCTCGCCCTCACCGCCGCCCCGCACGCGGCCGGCGCCGACACCGGCTTCCCCTCCGTCGAGGGGAAGTGGAGCGCCGCGGGCCCCTACGCCACGGCCGTGGACGTGGGGCTGGTGACCACTCTGTACTACCCGCGAGACATCGCACAGAGCCCTCGACGTCATCCAGTGATCATTTGGGGCAACGGTACGTTCGCCTTCCCCGTGGTCTACCGTGACCTGCTGCTCCACTGGGCCAGCCACGGCTTCATCGTGGCGGCGGCGAACACACCGCAGTCCAACCTGGGCATCTCGATGCGGGCGGGCATCGACCTGCTGGCTCAACGGAACGCCGACCCCGGCAGCATCTTCTACGGCCACGTCGACCTGGACCGCATCGGCGCGTCCGGCCATTCACAGGGCGGTGCGGCCGCCATCGTCGTCGGCGCGGATTCCCGGGTGGACACCATCATCCCGATCCAGCCCGGACCGCTGGCCGACGTCGACACGGTGCACGGCCCGATGTTCATCCTGGCCGGGCAGTACGACATCGTCGTGTGGCCGGCTCTCGTCAAGGCCTTCTACAACGACGCCGACCACATCCCGGCGATCTACGGCGAGGTCAGGGGGGCCGACCATTTCACCGTGGTGGGCGCCCCCGGTCCCTTCGCCGGCCCGACGACGGCGTGGTTCCGCTTCCAGCTCATGGGCGACGAGGAGGCGCGCGGCGAGTTCTTCGGCGCCGGATGTCGCATCTGCGCCGACACCCGGACCTGGTCCGACGTCCGCCGCAACCAGCCGGCGCTGCAGGTACCGGGCCCGGCGCTCTGACCCGGCCCCCCGCGGCCTCGCCCTGTTCAGCGCCAGCGGCGTAGTTCGTCGTCACGCGGCGCGCGGACGAGGTCAGGGCCCGGA
This sequence comes from Streptosporangium sp. NPDC002607, assembly GCF_053592655.1. Taxonomy (NCBI): domain Bacteria; kingdom Bacillati; phylum Actinomycetota; class Actinomycetes; order Streptosporangiales; family Streptosporangiaceae; genus Streptosporangium; species Streptosporangium sp. NPDC002607. The sequence goes on from NZ_JBSFWD010000030.1 coordinate 69,410, forward strand.
TGATCGAACAACATCACCGGACGGGTTCCGTCCCAGACGGGCCAGCCTGGATCGCCGGAGACGGCGAAGGCGATCCAGGTTCGGTGCATGGCGTCGGCCAGTTCCTGGGGGGCTTCGGGTCCCGCCAGGGCCAGCTGTGCCGAGGTGCGCAGCGTGTCGAAGACGAACCCGATCTCCAGCGCGTGGCAGGCGCCGAGCCCGTCCACCGGCGAGCGCCAGCCGAACTCGTACATGTAGGTGTTGCCGCCTCCTGCGCGTGCGTCGGCCAGCCGGTTCAGCGGCACGCGGAGCAACAGGTCGGTGGCGAGAGCACCGAGGATCTCACCGGGCCGGGCGTCTGGCCGGTTCGCCCGGTAGAGCCTGGCCAGCGAACCTTTGATCTTGAACTTGGCCATGGCGAGCCGCAGGGTGAGACCGCCGATGCGGTCGACCACCCCCGTGGGTACGAACCACAGCCGGTACTCCTCGGTGTTGGCGCCCAGCAGCAGGTCGACGTCGCGTGCGACGCCCGCCTTCAGTGCGTCCATCGGGTGCGCGGGGACGACGTCGCCGTCCAGGACGATCTCGAACCCCGCGCCGCCGCTGATCGGGTTCCCCTTGGCCGTCGCCTCGGCCTGCGCGGTGAGCAGCCGTTCGCGGTCCACGGCCGCGAAGGCGGCGGCGGTCGGAGCGATGCCGAGACCTCTGGCGATGACCCGGGTGATCCTGGCCCCGGCCTCGGACGGCACGGCATGTGGCGGGCCGCTCTGCAGTACGGCACGGCGGAACAGGCCGGCCGAACGGGGGCTGGTCAGCAACGCCCCGATGCTGATCGCTCCCGCGGACTCGCCGAACACGGTGACGTTGCCCGGGTCGCCGCCGAAGGCCGCGATGTTGTCTCGCACCCAGCGAAGTGCGGCGAGTTGGTCCAGCAAGCCGCGGTTGGCGGGGGCGTCGGGGAAGACCGCGAAGCCCTCGACGCCGAGCCGGTAGTTGATGGAAACCAGCACGATCCCGTCGCGGGCGAAGGCACGGCCGTCGTAGACCGGCACGCTGGAGGAGCCGTTGCGCAGTGACCCACCGTGGATCCACACCATGACGGGCAGGCCGTCGGCTCCTTCGGGGGTCCAGACGTTGAGGTTGAGGCAGCCGTCGCCGGGGATGTCCGGATCGGGGATCAAACGGTCGAGGGGCCGGCGATAGGGCCGCTTCGGCGCGGTGGGGCCGAACTCCAGCGCGTCCCGGACGCCCTCCCACGGTTCGGGCTCGACCGGAGCCCTGAAGCGGTGGGGCCCGAAGGGCGGAGCGGCGTACGGAATGCCGAGAAAAACCGCCACACCGTCATCGAGCCTGCCTCGCACCTTCCCCTGCTCGGTGGCCACTATCGCTTCCATCGGTTCCCTCCCGGTCGGTTCCACCGATCCTAACCTTCCCTAACGATCGATCGATCGTGTCATATGCTCCCCGGCTTCGCCCCAGGGCACAATGGGACGAGGAAGAACGATCGATCGGCAGGAAACATGACCATACCCACAGAGCAGCGGCGGATCGCGGCCGACGAGGTTCGGCTGCCACCCGGCGTGTTGCCGGAGGGCACCAAAGGCCGGATCCTGCGGGAGGCGTTACGCCTGTTCGCCGAGCGGGGCTTTCACGGCGCCTCGATCAGAGACCTGGCCGAGGCGTGTGGCATCCGCTCGGCCACTCTTTACGCGCATTACCCGGCGAAGGAGCACGTCCTGGCCGAGCTGATCCGCATCGGCCACGAAGACCACCACGGGAGGCTGCTGCGGGCAGGCGGCACCGACCCGGTCTCACGGCTGCGAGCCGTGGTACGAGAGCATGTGCTGGCTCACGCCGAATATCCGCTGCTCGCCACGGTGGCCAACAACGAACTGCACGCCCTCTCACCCGAGATGGCCGCCCCCGTGCTGTCGATCCGCGCCGGTGGCAGGCGGTTGCTCGTCGACATTCTCAACGAGGGCCTGGCTCAGGGCCTCTTCGACATGCCCGACACCTTCCTCGCGATGACCGCCATCAGCGGCATGGGCATGCGGGTGGCCGGCTGGTACGGCACGGGCGTGCCCTACACACCGGAAGAGGTCGCCGACGCCTACGCCGACCTCGCCCTGCGCATCGCCGGCGCGACCATCCCGCGCTGACCCGCGGACAAGCCCCGCCGGTCCGGGCGCCGATCGGGGGAGCGGCGCCCGGGTTGTCCGGTCCTACGCCGGGATGAGCAGGGTGGTCAGCAGGTCGTCCAGGCTGACCAGTCCGGCCAGGGAGCCGTTCGCGGCCCGGACGAGCGCCAGCTGGCTGTGCGCGGCACGTAGTTCGGCGACCGCCTGGGAGATCGAGGTCTCCGCTGAGAGCTCGGGCAGCCGGTAGGCGATGTCTCGAGCGCGGATCCGTGTGCCGCGCCTGCGGGCCAGGTAGGCGTCCCGGACGTGGACCACCCCTGCCGGGCGATCACCGTCCCACACCACCAGGCGGGTACGGCGCGTCCGAGCCGAGGTGCTGACGATCTCTTGAGCCGAGGCGTCGGCCGGCACTCCGGCGATGTCGCTCACCGGGATGGTGAGCGAGGCGATCGACGCGTTCGGGGCGTGCAGGGCCTGGGTGAGCACCGCGTGGTCGTCGGTCTCGATGAGCCCCAGGCGGCGCGACTCCTCCACCAGGTGCTGCAGTTGCTCGGGTGTGCGAGGGTTGGACGTCTCGTCACGGGGCTGCACCCGGAACATGCGCAACAGCAGGTTGCTGACGCCGTTGAGCGTGGTCAGGATCGGCCGGACGGCCACGGTGAAGCCGCGAAAGGGCAGCGCCAGGATCGTCGCCGAACTCTCGGGGTGGGCGATGGCCCATGACTTGGGGGCCATCTCACCGATCACCATGTGCAGGAACGTCACGATGGCCAGCGCGATCACGAAGGCGACCGCGTGCGCGGCGGCCTCGGGCAGGCCGAGGGTGCCGAAAAGCGGGGTCAGGCTGCCGGCGATCAGCGGCTCGGACACCACGCCCAGACCGAGAGAGCACAGGGTGATGCCGAGCTGGGCGCCGGCGAGCATCAGCGACAGCTCCCGGATGCCCTTCACCGCCGCTGCGGCGGCGCGGCTACCGTGCGCGGCCGCCTTCTCCAGGCGGTGCCGTTTGGCCGCGACGAGGGCGAACTCGGAGGCGACGAAGAAGCCGTTGCCGATCAGAAGGAGTACGGTCAGCAGAATGCCGGTGGGCAGGTTCACTTCTCCTCCTCGCCTTCCTGGCTCGCCTCGGTGTTCCGGAAGGGGCGCAGGCGGACCCGCTCGGGTACGTGCCGGTCGAGGGTCAGCACCTCGATCTCCGCATGCGTGGGCGCCTGCTCGGCCATGGAGGGGACCAGGTCGACGGTGACCACGTCACCGACCGCGGCGAAGCGGGCCAGGCGCCGCAGGATGAGCCCGCTGACGGTGTCGTAGTCGTCCTCGTCGGGCAGTTCCAGCCCGGTGGCCAGGGAGACCTCGTCGATGCGCAGGCTCGCGTCGATTTCCCAGCCGTCGCCGGTGGCGACCACGGTGGGGATGTCGAGGTCGTTCTCATCGGCGATCTCCCCGACGAGTTCCTCGGCGACGTCCTCCCAGGTGACCAGCCCGGCCAGGCCGCCGTGCTCGTCGAGGACGCAGGCGACCTCCTCGTCGCGTGCGTGCATCTGGGCGACCAGGTCGGGCAGCGAGACGGAGAAGGGCACCATCAGGACTTCGCGGGCGATGTCGGCCACCGGGGTGTCCGCGGCTTTGTCGGCCGGGATCGCCACCAGCTCGCGCAGGCCCACGATGCCGATCACGTCGTCCAGGCGGTCGCCGAGCACCGGGTAGTGGGTGTGCCCGTGGCGGGAGATCAACTCGTCCAGCTCAGGGATCAGAGCCGAACCGGCGATGCCGACGACGTCGGCGTGCGGGACCATGACCTCCCCGGCGGTGTGCTCGGAGAAGGCCAGTGCCCGCTCCAACAGGTCCGCCTGGTCGCCGGGCAGGTGCCCGTAGGCCTCGGACTCACCGATGATGTGCCCGAGTTCCTCCAGCGTCGCGCCGTGGTGCAGCTCCTCGACCGGCTCGATGCCGACCGCGCGCAGCAGCCTGTTGGCCGCGGAGTCGAACAGCCGGATGATCGGCCCGGCGATCGTCAGGTAGGCCAGGGTGGAGGAGGCCAGCGCGCGGGCCAGCGGTTCGGGCCTGGCCAGCGCGAGGTTTTTGGGGGCGAGCTCGCCCAGCACCATCTGGATCACGGTGGCGACGATGAAACCGAGCACCAGGGCGATGCCGCCGGTCGCGCCCTCGGGGACGCCGAGTGCGCCCAGGCCCGGGGCGATCAGCTCGGCCAGCGCGGGTTTGGCGATGAAGCCGACGACCAGGGCGGTGACGGTGATACCGAGCTGGGCGCCCGACAACATGAACGACAGCCGCTCCATGACCTTGATCGCGCGGGCGGCCTTCTTGTCGCCTTCGGCGGCCTGCTGGGACAGGGCCAGGCGATCGGCGGTGACATAGGCGAACTCCTGGGCGACGAAGTAGCCGGTGGCCAGGGTCAACAGCAGAACGGCCAGCAGGCCGAGGGCGATGCTCACCTCGGTTGCCTGCCTCGTGATCGACGGTCTCTGCTATGGCCGGAGTCCGACGACACGGACACCACCACCTTGCCCTTTCATCCGGCCCTCGTGGCCGGCTCATGTCCTCCCGGGTCGTCGACGCGGGAAGATCTCCGTTTCCGCAACGCTAGCCGATCTTCTGGAGCCGGCCCGCTTCGGGGTTCTTCACCAAGGTCAACGCTCCGCAAATCGGCCAGGTTCCTCCTATGGCGTATGTCATACATTCAGATCTTTTCAGGGGTGACCTGTGCGGGCTTACGATGATCGGCATTTGACCCCTTCCCCCCCTCCGGGAGCTGACCTCTTGCCAGGGCGAGAACGTATTCGTTCCTTCCTTGAAACCCGGCTCTTCCAGCGGGTTGTCATAGCCGTCATCGTGATCAACGCGATCACGATCGGCTGTGAGACCTCCTCCTATCTGACGGACCGGATCGGCGGGTTCCTGCACGCCGTCGACCGGATCGCCCTGGCGATCTTCACCGTCGAACTCGCCGCCCGCCTCTACGCCTACCGGGGCGCGTTCTTCAAGGACCCGTGGAACTGGTTCGACGCGACCATCGTGACCATCGCGCTGATCCCGGCGTCCGGCCCGACCTCCGTGCTGCGGGCCCTGCGAATCATGCGGGCGCTGCGCCTGGTCTCGGTGGTTCCCAGCATGAGCAAGGTCGTCGGTGCGCTGTTCGCGGCCATGCCCGGGATGGCCGCGATCGTCGGGCTGCTCCTCCTGGTCATGTACGTCTCGGCGGTCCTCGCGACCCAGCTGTTCGGCGGAATCGCCCCCGAGCACTTCGACGAGCTGCCGACATCGCTGTTCACCCTGTTCCAGGTCATGACCGGCGAGGCCTGGCCGGACATCGCCCAGACGGTCATGGCGGAGAAGCCCTGGGCGTGGGTCTTCTTCGTCGGCTACATCCTGATGTCCTCCTACGTGGTGCTCAACCTGTTCATCGCCGTCGTGGTCAACGCCATGGACGACCAGAACACCTCCGCCGAGGAACAGCGGACCGAGGACCAGCTCACCGCCATCCTGAGCGAGCTCGCCCGCCTGCACGCCAGGATCGACGCGATACAGGGTGTTCCCCGAGTTGCTCAGCCCGTCAAGGCGCCGCGCAAGAACGCCGCCCGCCGCTCCCGGTGACCGGCCGATGAAAGGTCGGCCCATCCGGGATCTCCCGGGGATGTGCTCTGGCGGGCGCGGGATCCGGCCCGCCAGGGCAGGCCCGGCCGGCATCAGGGCCGTCGCCTAGCCACTCCGGTGCGCGGCGAGCTGCTGGAGCAGCTGCGACCCGATCGCCGCGGACACTCTCCGGCAGAAGTCTTCGGGGTTCTCGTGCGCGGGAACGGGTTCGGGCACGAGAACCTGCACCACCCCGTCCGTCAGCAGCTCGTGGGAGCCGACACGTTGCCTGCGTGCCATGTCGGCCGCCAGCCGGGTGTGACCGTGAAGTATCACGCTCGCACCCTCTGGCGGCAGGGGCGAGAGCCACGCGTGCTCGGCGGCGATGCACGCTCGGCCGGGGAGAAGGGCGAGGGCTCCGCCGCCGCACCCCTCTCCCAGGAGTACCGACACGGACGGCACGGTGAGCTGGACGAGGTCGGCCAGGCAACGTGCGATCTCTCCGGCGAGAGCCCGCTCCTCGGCCTCTGCCGAGAGCTCGGCCCCGGGGGTGTCGACGACGCAGACCAGCGGGCGTCCCAGCTGCTGGGCGACATGAATGCCGCGGCGCGCGGCACGCAGGTCATCGGGGCCAAGCGGGCCTTTGCCGGCCTGAGCGCGCCGGTCCTGACCGATCACGACGCACGCGACCCCCTGGAAGGAGGCCAGGGCGCACAACATGCCCTGGCCGAGCTCACCCGCACCCGTCCCCGACAGGGTGACGACCTCGTCGGCCCCGATGCGTAACAGCTCACGGACACCTGGACGGTCCGGGTGACGGCTGAGCCGAATGGAGTGCCATGGATCCCCCGGGAGTGTCACCACGGCGCTGTCGGGGACCCGCGCCCGGGTCACGCTCGCAGGTCTGGCCGGTGGCCCGGTCAGCAGGGCGAGTGCCTTCGAGGCGACGCCGGCGAGCCGGTCGGGGGGCACGACCGCGTCGATGACTCCCTTGGCGGCCAGGTTCTCGGCCACCTGGACACCGCCGGGAAACGGATGCCCGTTGAGTGCCTCGTAGACCGATGGGCCCAGGAAGCCGATCAAGGCGCCCGGTTCCGCCACGGTGACGTGCCCGAGCGACCCCCACGATGCGAACACCCCTCCCGTGGTGGGGTGTCGCAGATACACCAGGTACGGCAGACCGGCCGCCTTGTGCTCGACGACGGCCCGGGAGATGTCGACCATCATGACGAAGGCCGGCGTGCCTTCCTGCATCCGGGTGCCGCCGGAGGAGGGCGCGGCGATGAGGGGCAACCGCTCGGCCGTCGCGCGGCGCACGGCCGTCACGATGCGCCCGGCCGCGTCACGGCCGATCGACCCGCCGAGGAAGCGGAACTCGCTCACGACGAGCGCCACGTCGTGACCCCCGATCCGGGCCCGGCCGGTGACAACGGCCTCGTCCGTGCTGGAACGTTCCCGAGCCTGGAACAGTGCCTTCTCGTACTCGGGATCCCGGTCGGCGGGGGCGACGGGCACGTCCCACGAATGCCAGGAGCCCGGGTCGACGTTCGCCTCGATCAGCTCGAGGGCGCCCAGCCGATGCGTCATCGGACCACGTCGCCGACCCAGCGCCGCACCGACTCCCCGTGCTGGTCGAGGACGGGCGGCGGCCGGTGCGCGGTCCGGGTGTGCTCCCGCCCGGACGGGTCGAAGAAGCGCAGCGGTGGCCCGGGCAGCGTGAGCGGGCCCAGGGTCTCGTGCGTGACGTCGATGACCAGGCCCTGGCTCAGGGTCTGCTCCCAGGTGTAGACCTCGTCCAGGGTGCGCACCCTGCCGGCCGGTACGCCCAGCTCGCGCAGCCGGTCGAGCAGGTCGCCGGCGCTCCGGTTCGCGAAGGCCCGTTCGACCAGCTCGATGACCTCCTCACGGGACGCGACGCGCTGGGCGTTCGTGGCCATACCCGGTTCCTCGGGGTCGAGATCGAAGCCCGCGCAGAACCTCTGCCAGAGCCCCTCGCTCCCCACGGCGATCTGCACCGCTCCGTCGGCGCACCGGAAGAGCCCGTAGGGCGAGATGGACGCGTGGTGATTGCCGCCCGCCCGCCCGACCTCGCCGGCGACCGTCCAGCGGGTCCCCTGGAAGGCGTGGACGCCGACGGCCGCGGCCAGCAGCGAGGTGCGTACGACCTGGCCTCGTCCGGTCGACTCACGCTGGCGCAGCGCCGCCAGGACACCGTAGGCGCCGTACATGCCGGCGAGCAGATCGCAGATCGGCGTCCCGAACCGTTGCGGGTCGTCCGGCGCCGATCCGGTCAGGGACATCAGGCCTCCCTCACCCTGGGCGATCTGGTCGTAGCCCGGCCGGCCGCCTTCGGGGCCGTCGTGGCCGAAGCCGGTGATCGACAGCTGCACGAGCCGCGGGTTGAGCTCTCCGAGCACGTCGGCGCCCAGCCCGAGCCGTTCCATGACTCCGGTCCGGAAGTTCTCCACCAGCACGTCCGCCCGTCGCACCAGGGCGAGCAGGACCTCGCGGTCGGCGTCGTCCCTGAGGTCCAGGCAGACGGACTCCTTGTTCCGGTTGGCCGACAGGAAGTACGTCGACTCCCGTTCCCTCCCGTCCCCGGCGAAGGGCGGTCCCCAGCCTCGGGTGTCGTCTCCGTGCCCTGGTGCCTCGATCTTGACCACCCGGGCACCGAGGTCGCCCAGCATCATCGTCGCGTGGGGTCCCGCCAAGGCGCGGGACAGGTCGACCACGAGCACGCCCTCGAGGGGGCCGGCCGGGCTGGATCCAAGGGTGGTGCTCATGCGGACGCGCCCGATCCCAGCGCCTCGTGGCGCTCCTGGTTGGCCACGACCGGGTTCCGCAGCACGCCGAGCCGCTCCACCTCGACCTCCACCTCGTCGCCGGGGCGCAGCAGCCACGGCGGTGTCCGGGAGTAGCCGACCCCCGACGGGGTTCCGGTGGCGAGCAGGTCGCCGGGGCGGAGGGTGAGGGTCCGGCTGATGAGCGAGAGCGTGTCACCGACCGTGTAGACCATCTCGTCGGTGCTGCCCTGCTGCACCACGGTGCCGTTCACGCGCGTCTCCACCTTGAGCCCGTCACGCAGGTCGCCCACTTCGGCAGCCGGTACCAGCGGTCCGAGCACACCGGAACGGTCTCCGTTCTTGCCCAGCGTCCACTGGGAGGTGAGTTTCTGTGCCCGGCGCGAGGTCACGTCGTTGAACGTGGAGTAGCCGACCACGGCCGCCAAGGCGTCCTCGGGCGTGGCGTCCACGAGGGGCGCACCGACCCAGGCCACCACCTCACCCTCCCAGTCCACACCGTCCTCGTCGGGCGGCACCGGGATGCCCACGCCTCCGACGGTGAGCGAGCTCGGCCACCGCGCGAACAGGGTGGGGTACTGCGGCACACCCTCGCTCGCGTAGGACCCCTCCGCGACGTGCTTGAGATAGTTCAGCCCGATGCAGATGACCTTCGCGCCCGGCAGCACCGGAGGTACGAACTCGACATCGTCCAGCGGCAGTGCGGCCACCACCCGCTCGGCGGCCGGCTCACCGGTCAACCAGCGTCGGGGGTCGGCCCAGAACTCCTCCAGGGTCGCGAGGACTCCGACCCCGAGGCCGTCGTCCGTGAGGGTCCCCACCAGGACCGATCCGTCGGTGTGGCGCAGTCCCACGATGCGCGTCGGCATTTGTCATCTCCTTGACGTGCCAGTCCATGCTTGCTGCCCGCTCCCGTCCGAGTTCGGCGGGCGCACCGCGTGCGCCCGCCCGTCGTCAGACCGGGATCGCCGCGTAGGTCGTGTCGAGGTACTCCGCGATGCCTTCGAGCCCGCCCTCGCGGCCGAGCCCGGACTGCTTGATGCCGCCGAAGGGCGCGGCCGCGTTCGACACGACGCCGACGTTGACCCCGACCATGCCGCCGGCGAGGTTCCCGACCATGCGCAGCGCGCGCTCCAGGTCGCGCGTGTAGACGTAGCTCACCAGTCCGTACGGGGTGCCGTTGGCCGCGTTCACCGCCGCCTCCTCCTCGCGGAAGGTGGTGATCGGGGCGAGCGGCCCGAAGATCTCCTCGTCGAGCAGTGTCGTTCCCGGCGCGACGTTGCTCAGGACGGTGGGTTCCACGAACCGGCCGTTCGCCGGCCCGCCTCCCACCTCGATCGCCGCGCCTCGGTCGAGAGCGTCGGCCACCAGCCTTTCGAACTTAGCGACCGCCGCGTCGTCGATGAGCGGCCCGACCTCGGCGCCGTCCTGCCAGCCGGCGGCGACCGTCATCGCTCCCATGCGGTCCGCGAGCCTGCCGGTGAACTCGGGGGCAAGCGACTCCGCGACGATGAAGCGGTTGGCCGCCGTACACGCCTGGCCGACGTTACGCATCTTGGCCAGCAACGCACCCTCGACCGCGGCGTCGAGGTCGGCGTCCTCGCAGACGATGAAAGGCGCGTTCCCCCCCAGCTCCATCGAGGTCCTCATGACGTGGGCCGAGCATTGGGCCAGGAGCAGCTTGCCCACCTCGGTCGATCCGGTGAAGGAGAGCTTGCGGGCGAGTCCGGACTCGATCACCGTGCTGACGACCGCGGCAGGACGGGAGGTGGTGACGACGTTGACCGCGCCGGCCGGAGCACCGGCCTCCTCGATGATCTGCGCGAGAAGCAGGCTGGTCAGGGGCGTCTGCTCGGCCGGCTTGAGCACGGACGGGCAGCCGGCTGCGATCGCAGGGGCGATCTTGCGCGCCCCCATCGCCAAGGGGAAGTTCCACGGTGTGACGAGCAGGCAGGGCCCCACCGCCCTGCGCTGGACGAGGATGCGGGTCAGCCCGGTGGGTGACAGTCGGTAGTCCCCTCCTATGCGGAGGGCCTCGTCGGCGAACCAGCCGAAGAAGTCGGCGGCGTAGGCCACCTCCCCGCGGGACTCGGTGATCGGCTTGCCCATCTCCAGGGTGATGAGCAGGGCGAGCTCGTCCTCACGCTCGCGCAGCGCGGCCTCGACCCGGCGCAGCAACGCGGCGCGCTGCGCGGGGGACAAGCCCGCCAGGGCGGGCTGCGCATCGGCGGCGGCCCGGATCGCGTCCAGCGCGTCCCGCGCGTCGGCGTCCGCGACCTCGGTCAGCGTCTCACCGGTCGCGGGGTTGTCCACCGGGAACGTCGCTCCACCCGCTGCCGGGCGCCAGCGCCCTCCGACCAGCAGCGTCGACGGGACGGCCGGGAGCGACGGGGCAAGGGTGGGTGTGGCGAACGCGGTCATCGGTTCCTTCTCTCTTGCGGTGTCAAGACGGTCGTCGTTGCCTCACAGCACCGCGACGCCGCCGACGGGACACCCGGACGCACCGGTGATGGGCAGCGCGGGCGCGGTGAAGAGGAACTCGTACTTCCCGTGGCGGGCGCAGGCGGTCGCGAGCTCCTGGAAGTCGAAGATCTCGCCGATGGCCAGTCCCATGTGGACCAGTGCCACGACATGGAAAGGCTGGAAGCAGTCGATCTCGTTGGGGCGGACCTCGACGCCCCAGGTGTCCGAGGCGACCGCGGCGATCTCCCGCTCGTGGAACCACGGGGCGGTGTGCAGCGACACCCCCGGGGAGGCGCCGCCCGCGTAGTCGCCCCACGCGTGCCGGCGAGCCTCGAGGAAGCCGGTGCGGATGAGTACCGCGTCCCCGCGCTGGATCCGCACGCCCTCGGCTTCCGCGGTCGCCTCCAACTCCTCGACGGAGATCGCGTGGCCGGGCTCGAGAGCGTCCACGCCCAGGTGCCGGGCCACGTCGAGCAGCACGCCTCGCATCACGAACTTGCCCGCGTAGTTCTCCACGCCGTTCTTGGCCGCCCCGGTGGAGGAGACGAGACCCGCGGAGTACCCGTTCCACATCTTCCCCTTCCAGAAGATGTGGGAGAGCGAGTCCCACTGGGTGCCGGCCTGGTTGGGCACGATGAGGATGTCGTCGGAACGCCCGTACCCCTTGGCGGGGCCGAACCCGGCCGGAAGGATCTCCTGCGCTCCGGCCAGGTGGTCCGCCCCCGTCGCCGTCATCACGTTGCGCGGGTTGGCCCGCAGGCTTCCGGTCTGAGGGCCTCGCTGGTCGTAGGGGAGCGAGCAGGAGATGGTCACGCCGTGCTCGACGAGGGCCGCGGCGCGCCGTACCTCCTCGGGCCCGACGTGGTTCATCGTCCCGAGCGAGTCGTCCTCGCCCCAGCGTCCCCAGTTCGTGCACTGCTTGATGTAGCGCTCGAGGACATCCGCTCCGCGAAAGTTGGACATCTCACCTCCAAGGTCATGCCCGCCGCGGCGGCGGGCGGAATGGTCAAGAAGCGGTCGACGTGGTGAAGACACCGACCAGCCGGGAGCCGAAGGCACCGACCGCCTGGTCGGTGAGGGGCTCACCACTCCGCGTACGCAGCACCAGGAGGTAGCGGTAGCGGAAGATCTCGCCGGTGGGCGCGTTCGTGATCGTGCGCACGGCCAACCCGAGCGGGGCCAGGAGTGCGAGAGTCTCGTCGAGCTCATCACCGCCGTCGACACGGACCGCCAGATGGTCGGCGCCGGGGGAGACCTCCAGCGCTGAGCTGAGCGCCCACCACCCGCCGGCGCTGCCGTCGTCGACGTCGCGCTCGATGATGTCCAGGCCGAGCGCCCGAGCCACGGCCTCGGTGCCGATCAGAGCCATCGAGCCGTCACCCGCGAGCACCTCCCGCGCCGCGGCCACGGAGTTCTGCGGGTGGATCTCGACCGTGGCGGCGGGCAGTCGCTCCTTCAGGAAGCGACGGCACTGGCGGATGGAGCCGTGCCCGCCCACATACCTGATGTCGTCCAGACGGCTGCCCGGTCTGCCCAGCAGGGCGCAGTGGTACGGCACCACGATCTCGTCGCTGATGAAGAGCTTCTCTCCGGCGAGGATGCGGGCGGCGGTCTCGGTACACGCGGTGTTGGAGGTCTCCGACGTCAGCACCCCCAGGTCGATCCTGCCGTCGAGTACGGCGGCGACGACGTCGTCCATGGTCGGGAAATACTCCGGCCCGCCCAGTCCGGGCCTGCGGCCGAGCAGCACCCGCGTCGCCTGCCCCGCGAACGTGAGCTCGCTGCCCAGCGTGCCGACCCGCCGCGCCGGCCGGTGTTCACTACCGCTCACGGCACCCTCTCAATAGGTGAATAGTGTATTCAGTCGATGGAAAGTGTATTCAGTAATCGACAATGTGGCAATGCCTTCCGGCCGCCGACGATGCGCTCGGCGTGAGGCCTATCTCACAGCGTGGCGAGGGTGCTCGCCGAGGACGGGCACACCGGCTCGAACACCCCGGTGGCCTGCCGCGACGGGCGGCCGATCAGGGTGCGGAGCCGGTGGGTTCCGGGTGGCTTTCGGGGAGAGAGGGGAGAGGTCCGGGTTCCGATCTCAGCCGCCCGAGGCCTCGCTCCAGTTCATGTGGACGAGCCGGTCACGCGTGTGCTCGACGTGGGCCTCGATCAGGGTGCGGATCTCGTCCTCGTCGCCTCGTTCGAGGGCTTCGAGGATGGCCTGGTGCTCGGCGAGCACCTCCTGGCGACGTGGGAGGTCGGGAGTGGCCAGGTGCACGTAGCGGTAGATCCGGAACCGTACCTCGTCGATGATGCTGGACACGGCGGAGCCGCGACCGTGCAGCGAGTGGTGGAACTCCATGTCCGCCTGGAGCCACTCCTCGGCTGACATGTCCAGGTCCATGGAACCGGCGGCCGCCCGGGCCGCCGGAAGGTCGACGTCGAGGAAATCGGGACGAGATCGCGCGCGGAGCGTGGCGAAGATCTCCAATGTCTGGCGCAGGTCGTAGAGTTCGAGCACCTGCTCCTGGGAGAGTTGCGTGACGACGTAGCGCTGGAAGGGATTGGCGTCGAGCAGGCGTTCCGCCTGGAGCCGCCGCAGGGCCTCGCGTACCGGCACCCGGCTCACGCCGAGCGTGTTGGCGAGCTCAACCTGGTTGATCTCGGTCCCGGCCGGGAGCTCTCCTCGGATGATGGCCTCACGGACGCGATCGTAGACACGATCCCCGAGCGTCGAGCGTGAAACGGCACCCATACCTGCGACTCCGGACGACCGGTCGAGGCTGCCGAGCGCTCCGCTGCTCACGGGAGAGACGGTCGGCTTCTGTGGCACTCCTCGAGTATTTTTCGGCACCCCTCAAGTATATGTTCCTCATGCGTATACAGTTGCCAGAAACTATAAAAGGTCATCCCGACCTCCCCTCAAGCCTGCGTCACCGGTGCTGCGGGAGCGCGTTCCCGGAGGTCGGGCACCTCCGGTGGTTCGGTGGAGCGCACCCGAGTCGTGTCACGCTCCGCCACGTGATCATTCCGGGTTGCGCCCGACAAAGTACTCCTCGTCGGGGTCGTCCGTCACCCAAAGCCCCGAGTCCACCAGCGCTCGCCGGAACGCCGCCATCTCGCCGCTGTGCAGGCGGTTCGCCGGGACGCGCATCGGCCCGCCGTTGAAGCCCGCGAGCCAGGCCTGGTACTTCCACGCGGACCGGTTCACGGAGTGGGCGTGCGGAACCGGGGCCACGTTGCCGTTGGCCCGCCATGCGGGGGCGATTTTCCAGAGCAGGTCCATGGCCTGGTCGACCTTGCCCTCCTGGGCCAGGGCCAGCATCCGCGGGGCGGTGTCGCCGTAGTACTCGGTGTTCGAGGTCGCGATCACCCGTAGGGGGACGAGCGCGGCCAGTGCGATGGCCTCCTGGATGATCGGCATGGTGATCAGTACCTTCTCCGAGAGCCGGTGCCAGGCGTGTGCGAAGCCGGCGATCGACGGGAATCCGCCTTCGGCCTTCACCGAGACGACGTTCGGCGCGGCGTCGACCAGGTCGGCCAGCATGTCGACCGGCAACGAGGCGGAGTGGAGGCGTTCGAAACCCCAGTGCGTCATCGGGAAGAGGATGACGGCCAGGTCGGTGGCGTCGCAGAACGCCTTGGTGTAGTCGTGGAGCTCCTGCAGGGACCTCGGGTGGAAGCTCGGCGGGTAGGACAGCAGCGCGAGGCGGGCTCCCGCCGCCGTGGCCCGCCGCGCGGCGGCGATGTTCTCCTCCAGAGTGTTGAACGACGCGTGGAAGATCAGGTTGAGCCGGTCACCCGCCTCGTCGTGTGCGATCTCGGTGAAGCGGGCGTACTCGTCGAGGGTGATGTTGATCTCGCTGACGAGCAGCGTGCCGGTGAACCCGAGCTCGATCACCCGTCGGACATCGTGGCGGATGCCGCGTTCGTTCAGGCGGGTCAGATCAGCGGAAAAGCTCGGGATGAGCACGTTGTTGACGCCGTGGAAGTGCTCACGGGCCCAGTCGCGCGCCTCGTGCCTGCCGATAGTGGTCGTCATGATTGGATTCGTCTCCCTGTCAAAGGTGCATGTGGATGAAAGCTGAGATGCCAGGGCGGTCAGCGGCGGCTCTTGGGTACGGCCAGGTTGTCCAAGGTGGATCCGAGACCGGCCTCGACCGCGCGCCGGTACACCAGCTCGGCGGCGACCATGTCCTGGAGAGCGGTCCCGACGGACTTGAAGATGGTGAGGTCCCCCTGTGGGGCCTCGGGAAGCGCGGCCTTGCCCTGGAGCAGGTCGCTGAGCCGTAGCACGGTGCTGAGGCTGCCGCCCCCGTCGACGAACTCCCGGATGTCGCCGGACTCGTCCGCGACCTGCTCCGGATCGGCGTCGAAAACGAGGGTTCCCGCACGCCTGAAGACGGTCGTGTCGAGCTCGCGCAGGTCGCGGTGCGTGGAGCCGATCGCGCTGATGTGAAGACCGGGCCGGAGCCAGTCGGACTCGCACGCGATCGGCCCCCCATAGCCGGTGTTGGTCGCGGTGATCACGTGGTCGACGTCGGCGCATGCCTCCGCGGCCGTGCCGGCCGGCACCACCGGCAGGGAGAGCTCCTCGCGCAGGCGGCCGGCGAGTCGCTCCCGGCTCGCCGGGTTCGGGCTGAACACCTTGACCTCGTCGATCTCACTCACCGCGGCGAAGGCGCGCAGGTGTGCCTCGGCCTCCAGACCGGACCCGAGGACGCCGAGGCGCGTCGCCTTCACCCCCAGGGCCCGTGCGGCGACCACGCTCGTCGCGGCGGTCCGCGCCGCTGTCAGGTAGCAGGCGTCCATCATCGCCAGAACCTCGCCGGTCTCGACGGAGGCGAGCATGATCAGGTAACGGACGCCCACGCCGTTGCCGCCGAAGAACGCCTTGAGGCCCATGACACCCGACCGGGGCACCACCGCGGGCATGATGCGGAAAAACCTGCCACCTCCCGAGAGGTTCACCCGCCCGGGAACATCGGCAGGGACTTCCGCGTCGGCGCGGATGGCGCGGTCGATCGCCTCGACGAGTGAGGCCGGGTCGAGCACGCTGCCCACCGAACGGTCATCAAGCAGGAGAGTCATAAGCGGTTCCTCGGGAAGCGGCGCCAGTGATCGTGTGGAACGGAGTCGACGGCTCGGCCCATGACCTTGCATCAACCCGACAACTGTATACACTCTAATGACAACTTTGCGCGCGTCAAGTCGCCGGTTACCTCAGGACGAGCAACCGGCAACGCGCCCGCCTTACGCGTTGCGATGGGCGGCGTCTGGTGGACCTGCCATTGACGAGCGACAAGAATCACGCAATTACCGGCAATTCGGCCGCAGTGGCGGAAACTGGAGGAATTATGGAGCAGTCAGTCGAGCGTCTCGGATACGTCGTGATGGGTGTCCCGGACCTCGCCGAGTCGACGAAGTTCTACTCGAACGTCGGCCATCTCACCGTGCACGACCGTTCCGCGGGAACAAGCTTCCTCGGCGGCGGCTACGACCACCACTGGCTGCGGCTGGAGGAGAACCGGCACCGGCGCGGGCTGATGCGCGTGGGCTTCCGGCTCACGGGTGACGAGGCCCTGTCCGAGGTCGCGAACCGACTGGACGAGCGCGGCATCCGGTTCGAGGAGATCGGCGATCTGGAAGGCGACGGGATCGACCGAGGTCTCCGGTTCGTCGATCCCGACGGGGTCGAGGTCGATGTCTACACCGACATGCTGTCCCGTGCCGTGAAGCCGGCTCAGGACGCCGTGCGCATGACGGAGATGCTGCACGCGGTGTGGTTCTCGTCGGACCCCGTCGCGGCGCATCGGTTCTATGCCGACGTCCTCGGCTTCCGGGCGTCGGACTGGATCAAGCGCAATGCGGTGTTCATGCGGTCGGCGAACAACTACCACCACTCGCTCGGCATCTTCCGTTCGAGCCCTCAGCGCGCCGGGTCCATGGACCACTTCTGCATCCTCGTGGAGAACATCGACGACGTGATGCGGGCCAGGAACATCGCACTGCGCCAGGGCGCGCAGCTTCAGAAGGACGTGCTTCGGCACGCCGCGTCCGGCTCGATCAGCGTCTACATCGCCGACCCCATGACCGGCATCTCCTTCGAGTTCTGCACCGAACACGACATCGTCGACCCGGACCACCGGCCACGCCTGCTGGAGGGCTCGCCGATCACGCGTGACGTGTGGCAGGCGGGCAGCCCGGGCCTGGACAGGAACGCGCCGCTGGGGGCCACCTCGGACACGCCTCTCCCACGGGTGTCCGAGGAGAGCGGCGTCGCCGACATGGCGAACTCCATCGCCTGAGGCTCGCCGGCACCGGCTCGAGGCCGGAAACGCTGCCCCACCGTCCCTGCCGTGGGCAGGACGCCGGTGGGGCGGCGGCCCGGACGTGACGGTACGTGACCACGCTCACGTACCGCGGAGGCTCTCCGCGACGAACTGTTCGACGTCCCAAGGGGTGACCGTCAGTCCGTCCTGGTTCGACTGCCTCGCGGCCATGTCGAGCATCGCCTTGTTGGCGGCGAACCCATACGGGAACGGGTCCGCTCCGAAGACCGACGCCTGCCAGTCCATGTCGTCATTCCCGTCGAGGAAAACACCGGCGGCCCTGCGGTCTCGCCGGTATGCCTCCTGTTTGGCGGCTTCGAACGCCTCGAAAAGCGCCTCGGGCACCCATGGCTCCTTCTCGACGAGGCGCCGCTGTACGAGCACGACGTGGTTGACGGGCAGGAAGCCGGTCCTGCGCTTGAAGTCCGCCATGAACTGACGGCCCCCGTCGGGGAAGAGCCGCGCCACCCTGCCCGTCGACGTGTCGATCGCGGTCCCGCCCGCTGGGAACGCGGCGTCCAGTTCCCCGGTTTGGAGCATGCGGTTCACATCGCCGCCGCCGGTCCAGTGCAGCGTGACGCCGCTGGGCGGATTCAGTTCGAAGCCCATCTGCCGGCCGTGGCTTTCCTCGCCCTGCCGCCCGATGTACCACTCGATGTCCTGGGGGCCGATACCCCAGAGCACCTCAAGCTGCGCCCGGAACCAGAGGCCCGCCGTCATGGTGTAGTCGGGGATTCCGAACCTCTTGCCCCTCAGGTCGGCGCCGCCCTCGATACCCGCGCCGGTGTTCACCCACGTGTTCAGTCCGAGGGTGGCCTTGCTGGCATAGACCGGGATCATCACCCAGTCCCACAGGTCCTTCGGACGTTCGCGGGTGACGATGAAGTTCGAGATGGAGAACTCGAACACGTCGTGCGCGCTGTCGCGGAGATGCATCGTGTGCAGGTCGCCCGCGTTGCCGCGCTCCCAGGCGATCTCGATGCCCCTGGGCTGGACGGTGCCGTCGACGAGCGGCGTCACGCGAGGGTTGAGCGAGAACGTGCCGCGCAGCTGTATTGCCATTCCCGGCCTCCGATTTCGGAACTCTTGAGCGGCGAGAGTATACAGTCGCCACGGCTGGCTGCCAGGGCCGATCCACGGTCACCCGGCCGGCTCGGTGCGGGCCGCGTCCTCGTGCAGGTGGACGAGGGTGGGGAGGGGCTTGTGCCCGGAGGCGATCGGCTTGTTGCCTGCCATGTCATATGTACGGACTCGCCGGTCCCGGCCTCGGCGTTCGCCTCGCAGGCCCGCCCGATCCTCTACCCGTGACGTGGGGGTCATCTCGACGTAACTATTGACACACGTTGCGGCGTCAGTAATCTGTATACACCTAGGCCTCACGGGTCGTTACGGTTCGAGCGATGACACGGTCGCACCGGCAGCCGGCACCGCGTAGCACGAGGACAGCGGCCGTTTGTAGATGACCAGAACCCGTATCGCAGATAGACGTCCCCGGACTGCTCAAGCAGACGAGGCAGGTTGAGGAGGACTGAGAGTTGGGCGACTTTTCGCCTCCGGGCACCGGCGTAGGCAACGCCGAGGCGCCCGTGGTGGAGTTCAAGGATGTGACGGTACGTTACCCCGGCAAGGGTGTGATCCGTCCCGCTGTAGTAAATGTCAACCTCACCGTGCCCAAGGGACGCTTCGTGTGCGTGGTCGGGCCCAGTGGGTGTGGCAAGTCCACGCTGTTGCACGTGTGTTCGGGCCTGCTGAAGGTCTCGAACGGGCAGTTCTGGTACCTCGGCAAGGAGTGGCGCAAGCTCCACCCGGGCATCGGCTATGTCACGCAGCGGGAGACGTTGCTGCCCTGGAAGACGGTCCTGGGCAACATCGCGCTGCCGCTCAAGATCAAGGGTGTGCCGCGGGCGGAGCGTCGCGAGCGAGCGGCCGAGATGGCCGCGAGCGTCGGTCTGGGGGACTGGCTCAACCACTACCCGCGGGAACTCTCCGGGGGCATGCGGCAGCGCGTCCAACTCGGGCGCACCCTGGTCACCGAGCCGACGCTGCTGCTCATGGACGAGCCGTTCGGCGCCCTGGACGCGGTGCTCCGGGTGCGGATGCAGGAGTTCCTGAAGTCCCGGATCGAGGGAACCGATCTCACCACGATCTTCGTGACCCACGACCTGAACGAGGCGCTGACCCTCGGTGACGAGGTGGTCGCCATGGCGGGAGCGCCGGGCACCGTCGACCAGATCGACACGCTCGAGGACCTCCCGCGCGGGGTCTCGCCCGTCGAGCTCCGGCAGACGCCCGCGTACGCGGTGCACGAAGCCAGGTTGTGGAAGACGATCGCCGGCAACCTGTCGGAGGACGGTGTCGCGCTGAGCAACCCCGCTCTGGAACACGATGACGACCAGGCCGTGACCGCCGCGACTCGCAGCGGGAGGGGAATCTCATGACGACGGAGACAGTGGCGCCGGAGTCGGCATCCAAGAGGGCGTCCGGTACCGCCAAGTCGGTGCAGGACCGGGAACAACGCCGGGAGCGGCTGCTCGACCTGGCCAAGCTCTGGGGGATCCGGATCGCCATCGTGGTGGTCTTCTGCTCGGCGTGGCAGTTCGCCAGCGGCCGGCTTCTTCCGGTGTTCATCATCTCAAGCCCGACGACGGTCGTCGAACGCTTCGGTGAGTTCATGGAGGGCGGCAAGCTTCTCTCGCACCTGTCCTACACCATGCAGGCCTGCGGCCTCGGCTTCGCGATCGGCGCGCTGATCGGCAGCACGCTGGGCCTGCTCTTCGGCATCTACGAGTCCACCTCGCGGGTCATCGCGCCGTTCGCCGCCATGCTCTACTCGATGCCGAAGATCATGCTGTCACCGCTCATCGTGGTCTGGGTCGGCGTCGACCTCACCATGAAGGTGTTCGTCGCGGCGTTCTCCTGCATGTGGGTGATCTTCTACAACGTGTGGAACGCCACCCGGCGCATCGACCACAACCTGCTCGACCAGATGCGCCTGATGGGTGCCAACCAGCGCCAGATCATCACCGGCCTCTACCTGCCGTCGGCGACGACCTGGCTGCTCACCAGCCTGCGCGTCGCGTTCCCGGTCGCGCTGATCGGCGCGGTGGTCGGCGAGTTCGTGGCGTCCTCGCAGGGCCTGGGCCATCTGGCTCTTGATTCCGGTCAGCGCTATGACTCCGCGGGAGTGCTCGTCGCGGTTCTGACGATCACCGTCACGGCGATGACCATCGACTCGGTCTTGGGGGCAATTCAGCGCAAGGTGGCGCTGTGGCAAGGTGAAGGAGCACGTGGATGACCAGATCAGATAGCAAGGCCCGGATGCGGGGAACGCGCCGGCTGACGAGTATCGCCTTGAGCGCGTTGCTGGCGGCCGGGACACTGACCGCCTGCGGTGGCGGTGGCGGCGAGACGATCGCGGCGGATGCGAAGACCGGCAATCGGAAGATCCGGATCGCGGCGCCGTTCGTCTCGACCATGAACTCGGCCATCCTGTACGCGCAGGGCACCGGCATCCTCAAGAAGCACAACATCGAGGCGGAGTTCATCGAGGTCCACGGCGGCGGGAGCCTGCAGGCGACGCTCGGCGGCAGCACCGACATGGCGATCACCTCGTCGGTGAACCCGATGGCCGCCCTACAGCAGGGCCAGGAGTTCCCGATCATCGCGCAGGTCGGGAACGGATTCCCCGAGTCGGTCATCATCACCGCCTCCGCCTGGAAGGAGAGCGGTCTGAAGGACGACTCGTCGCTGAAGGACAAGATGAAGTTCCTCGCCGGCAAGCCGTGGGGCGTCTCCAGCCCTCAGGGGTCGAGCAGCTACATGGCCAAGTACATGTTCCAGCTGGCCGGCCTGTCCGCGGACGACTTCAAGATGAACTCGATGGGCTCCGCCTCGGGGACCCTGGCCGGGCTCAAGAGCGAGAAGGTCGTCGCCGGCAGCATGGGTTCGCCCTACCCGCAGGTGGCGGAGTCGGAGGGCTACGCGAAGCTCTTCGTCAACGTCAGCGGTGGTGAGGTGCCTGAGCTGACCAACACCCTGACGTCGGTCGTCGCGGTCACCCCGGACTTCTACAAGAACAACAAGGAACTCGTGGCGGACTTCAGGAAGGCTCTGGGGGAGGCGCAGAAGGAGGTCTACGAGAACTCCGCGGTGGTCGACGAGTGGATCTACAAGGAGAAGTTCGAGGGCAGCCCCAAGGACGCCGTGCTGTCGGGCGTCAAGGACCAGCGCGACGGCGGTGCCATCGCCAAGCAGCCCGAGGTCAGTGAGGAGTCCGCCGAGAGGCTGGTCGCCTTCATGAAGGCGACGGGTCAGCCCGTGCCGGACGACTGGCGCAAGATCTTCGTGGACCTGTCCGCCAACTGAGTCATCCGCCGGGGTCGGACGTCGACGGCAACCCGAAACGGTCGTGGGTGTGGGGTCGGCTCCACACCCACGACCCGGGGCCGGCCGTGTCGACCCAACTGTCCGAGACGTCCGCCAAGGATGTCGAACTGAGAACGCGACCCAGGCCGATACATGGGTGACGCGAAGGCAAGGAGTGCACGTGTCGGAATTCATTGATGGGCGGATGCTCATCGGCGGCGAACTCGTGGAGAGCCGGACCTCGAACTGGCTGGAGTCGGTGAACCCGGCCAACGAGGAGGTCATCGGCCGGGTGCCCGCCGCTGGACCGGAGGATGTGAACGCGGCGGTGGAGGCCGCGGCGGGGGCCTTCGACGGGTGGGCCGGACTGTCGATGACCGAACGCGCCGGCGCGCTGCGCGGCTACGCGCAGCGCCTGAAGGAAGAGGGCAAGCGGATCCTCGACATCGAGGTCCGCGACACCGGCAACACCATCGCCAAGCTCCGCCACGACGTCGCGAGCGCGGTGCGCGGCATCGAGTACTTCGCCGGCCTCGGGACCGAGCTCAAGGGTGAGACGATCCCCGCCAGCGCCGACGCGCTGCACTACTCCGTCCGCCAGCCCTACGGGGTGGTGGGGCGGATCGTGCCGTTCAACCACCCGATCCTGTTCGCCGCGAAGTTCGGGGCCCCGCTCATGGCGGGCAACTGCGTGGTAATCAAGCCGTCGGAGCAGTCGCCCCTGTCGGCCACCGTCCTCGCCGAGATCGTGCGGGAGACGCTGCCGCCCGGCGTGGTCAACATCGTGACCGGCGACGGCGACGGCGCCGGTGTCCCGCTGGTGCGCCACCCGCTGGTGAAGCGGATCTCCTTCATCGGCTCCGTGCCGACCGGGCTGGCGATCCAGCGTGCGGCCGCCGAGGTGGCCGTCAAGCACGTCAGCCTGGAACTGGGCGGCAAGAACCCGATGATCGTGTTCCCCGACGCCGACCCCGACCAGGTCGCCGCGAACGCGGTCGCCGGCATGAACTTCGCCTGGATGGGCCAGTCCTGCGGCTCGATGAGCCGGATCCTGCTCCCGGACTCGCTCTACGACGCGGTCCTGGAGCGCGTGGTCGCGAAGGCCGAGGCGATCGTCCAGGGCGACCCCGCCAGCGAGGAGTCCGGTGCGGGCCCGATGAACTCGCGGGCACAGTACGAGAAGGCACTCGGCTACATCCAGGCGGGGATCGAGGACGGGGCGCGCCTGGTCGCCGGCGGCACCCGCCCGGAAGGCCCCGAGTTCGAGCGCGGCTACTGGATCCGCCCGACGGTTTTCGCCGACGTCACCCGGGATATGCGCATCTTCCGGGAAGAGATCTTCGGCCCGGTGATGTCCCTGATCCGCTACCGGGACGTCGACGAGGCGATGGAGCTGGCCAACGACGTCGAGTACGGCCTGACCGCGTCCATCTGGACCAACGACCTGAAGCAGGCCATGCGGGCCGCGCGCGACGTCCGCGCCGGTTACGTCTGGGTGAACGGCGTGTCGCGGCACTTCCTCGGCACCGGGTTCGGCGGTTTCAAGAACTCCGGCACCGGACGTGAGGAGTGCTTCGACGAGATGCTCAGCTACACCGAGACGAAGACGGTGCACGTCCATGTGTGAGCGGACGGCGGCTGCCGAGCAGATGCGAGTGGAGTCTCCGTGAAGCCTGAACGGTTGAACGTGCCGATCACCGAACGGCCCCCCATGGAATGGGGCAGCGACGCCATCGCGGAACTGCTCAGCCGTCTCGACCTGCCCTACATCGCCATGGTCCCCGGCTCCAGCTACCGGGGACTGCACGACAGCCTGGTGAACTACCTCGGCAACACCGGGCCGCAGATGATCGTGTGCCTGCACGAGGAGCACTCCGTCGCCATCGCGCAGGGGTACGCCAAGGTGACCGGCCGGCCGATGCTCGTCGGGCTCCACAGCAACGTGGGCCTGATGCACGCCGCGATGGCGATCTACAACGCCTACTGCGACCGCGCCCCCATGGTCCTGATCGGGGCGACCGGCCCGCTGGACGCCGCGAAGCGCCGGCCGTGGATCGACTGGGTCCACACGTCCGCCGACCAGGCGGCGATCGTCCGCCACTACGTGAAGTGGGACGACCAGCCCGGCTCTGTGCAGGCGGCGCTGGAGTCGGTGATGCGCGGGTACCGCCTCACCCGGACCGAGCCGTCCGCCCCGGTCTACATCTGCCTCGACTCCGAGATTCAGGAGTGCGAGGTCGACGCCTCTGTCGGGGTCCCGGAGCCCGAGCGGTACCCGGCCCCCACGGATCCCGCACCGGACGCGGGCACGGTCGGCGAGATCCTCGCGATGCTCGCCTCGGCCGAGCGGCCGCTGATCCTCCTGGGACGAGCCGGCCGCACCGAGGAGGAGTGGAACCGGCGGGTGGCCCTGGTCGAGGCGCTGGGTGCCTGCTGCCTGACCGACATGCGCATGCCGGCCGCCTTCCCCACCGAGCATCCGCGCCACCCCGCCAAACCCGGAGCGGGCCGGCTGAGCAGGACCGGTGCCGAGCTGGTGCGCCAGAGCGACCTGATCATCAGCCTGAACTGGACGGAGCTCTCGGGCACCCTCACCGCGGCGTTCGGGGACGGCCCGCGGCCCAAGGTGGTCCACTGCAAGAATCTGGGAGCCCTGCTCAACGGGTGGACCAAGGACCACTTCGCGATGGTCTCCTCGGATCTGGAGGTCACGGCGGGCGCGGACCAGATGGTCTCGGCCCTGCTGGCCCGGGTGGACGGGAACCCGCCGGTCGAGCGGCCCGGCTGGCCTCCCGCGCTCCCGGTGACGCGGCCGGCCGGCCGCCCGGAGGTCGAGGGCGACCCCATCCTGATGCCCGACCTCGCCGCGGCGATCCGCGAGGCCGCCGGTGACAGGAAGATCAGCTACACCACGCTCCCGCTGGGATGGTCCGGAGAGGACGCGCTGTTCTCCGAACCGCTGGACTATCTCGGCCGCGACGGCGGTGGCGGTGTCGGATCCGGGCCCGGTATCGCCGTCGGGGCCGCGCTGGCCCTGGACGGGACGGGCCGCGTGCCGGTCGCCGTGCTGGGAGACGGCGACTACCTGATGGGCGGCTCGGCGCTCTGGACCGCCGCCCACTACCGGCTGCCGCTGCTGGTGATCGTCGCGAACAACCGGTCGTACTTCAACGACGAGGGACACCAGCAGCAGGTCGCGGAGCGGCGCTCGCGCCCGGCCGAGAACCGGACCGTGGGACAGCACCTGCGCGACCCCGACCCGGACCTGGCGACGATCGCCCGCGGCCACGGGCTGACGGCGTACGGTCCGATCCTGGACCCGAGTGAGCTGCAACCGATGCTCGCCAAGGCGTTCGACGAGGTCGGCGCGGGTGGCACGGTCGTCGTGGACGTCCGGGTCAATCCGTACGGCTACGGGCGGGCTTGATGGTGTCCCGGCGGTGCGGCGGGCGGCGGCCCCCGGCCGGCCGCCTCGCCGTGCCGCCGGCGGGTGGCCCGGCCGAAGCGGCGCCCGAGCCGGACGGAGGGGCGGGTGCTCAGGGCAGCCCGGGTCAGGCTGTCACGGCCGCGACCTACCTAATATCAGGGAGTTCTCGTGAAGCTGTACATCGAGTTGGAGAAGTGCTGCGGGTTCGGCGAGTGCATCGCCCTCGCGCCCGATCTGTTCCGCATGGGCGACGACAACCGTGCCCAGCTGATCGGTGACGGGACGGTGAACCAGGCCGACGAGGAGCGTGCGCGCACCGCGGCCTTCGCCTGCCCGGCGGAGGCCATCGGAGTCGACGGATGACCGACCGCAGCGACGTTCTGATCATCGGCGGTTCCATCGCCGGTGTGCGGACCGCGGAAGGGCTGCGCCGGCTCTCGTTCGAGGGCAGCATCACCATCCTCGAAGAGGGCTCGGACCTCCCGTACGACCGTCCCGCGCTGTCGAAGCAGGTCCTCACGGGGGGCGGGAGCGACGAGTCGGTCATGTTGCGCTCGCAGGCGGATCTGGACAAGGCCCGGATCGAGCTGCGGCGGGGCTGCCGCGGCGTCGGTCTCGACGTGGACGCGCGTACGGTGCGCCTGGCCGACGGCGCTGTGATCGGGTACTCCGACCTGGTCGTCGCCACGGGCTCCGCGCCCCGGAGGCTGCCCGCGGCGCCGGCGCGTCCCGGTGTCCACTACCTGCGCACGTTACGGGATGCCCGGAACCTTCGCGACGCCATCGACGCGCCCGCCCGGGTCGTGATCGTGGGAGCCGGTTTCATCGGTTCGGAGGTGGCCGCGGCGGCGGCGGTGAGGTCGGCGAGCGTCACCGTCGTCGAGCCGTACGCGTTTCCGCTCAGCCGGGTTCTCGGCGACCTCGTCGGCAAGCGGCTCGCGCGGCTGCACGAGAGCAAGGGAGTCCAGCTCGTCCTGGGCCGCTCGGTGAGCGACGTCGGTGACGACGGCGCGGGCGGCCGGCGCGTCGTTCTCGACGACGGCACGACGTTGGACTGTGACGTGGTGGTCGTCGGCATCGGTGCGATTCCCAACACGGCCTGGCTGGCCGAATCGGGACTCGACGTGGCCGACGGCGTCGTCTGCGACGAGTTCTGCCGCGCGAGCGCGCCGCATGTCTTCGCGGCCGGTGACGTCGCACGCTGGCCGAACGCGCTGTACGACGAGCCGATGCGCATCGAGCACTGGACGAACGCCGTCGAACAGGCGGGGGTCGTGGCGTGGAACATCGTGCACCCGGACAATCCACGCGCTTATTCGCCGGTCCCGTACGTGTGGTCGGATCAGTACGGCAGCCGGCTGCAGATCGTCGGCCGGCCGAGGGCTGAGGACGAGGTGCGGATCGTCCTCGACGACGCGGCCGGTGACGGCCTGGTCGCGTTGTACGTCCGCGATGGGGGCCTCGCCGGCGCCTTCGCTCTGAACGCGCCTTCGCAGCTGCTCGCACTGCGCCGCTCACTGGCCGCGCGGACTCCGCTGGACGAGATCATGGCGACCTTCGAAGATTGAGCATTGTATGTACACTGAAGAGTGGATACACTTACTTCTTGTACAGGATGAGCGTGTAGGCCGCCGTGTGAGGCCGGAAGCCCGCTCGTCTCGTGCGAGAACGCTGATGAGTCCGTCGCGTCCATGACCGGACACGCTACTGCCCCGTCCGCTCCGGCGTCGCCGCAGGCC
This sequence comes from Streptosporangium sp. NPDC002607, assembly GCF_053592655.1. Lineage (NCBI taxonomy): Bacteria > Bacillati > Actinomycetota > Actinomycetes > Streptosporangiales > Streptosporangiaceae > Streptosporangium > Streptosporangium sp. NPDC002607. The sequence goes on from NZ_JBSFWD010000030.1 coordinate 96,242, forward strand.
CCCTCGCCGGTCGGCGGTTCGGGCCCCTGGCGCCGGAGGAGCGGGGCGCGGTAGCGGCCGAGGCGCCGCCGCAACCACGAGGTTCGGAACCGGAAGGTATCCCGACGTGAGGTACGCGGCATTCCCGAGGACAGGATCTGGATGTGGGAGAGAAAGGTTGGGGCTGTGGCTCATTTCGCTGAACTGATTCAGCCGGACCGCGTGCACTCCGCGGTCTTCACGAGCGAAGACATATACAAGGCTGAACTCGAGAACATCTTCTATCGCTACTGGGTGTTCGTGGCGCACGAGTCGGAGATTCCGCAGCCGGGCGACTACTGCACGAAGTGGATCGGCGAGAAGCAGCTCATCGTCTCGCGTGGCGCCGACGGTGAGATCGGCGTCTTCTTCAACCGCTGCCGGCACCGCGGTGCCGCCGTGTGCATGGAGGAGTACGGCAACGCCTCCTTCTTCCGCTGCCCCTACCACGGCTGGACGTACAATTCCTCGGGCGACCTGGTCGGCGTTCCGTACCCGTCCCGATACGGCGACGACTTCGACAAGAGCACGCTCGGCCTCGGCCGGGTCCCCCGCGTCGGGTCCGCCTCGGGGTTCCTCTTCGCCTCAATGGCCGAGGAAGGCCCCACGCTGGCCGAACACCTGGGCAAGGCCGCCGGCTACCTGGAGGACTTCGTCAAGGCGTCGCCTCAGGGCACCGTGAGCCTGTCGGCGGGAACGTCCAAGTCGATGTTCTGGGGCAACTGGAAGTTCGTGGGCATGGACGGCTATCACACCAACTTCACCCACAAGACGGTCCTCGACCTGCGCCAGCGCAAGCAGGGCGCCTCGTACAAACGAGGCGCCGGCAACTCCGACAAGTCGTCGAACGAGAGCTGGGACCTGGGCAACGGTCACTGCCGGCTGGACCTGACCGGGAAGGACAAGGTCGTCGTCGGGGCCGCGTCGAACACGTCGATCGCCGCCGGTATCCCCGACACCGCCGACGGTCGTGAGTACATGAGCCTGATGACCGAGGCGTACGGAGACGACGCGCCCGAGGTGATCCGCCGCTCCCGCGACGTGCACATCCACGTCTGGCCGAACCTGCAGCTGATCGGGTCCCAGGTACGCGTCGTCCGCCCGCTCGCCGCGGGACGCACCGAGGTGATGAGCTATCCGGCGATGCTGGACGGTGTTCCGGATTCCGTCAACACGGAGAGGATCCGCTCCTTCGAGTGGTTCAGCGGCGTTGCCAGCTTCGGCACTCCCGATGACACCGAGATCTTCGAGCGCAACCAGATCGGGCTTCAGGCCGACCACATCCCGTGGCTGGTCCTCGCGCGCGGGCTGACGGTCGAACCCCAGGAGGACGGCTCGCTGGTCGGCAACGTCACCGACGAGGTGCCGCAGCGCGCCCAGATGGGTGCGTGGCTGCGCGCCATGAGCGACGGTCCCGCGGCGGCCGCCGACATCGTCGCGCACACCGAAGGAGCGGCGCAGTGACCGACATGGCCCTGCTCGGCGATGTGACCGAGTTCCTGTTCCTCGAGGCCGAGCTGGCGGACGCGAACGCGTATGACGAGTGGCTCGCGTTGTGGGACGACCAGTGCACCTACTGGGTGCCGTGCAATCTCGACGACTACGACCCGGCGAAGCACGTCTCGATCATCTACGACGATCGCGCCCGTCTCGAGGAACGCTGCTTCCGGCTGACGACCGGAGGGGCTCACTCGCAGGAGCCCCGCTCGAAGGTGTCCCGGGTGGTCGGGAACATCCGCGTCGTGAACCCGGACGGCGAGGACGGGACCGTCGAGGTCACGGCCCGGACGATCATGGTCGAGCTGCGGCTGGGCCGCAAGTCGGTCTACGCCGCTCGCTGCCACTACACGCTGTGGCGCTCGCCGTCGGGTTTCAAGCTGCGCCGGAAGAAAGTGATGTTGCTTGACGCCGACGAACGGCTGGGCAACATGACGTTCCTGATCTGATCGACGTTGAACGAGACACCGGACGTGGGGTATGCCATGACTGACCTCAACGGTTCGAAGCGGAGAGACAGCCGCGCCGAGCCGCTCGCTGGTTTCGTCGACGGAGTGGTGGTCGGCAACGAGTTCGCCTCCATCGAGATATCGGTCGACACGTCAGGGCGTGTGCGCAGAGCAGTCCTGAAAGACATCACGTCCGGCCAGGTCCGCTACATCGATCCGCTCGTGCTCCAGGCGTTGGTCTACATGTCCGACGATGTGATGCAGTCCCTGGCGGATCCGAACCTGATCGTGTCGGACTAGCTTTCGCGTTGGCGGTCAAGGGGGGCGTGAGCAGCCGGCCGTCCCGGCCCGGCGCGGATACGGCTGTCGCCGCTGGGGTGATCACGGCACAATGAAGTCACGGCAGGCACTCCCAGAGAAAAGTGACCGTGATGGATTTCCGCGACGATGTGGATCTCGACGCCTCCCAGGTGGAAGACCGGGGCGGTGGCGGTCTGTCCGGTGGCGGAATCGCGGTCGGCGGGGGCCTGATCGGCATCATCGCGCTGGCCGCAGCCGTATTCCTGGGGGTCAACCCGGCCGAGCTGCTGAACGGCGGCGGCTCACGACCCGCTGACCCGGGCCCGGCCTCGAACCTGGGAGCCCAGTGCAAGAAGGGGAGCGACGCCGACCAGTCGGACAAGTGCCGGGTGGTGGGTGTGGTCAACAGCGTCCAGCGGTACTGGCAGGACGCCTTCACCGAGCGCGGCAAGGAGCCCTACCGCACCGCGAGAACCATCCTGTTCAGCGGGGCCGTGACCACAGGGTGTGGCCACGCCGGCTCGGCCGTCGGCCCCTTCTACTGCCCGGCCGACCGCCGGATCTACATCGATCTCGGCTTCTTCGAGGAGCTGCAGAGCCGCTTCGGCGCCAAGGGCGGCCCGTTCGCCCAGGCGTACGTGATCGCTCACGAGTACGGACATCATGTGCAGAACCTGATCGGGACCACCAGGCGGGTCGGCAACGACAGGAAAGGGGCCGACAGCGCCTCGGTCCGGCTGGAGTTGCAGGCCGATTGCTATGCCGGGGTGTGGGCGAAGAACGCCATCGACACCGGGTTCTACGAACGGCCGTTCACCGACGCCGACATCCAGGAAGCCCTGGACGCGGCCGCGGCGGTCGGCGACGACCGGATCCAGGAGCGCGCCCAGGGCAGGGTGGATCCGGAAGGATGGACGCACGGCAGCTCGCGACAGCGAGTCAAGTGGTTCACCACCGGATACCGAACCGGTGCCCCCGCGCGCTGCGACACCTTCTCCGGCAGCCTCTGATATCTGGTCGCCCGTGGCCTGGGCGGTGCACGTCCAGAGGTGATCCACCGGCTCTGTGTCACGCGCGCTTTCCGGCTGATCGGGTCGCTGCCGGGCAGTGACGGTGTCATGAAAAAGTTCTTCAAGGTCGTGGTGGCACGCCGGCTGTCCCGTACGCCGATCGGACTGGCGATTCTGGGAGCCGGCTGGTTCCTGGGGCGGCGGCGCAGGCAGCGCGCGCGGCGTCAGGGCGAGCCGAACGGGCAGCGGGGGCGCGATTCGCGCAGACGTGCGGGAAGGCGCTGAACTCCGCTCGTTCGGTGGAGCGTCTCCGGGAGTGTGCCGGCCGGGTGGAAACCTCCGCCCGCCCTGCTGTCCATCACTGGTGAACAACGGGGCGGTCAGCGGCCTCTTTGGGGCCGCCCCCTCCAAACGCTCACCGAACGTCAGCGTCCCGTATCAGAATGACATGACGCCAGGTGGTGGCCGACCTCTGCGAGGGTGGTATGGACAACGTAATGCGGCTGGTCGATGCTGCGACACTCGATCCGCGGATCACCCCCGAGCAGTTGAGCACCCGCTACGGCCAGGACGACCACGCCTGCAGTCTGCCGGCCGTCGCGGAGGCGATCCTCAATCGTGTTCCCGCCGGTGTCACCCAGTGGCTGTCGGCCCCCGGCGTGCGCGCGATGTGGGAGGAGGTGCTCACCGTCCAGGAGGGCAACCACCAGCTTTCGTGGTGGAGCAAGATGATCACTTTCGGGATCGAGCACCCCGACACCCTGCGCGCGGACCGGCGACTGGCCAGGATCCGCCAGCGTCGCCGAGAGGCACAGTTCATCGTGACCACATCGGTGGACCGGCCGGTGGACGGCCGTGTGCGGGACACCTCGGCCCTGGACAGGCCGCAGGAGTTTCACGAACGCGGGCTTCCGAAAGGGGATCTATCCGGGGTCGCGCAACGCCGAGGCTAAGCCCGTGGCCGTTGGGTGTTCCCACAGCAGGCGGGCCGCCACCGGTCTGCGCAGGCCGTCACGGAGGCGGTCCAGCAGTGTCACCGCGAGCCGCGAGTCGCCGCCCGCCTCGAAGAAGGTGTCGTGCGGGCCGACCCGATGGTTGTCCAGCACCCGCCGGAAGGCTTCCAGCACCTCCAGTTCCAACCGGTCACGTGGCTCGTCCGTGCGTCTCCCGGCGCGGGCGGCCGAGGAGGCCAGCCGGCGACGGTCGATCTTGCCCGCGCTCGTCAGCGGTAGCTCGTCCAGCACGTGCACGGTCCCCGGCACCATGTAGCCGGGCAGCCGCCCGGCCGCCCATGCCCTGGCGTCCTTCGCCGTCACCGGCCCGGAAGCGGAGGCGGGCATGGGGACGGACACGTAGGCCACCAGCTGGTCGTCCTCCAGTGTCACCGCCGCGTCGTCCACACCGGGACAGGCGCGTAGCGTCTGCTCGATCTCGCCGAGCTCGATCCGGTAGCCACGGTGCTTGACCTGGTGGTCCACCCGGCCGATGAAGTCGAGGCGGCCGTCGGGGCGCTGCCGCACCAGGTCGCCGGTCCGGTAGAGCCGCCCGCCAGGCACCGGAGGCCGGCTCGGTGCGGGGGGAAGCGGCCCGGCGAGGGGCACGAAGCGTTCGGCGGTCAGCGCGGGTCGCCGGTGGTAGCCGCGGGCCACGCCCGCGCCGCCGACGTGCAGCTCGCCGGGCACGCCCCGTGGCACCACACGGCCCGCGGCATCCAGCACCAGCGCGTACGTCCCCGCGATGGGCAGTCCGATCGGCGGTACGCCCTCGCCGGGCGAGCAGTCGGCCAGGGTCGCGATGACGGTCGCCTCGGTCGGCCCGTAGGCGTTGACCATGCGCCGGCCGGTGCCCCAGCGCTCGACCAGTTCGGGAGGGCACGCCTCGCCACCGGTCACCAGCACCCGAAGGTCCGGCAGCGGGTCGTCGCCGGGCAGCGTCGCGATCACCGAGGGGGGCAGCAGCACGGCGTTCACCTCGCGCCCGGACAGGCACCTGCTCAGCGCCCGGCCGACGAGGATGTTCCCGGCCTCCGGTACGCACAGGGTGCCGCCGGAGGTCAGCGTGGTGAACACCTCCCAGACCCAGGCGTCGAAGGTCGGCGGCGCGAACTGCAGCAGTCGCGTGCCGGGGCCGATGCCCAGCTCGGGGGCGAGGGCCGTGACCAGGTTGCACGCGCCGGAGTGCTCAAGCAGCACCCCCTTGGGCAGGCCGGTCGAGCCCGAGGTGTAGATCATGTACGCGAGGTCGCGCGGCCCGGCGGGGCTGACCGGGGCGGTCACGCCCTGGTCGCTCAGGTCGAGGTCGAGGCGGCGCCCCCCGCTCCGCGGCAGTTCGCGAAGGATCTCCCCGGTGCTCACCAGGACGGCCGCCGCCGCGTCGGACAGCAGGTACTCCAGCCTGGCGGCAGGCTGGGCCGGGTCGAGCGCCAGGAACGCGCCGCCCGCGTACAGCACCCCGGCCACGACCGTGACCAGGCGGGCCGAGCGGGGCAGGCAGATCGCGGTCACCGTGCCTGGGCCCACCCCCTCGGCGGCCAGCCGGCCGGCCAGCTCCCGGGCACGCTCGTCCAGCTCGCGGTAGGTGAGCCGCCCGTCGTCGCCGTCCACCGCCGTCACGTCGGGGGTGCGCCCGGCCTGCGCGGCGATCAGTACGGCCAGGGTGGAGTCCGGGTCCGCGGTCACCGGTGGGCCGGTAAGAGGACCGGAGCACCCGTCCAGTGGCAGGTCGAGCACCGGCCGGGCGGGGAAGCGGGACATCTCACCGAGCAGCCGGATCAGGCGGGCGGCCATCAGCTGGATCGTGGCGTGGTCGAAGACGTCGACGGCGTAGGTGAGGGTCGCCCGCAGCCGCTCATCGCCGCCTTCGGGAAGGGCCGCCCCGCCGTTCCCGGCGAGGGGAGCACGCGGCCGGTCACCGCTGTCCCCGCCCTCGCGGCCCCTGCCCGACGCCTCCGTGGTGAGACGCAGGTCCAGGTCGAGGGCCGTCCACGGGGTGACGGCGTCCGGGGCGTCGAGCGGTTCCAGGCGCAGGCCCGCCGCCTCGTGCGTGACGGGATGGGGCACGACGCCGTACGTCACGTCGAACAGCGCGCCCCGGCTGGGGGTGCGGGGCGGGGCGACGGCGGCGACCACGTCCTGCAGTGGCAGCGGATGCCGCCGGGCGTCGCCGACGGCCCGCTCCAGGCGGGCGGAGAGGGCGGCGAGGTCGGGGTCGCCGGACAGGTCCACGCGCACCGGGAGGAAGTCATCCAGCGGCCCCACTGTCCCGGAGAATTCGTTCGGCTCCCCGCCGAGCGGCCCCGAGACGCGGCCGGGGGAGTGCAGGCCGATCGTGAAGCGCTCCTGGCCCGAGCAGCGCGACAACAGCGCGGTGAACGCGGTGAGCACCGCGAGCGGAGGGTCACCCAGCCCGGCCGGTACGGCCACCTCGAAGTGGTGTGCCCCGCCCGCGCCGGAACGGCGCCCGGGGCGGGGACGGTCGGTGGCCACCTCCAGCGGCGGCACCTCCCGCAGTTCCGCACGCCAGAACCTTCCACTGCCAGCGTCCGCGTCCCTCTCGGCAGGGGCGGAGGGCGGCCTGGGCAAGCGCGGGGAGTCATCCTCGGCCCTTGCCCGGTACAACTCGGCCAGGTCGGCGGCCAGTACGGCGGCCGAGCCCTCGTCGGTGACGCACGGGTGCGCGCGCAACACCAGCACGTGCTCCGCCGGGCCGAGCGCCAGCAGCGAGACGCGGGCCAGCGGCCCCGTCACCAGGTCGAACGGCCGGGACTCCAGCTCGGCCAGCGTCGCGCCGAGCTTCTCGGGCTCGACCGGCACCGCCCGCGGGGCGGGCAGGACCCCGGCCGAGACCACCGGGCGTGGCCCGTCGCCCCGGGTGGGCAGGGACCAGCGCAGCACCTCGTGCCGCGCGGCCAGGTCGCCGAGCGCCGCGCCCAGTGCCGCCTCGTCGAGGGGGCCGGTCAGCCGCAGCCGCAGGGAGATCCCGCCGGGCGCGACATCGCCGAGCAGATGTTCCAGCCAGGCCCGCTCCTGGACGGGCGAGAAGAGCCTCACCGCTCGCTCCCGGGCAGGTTCAGCCGGAGCCAGTCCAGCTCCTGTTCGATCATGCTCTGGAAGTTCGCGGGCGAGACCATCGAGTACGGCATGTGTGCCTCGCCCCAGTAGCTGACCAGCCGCACCTTCTTGGCCTGCCTGGCCAGCGCCGTGTACATCTCCTCGGAGCCGGTGTGGGTCAGGTAGTCACGCTCGCCGTGCAGCATGAGCACCGGAGTCTTGATCTTGCCCGCGTGCAGCAGCGGGCTGTTGCGCACGTACCGCTGCGGGTCCTCCCACGGGGGCTTGCCCAGCCCGAACTCGAAGGCCGGGTCCTCGATGTAGGCCGGCGCGAACCATTCCTGCGCGCGCGGCGTGTAGCGGAAGCGGGAGTCGAACACGCCGTAGCTGCTGATCACGTCGGAGAAGCCGGAGATCGCGATCGCCGCCTCGAACCGGCCGGTCTGGGTGACGAGGCTGTGCACGTTGTAGGAGCCGAAGGAGTGCCCCATCACCGCCAGCCGCTTGGAATCGGCCACCCCCGAGTCGATCGCGGCGTCCACCGCGTTCATGATCGGCTTGGTGGGCCAGGTCATCGGCTCGGCCGCCGCCCTGCCCTCGGGGCGGGGGATCGACGGGACGAGCACGGCGTAGCCGCCTGCGGCCAGGAACTGCAGGGTCAGGTAGCTCGGGTTGTTGACCTGGAACTCCGGCACGTCCTTCAGGGTCGAGACGATCCGGGTGCCGTACACGTTGACCACGAGCGGGTGACGCTGCCCGTCACGGTGGCCCGGTGGCAGCAGCAGCGCGCCGGTCAGCTTCTCCCCGTGCGCGCCCTTGTAGGTGACGAGCCTGCGCTGCGGGGGGAGCACCTGGGCGAGATGGCCGTTCAGCGAGATCCGCTGGGTGTGGCGGCCGGCGTGCGTGGTCCACAGCGCGGTGCCCTGGTCGCCGCCCGCGCCGAAGACCGCGGTGCGGTTGGCGGGGGAGTACCCGGCGACGCCCGCTTCGGGGTGCGGCGCCGGGAGCGGGGTCAGCACCGGTGCGGCGCCGGGCGCCAGCTCGTACAGGCCGCCCTTGGTGTCACGCGCCAGCACCAGGGGGAAGTCGCGGTCGAGCCGGGGGTTGGCCGGTTCGGCGCCGCCCCGGTCGGTGGGGCGTACGCCGTTGCGCCTGACACCGTCGTCCAGCGGCCAGGCCAGCTCCGCCAGCGGGGCGGCGCCGGTGGCCTTCAGGTCGCGGGCCTGCCCGGTACGCGGGTCGATCAGCCAGGCGCGCCCGTCGGCCACGCCCAGCACGCCGCCGGCCACCGGCACCAGCTCCAGCGGGGGGACCTTGAACCGCGAGGTCAGGTCGCGCGGCTTGGCGGCGGGATCGGCCGGGTCGAACGCCCACCAGTCCTGGCGGGCCGCCGGATCGGCGGCATCGGCGACCTGCGTACCGCGCACCAGCGGGGTGCCCGCGCCCCAGAGCAGGCCGGTGGCCACCAGCCGGTCGGCGGCCAGTGGTGCGGCCTTCCCGCCGGCGGCGGGCACCAGGTAGGCGGTGAACGGGTCGGGCGTCTTCGGCGTGGCCTTGCCGACGACCAGCAGGTTGGCGCCGTCGGCGGCCCAGCGGGGCTGCACGGTGACCGAGGGACTCGGCACCTCGGTCACCACGCGTGGCTGCCCGCCGGCGGCGGAGGCGATCGCCAGCCGGGTACGCCGTTCCAGGACGCGCTTGAGCTGTCCGGCGCGTGCGGGGGTGGGGCCGAGGTCGTCCACCCGGGCGATGCGCCGCCCGGTCGGGTCGGCGACCAGGTTGCCCGCCGTGTAGGTGCGGGCCGGCCCCGCTGAGGTGATCTTGCCGGTGACGGCGTCGATGACGGCGATCTCCTCGTCCAGCGTGTCCGCCCTGCCGGCGGTGGAGCTGTCGAGCACGGAGGCGGTGTTCTCCTTGCCGCGCTCGACCTTGGCCCACTCCTTCGGGGCGGCACGCTGAGCCTCCAGCCACTGCCCGTACTCCAGCGACCAGCGGCCGGGGTTCACCATCGGTGCGATCACCCGCCGGGAGTCCAGCCACTGGATCAGGTAGCCGGAGGCGTTCGTCATCGTCTGCACCCCGCGCGGGGTCAGTTTGCGGATCTCGCCGCTCTCGCGGTCCCACACGTGCAGGAACACGTCGTCGCCGCCCCGGGTGGAGGCGAAGGCCAGCATGCGCCCGTCGGGCGACCAGACCGGGTTGTAGTGACCGGTGCCGTCCTTCGCCCCGTGCGTCACGTCACGGGCCGGCCCCGCGCCGTCCGCTATCCAGATGTCGGCGCGCTCGTTTCCATCGACAAATGATGCGCCATATCTGCTCGACTCGCTCGGACCACGTTTCACGACCGCCGCCACTGATTTACCGTCGGGGGACGGGACGACCTGACCGAGTTTCTTCGTGGCCAGGAAGTCCCGCATCGTGAACGGCCCGGGGGCCCGCACCGCGACAGGCTGCTCCACCGGTGGGGAAGCGCCTCCCACCAGGGCGGCGGCCGTGAGCAATGACAGGACGAGCTTGACACGTAGCACCATGGGAGGACGATAACCACGTCATCGGAAACGCGGAAAAACGCCCGAGCGGCCCTCCGGTGGGCGGCTTATAATCCCGCCTTCGCCTTAATCGGACCATCCCGCCGCTTAAATCAGTGCCATCCCGCCGGCGAGATGACAGCTGCCGGAAATTTCTCTGAGGAATGGGAGGTTCGTAAATGACCGATGTCGATCTGGCCGACGCCGATCTGCACGTCGGAGACAGACCCCACGAGGTCTTCCGCCGGCTGCGCGACCACGACCCGCTGTACTGGAACCCCGAGGGCAGGGAGCCGGGCTTCTGGTCGGTCACCCGCTACGAGGACTGCGTGAAGGTGCAGAAGGACCCCCGGACCTTCAGTTCCAACCAGACCAACACCCTCGGTCCGCACCGCAACACCGGTGACCAGGGATCCGGAAAGATGATCAACACGACCGATCCGCCCCGCCACACCGAGCTGCGCAAGCTGGTCAACAAGTGCTTCACGCCCCGGGCCATCGCCGCCCTGGAGCCGTACCTGCGCTCGGTCGTCAGGGACGTGTTCGCCGACGCGCTGGAGCGGGGTGAGTGCGACTTCGCCGAGGTCGTGGCGGCCCTGCCGGTCGCGGGCATCTCCGCGCTGCTGGACGTGCCGCGCCAGGACTGGGACCTGATGCTCAGCCTCACCTCCACCGCGTTCGGCTCGCACGACAGCGAGTACCAGCTGACCTCCGACGTGCGCGCCAACGCCGCCCAGGCGCACGGCCGGCTCCTGCTCTACTGCCAGGGCCTGGTGGAGCGGCGGCGCGCCTCACCCGGCGACGACATCGTCAGCCTGCTGGCCCGCTCCCAGGACGCGGGAGTGCTCAGCGAGGAGGAGTGCCTGCTCTTCTTCGACGTGCTGATGCTCGGCGGCAACGAGACGACCCGGCACGCCGCGGTCGGAGGGCTGCTGGCCCTCATGGAGCACCCCGACCAGTGGGAGCGGCTGCGCAAGGAGCCCGAGCTGGTGCCCAACGCGGTCGGCGAGCTGCTGCGCTGGACCTCGCCCAGCCGCCATGTGCTGCGCCGCGCCACCCGCGAGACCGAGCTGCACGGCAAGACCATCCATCCGGGCCAGGACGTCGTCATCTGGCACACCTCCGCCAACCGCGACGAGCGGGTGTTCGACGCGCCGGAGGTGTTCGACATCGGGCGCCCCCGCGGCTCACGCAACGGGCACGTCGCGTTCGGCTCCGGGCCGCACTTCTGCCTGGGCGCCGCCCTCGCCGAGCTGGAGCTCACCGTCTTCCTGGACGAGCTCGCGACCTCGGTGTCGGCGGCCGAACTGCTCGGGCCGCCCGACTACCTGCGCTCCCCGGTCATCAACGGCGTCAAGCACGTCCAGATTCGGCTCCACCCCATGGGGTAGAAGCGGAGACCATGAACTCACTCACCTGGGATCAGGTCCACGCGCGGCGGCTGGCCCGCCACCATCTCGTGAAACCCGTCTCCGGCGACCTGCGGAAACCCGTGCGTGACGTGTGCGGGGTGCAGGCGCAGGTCGCCGCCGCGGCCGAGCTGGCCATCGGGTCACGGGTGAGGGACGCCACCCGCGAGCAGGTCCGCGCGGAGCTGTACGACGACAAGCGCCTCGTCAAGACCTACAGCCTGCGCGGCACCCTGCACGTGCACGCCGCCGACGAGCTGGCCCTGTGGCTGGCGGCCATGCGCTGGAAGCCCTACTGGCGTGCCAAGGGCAGCTGGCACGCCCACCACGAGCTGACCGCCGAACAGGGCGAGTCGTTCGTCGACGCGGTCCGCCAGGCACTGGACGGCGAGTGCCTGACCCGCGAGGAGCTGGCCGGGGAGGTATCGGGCCGTGTCGGAGCCTGGGCCAAGGACAGGCTCGCCTCCAACTGGGGCGAGCTGCTGCGTCCGGTGGCCTACCTCGGCGTGCTCTGCTTCGGGCCGGTACGGGGCGCCAAGGTCACCTACGTCAGGCCCGACCGGTGGGCGGGGCTGAAGGTCGAGCTCGGCGACCAGCCCGACCCCGAGGAGTCGGCGATGGAGATCATCCGCCGCTACCTGCGCGCGTACGGTCCCGCCACCCACCAGGACCTGGCCCGCTGGTTCGCGCTCAGGCCACCCGAGGCACGCGAGGCGCTGGAGTCGCTCGGCGACGAGATCGTCCAGGTCGAGGTCGAGGGCCGCAAGGCGTACGTCCTCGCCGCCGACGAGAGCCGCTGGCCGTCACAGGCGAGCTGCCTGCGACTGCTGCCGCAGTACGAGGCGTACGTCCTGGGCAGCGGTCCCAAGGAGGTCGTCGTGCCCAAGGACACCGCCGGACGCGTCTTCGAGCACGGCCGGGGCAGGTACGAGGGCGCGGTCGCCCACCAGATCATGCTCGTCGACGGGGTCGTGTCCGGCATGTGGGAGCGCAGGGAGAAGGGCGGCAAGATCGAGATCAAGGTCGAGTCGTTCGTCGAACTCGATTCCGGCCGGAGCGAGGAGCTGGAGCGGGAGGCCGAGCGTGTCGGCCGCTTCTACGGCGCCGAGGCCACCCTGTCCATGGGCAGGCTCACCGGCAGGAAACGCTGAGTCCGCCACACGGGCCCCGCCGCCCGGGGCCCCGGGCGGCGGTTCGGTCGCGGCCTTCGCTCATCGGCAGGCGCCGAGGTCCTCCCGGATCGCACGCAGCACCGACCGGCGCTGGGTGTGGATGAAGAAGTGCCCGCCAGGCAGCAGCCGGAGCCGGAACGCCGACCCCGTCTGCGCGCTCCACGCGCCCAGCCCGCCGGCCGTCGTCGTCGGGTCCCCGATCCCGCCGAACACCGAGATCGGGCAGGCCAGCGGCGGCTCGTCCTCGTGGACGTAGGACTCCGCCACGTTCAGGTCGGCACGGAGCACCGGCATGACGAGGCTCATCAGCTCCGCGTTGCCGATCACCTCCGGGGGGATGCCGTCCAGCCGGTGCAGCACTCGCATCAGGTCCTCGTCGCAGAGCTGCCCGAGCCGCGGCATGCCGTCGCGGATCTGGGGGGCGTTCCAGCCGGAGACGAACAGCCGCCCCGGGCCCGGCAGCCCGCGCGAGCGCAGCCGCCGCGCCGTGGTGAACGACACCAGCGCGCCCATGCTGTGCCCGAACAGCGCGAACGGCAGCGGGGCCAGGCGCGACAGTTCGTCGATCACCGGATCGACGATCATCGACAGCCGGTGCGGCGGCTTCTCCCCGATGCGGGTCTCCCGGCCAGGAGAGCGCACCGCCCACAGTTCCACGTCGTCGGCCGGCAAGCCGGCCCAGCCGCGGAACGTCGTGGCGCCGCCTCCCGCGTTGGGCACGCAGACCAGCCGAGCGCGAGGCCGTTCCGGCCGCCGCAGCGGTACCAGCCAGCTCGCGGTGGTCAGGCGAGCGGTCACCACGAGACCTCCAGGGATCGTGCGGAGTCCCGGACCCGCTCGCAGGTGGCGACCAGGTCCGCCAGGGATTCGGGGGGGAACATGTGAGCCGCGTCGCCGGGGCGATACAGCCGCTCGGGCTTCGTGCACGACTCGATGAGCAGCCCGTCCGCGCCGTACGCCGAGGCCGCCAGCGCGGCCGGTGCCACCAGCGAGGCCGAGCGGGTGCTGTGGCTGGGATCGAAGATCACGGGCAGCTCGGTACGGGCGCGCAGCGCGGTGATCGCCCCGAAGCCGGGCTGCTGCGGTGTCCCGGTGGCGCCCGCGCAGAGCACCACGGCACTGTTACCCCGGGTGAAGACGAACTCCGCGGCCCGCAGCCAGTCGTCCAGACTCGCCCGTGGCCCCCGCATCAGCAGCACAGGGCGCCGCTGGGCACCCAGCTCGGCCAGGAGCGGCCGGTTGTCCAGCTGCCGCCCGTCCACCTGCAGGCAGTCGGCCACCTCGGCGACGGCCGCCACCTCGCGCGGGTCACAGACCTCGGTGATCACCGGGATGGCCGCCGCACGCCGGATCTCCGCGAGCGCCTCCAGGCCCCGCAGGCCTCTGCCGGGAAAGTGGTAGGGGCTGCTGCGCGTCTTGGACAGCCCGGCCCGCAGCGCGTGCGCCCCCTGCGCTCTGACCGCCAGGGCCGTCTCGACCGCGTCCTCGGTCGACTCCAGCGCGCACGGTCCCGCCGCCCACCACAGCCTCGGCCCCCCGACCACTCCGACCTCCCGAGGAGCCTCCGGCGGGCCGGACAGTGGTGGGCCGCCGATCGTCACCTCGCGCGCGGCCACGCCGCTGTCGCGCCGTACCAGCCAGTGGCCGTCGGGGGTGGGGCGGCGGGCCAGCACGGCGGGCGAGGCGGGTACGCAGGCGAGGGACTCGTCGCCGCTCACCACGACGAACACCCTTCCGGCCAGGCGCACCGGCCAGGCGGTGACGTCCTCGTGCGCCCCGGCCCGCGCCGCCACCTCCTCGGCGACCTCGGCGGAGGTGCCGGGCCGCAGTTCGATCAGCATGCCGGGACCCCCGCGCCGATCTCCTTCCGCCAGGTCGCGATGCTCGCCTCCAGCGCGGCGACGTCAGGTCCGTGCCGCAGCACCCCGGTGGTGACCGGCAGCACGGCCCGCCCCGGCGCGCCGGCGGCGACGGCGGCGAGGTCGCGGGTGTCGCGTCCGGCCCTGCCCAGGCCAGGCAGTTCCACGACCGCGGACGGCATGCGGGCCACCAGGTCGCGGGCTTCCTCGGCGGCGGCCCCGACCACGGCCGCCGCCGCCACGCCGTGCTCGTCGTTCCACTCCCGCACCTCGTCGGCGGTGCGCTGGGCGACGGTGCGCGAGCCGGTCATGGCGCACTGCACCCCGCCGGCCGCGTGGTTGGAGGTGCGTACGAGCACCATGACCAGCGTTCCGCTGTCCCGGGCCCGGCGCAGCAGCGGGCCGAGGGAGCCGAAGCCCATGAACGGGTTCGCCGTCACCGCGTCCCCGCGCAGCACGCTGCCGGGCCCCAGGTAGAGGTCGGCGTAGGAGTCCATCGTGTCGTCGGCGTCGCACACCTTCGCGTCCAGCACCGCCAGCGAGCCCCGCTCGTGCACGCCGTCGACGACGTCACGCAGCAGGGCGGTGCCCGCGGTGCCGAACCGGGTGAAGAACGGCACCTGGATCCGGTAGACGGCCACCTGCTCGCCCGCGGCCTCCAGCACCGTCGCGCACATTCGCCGGGCCCCGCCCACGTCGCCGGGCATCCGCCACGCCTCCAGCCATTTGGGGGAGGGGGCGAGTCCCAGGCAGAGGGCGGATCGGTTCTGCAGCAGGTCAGTCCATATCGGTACAACAGCCATGGGGTCATTGCACACAACCGAGCCCGCGCGCGCCCGGCGTCCACTCGCCGTTGAGGTTCCAGCGAGTAGAATCCCCGCTCCCCATCGCGCCCGCGATGGGGAGCGGGGATTTCGCCGCTTCTTGATCTACATCGTAAAGGGGTTGGGTTGGCGCGAACCCCCACGCGCAACGCGCAGACCCGCGGTCATCGGAGCCCGCGGGGGCTGGACCGCGCTGCTATCCGCCGCTCAGCGGTTGGTCCACAGATGCCAGAACCAGTCGCCCTCGGAGCAGGTGTAGTGCTCCCAGTGGCCTCGGTCGATTCCCCCCTGGCCGGCCGCGACGCAGTTGGAGTGGCTTGAGAACCAGTCGCGGTACACATCGTCGCCGGCGAGTAGCCGGCCGGCCGTGCCGGCCTGCGCGGTGACCGTGTGTGCCTCGGAGGCGGTGGCCGAAGCCGCGAAGGCGGGTGCGCCCGTCGCCAGCAGGGCCATGCCGATGATCGCGCCGACCGCCGGCAGTGCGCGGACGCGGAATGCCCTTGTGGAGCGGCCGTGCTCGCCCAGGGAGCCGGAGATGCCGCGACGACCTGTGTTCATCTTCATCAGATACCTCCAGTGTGGAGACCCCCGCCTTCAGGCGGGGGAGGAAACGCGGCACGGTGCCGCGTTTCTGGGTGGTGTAGCCGTAGCCGTGCCGTCGGCTCGCTGGAGCAGGTGGCCGTGGCGGTCGAGGACGAACACGGCTGGGTGAACCGTAAGGTTCGCTCCCTCCGGCGCCGAAGCGCCCTCGGGGTGACGCCGGTGCGGCGGTGCGGCCGGACCGGTCTCCCCTCGCCCATGGTGAACACCAGATACCGCCGCCAGGCGGTGTCCGTGAGCCGTTTCGTGCCCACCCCCGGGCGTGTCTGCTCCCACGGATTCGAGAGCTTGGAGCTGAGGAAGCACCCCAAGGTCGGTCTGCGCTCTTGTGTTCAACGTAGCCATCTGGATCACACCTCCAATTCATGACGGCCAGGGCTGGTCAACACGGGGCTTCGAAGCGCATCACCGCGCCTCAAGCCCCCTCCTGCAGGAGAGGGTCGTTGACTCCTCATGTTCGTGACGTGAGATGCCGATCACCTCGCGCCTGCTGTTCGCCGAGACCGTGACGTGGGGTCCGGGGCGCCAAGCCTGGGGCGGATTCCATCGAGGTCGCCTTGCTCAACTCCGCCGTCACCGGCATGATCGTCGATCGTCCGGATCCCCTTGTCGACCGTCTCCTGCTTCCGTGATGACCGGCATACGGGACGCCACCGTTTCGGTCACCACTTGATTACTCAGTGTAATGGTGTCGGATTGGCAAAGGACGGGTTTTCCGTACGAGGAGGAGCGAGCATGCGGCTGAGGTCGCCGGAGGAGCCTTCGTGATCTCGCACGCGCTCGTGGACGGGCCACATGGGCCGATCCTGGCACGCGTTCCCGGCGATGCCGGGTCGCTGGCCGAGCTGGTACGCGGTCACTACGTCGGTGAGCGGCGGCTTCGGGAGGTCCGCGACCTGGCCGCGCTGCTGGCCGAGTCCCGGCGGGTCCACCACCTGCTGCCGCTGTTCGGGTGTGTGCCCGCCGAGCCGGACACCTGGGCGGAGCTGATCGCCTGCCTGGCGCAGGAGCTGGTGGTGCGCCGGGTCAACCTGACCCGGGTGCCGGCGGCGGTACGGTGCGTCGCAGCCCTGCGCGAGCTGGGGCATCCTCTCGCGGGGCTGCCCCTGAGGCTCGGCAGGGGAGAGCGCTGGATACGCGTGCCCGAGTTCCAGTCGGGCTGGGTTTCCCAGCCCGACTGGTACATTCCCGAGCATCCGGAGGTCGCGGGGCTCCTCCTGGACGGTCGCACGCTCGCACGGGTTCCCGGTGGGGAGCCCGCGATCGTGAGCACCCGGCAGGAGGAGCGGCTCATCACCGCGGCGGTGGAGCACTGGAATTCATGGGGATGGGCGAAGATCTTCGAACTTCCCGGGGCTGTCGGCCCTGAGGAGCTGGTGCCGCTGGGGGTGAACGCCTTCCTGCCGGATGCCTTCGTGGCGGAGACCGTGTTGAACGGGCAGCGGGGCAGCCTGGGCTCGGTGGTGGCCGAGCTGTTCACCTCCGCCTACTGCAACGCCGCTCACTCCTTTGGGCTTCGCGGTGGGTACGGCAGGCTGGCGACGTGGCGGTCGGTCGCCGGTCTGGTGCGCGCTCCCGCCGACGCGTCCGTCCACCGGGTCAACGAGCTCGCGGCCCGGTGGCGGTGGCTGGCGTTCAGGATCACCAGGCGCACGCCGTACTGGACGGACCAGGAGCTCGCGGTCGGCGCGCTCAGCCCGCGCGGGAAGGTGCTGAGCCTGCTGGTCTCCTACGACACCGACTGACCGACCTTTGGCCGGTCAACGCTCAGCGGCCTGGGGCGTTCCCGAGCCGGGGGAGGGGCCGGGGCGGAGGCTGAGAGCTCCGACCGGGCAGATCCGCACCGCGTGGCGGAGGCCGGCGGTGTGGGCCTCGGTGACCTCGCCGGTCACGAGGACGAGTCCCTCGTCGTCGGAGTCGAAGATCTCCGGCAGGACGAGCGAGCACTGCCCGGCACCGACACAGCGCCGGCGGTCCGCGATGACTCTCATGGTCACCAGGCCACCGGGAGCGCGTGCAGGCCGAAGATCACGCCGTCGTACTTGAACGGCAGCTCGTCGTCGTCGCCCACGACGCGCAGGCTGGGAATCCGCTCGAAGAGCGTGCGGTAGGCGATCTCCAGCTCGGCGCGGGCGAGGTTCTGCCCGAGGCACTGGTGCACGCCGTATCCGAACGCCACGTGGTTACGGGCGCCGCGCCGCAGGTCGAGCTCGTCGGGGCGTTCGAAGGCCCGGGGGTCCCGGTTGGCCGAGGCGCCGAGCACGAAGATGCCCTCTCCCCGGCGCACGTTCTGGCCGCCGATCTCCATGTCCTCGGTCGCGACCCGGTCGAAGGCCACCCAGTCGACGATGGAGTGGTAACGCAGCAGCTCCTCCACGGCCGGTGCCCAGCCGTCGGGGGCGGCGCGTAGCTCGGCGAGCCGGGCGGGACGGCGCAGCAGCGTGAGGACGCCCAGCGAGATCATGTTGGCTGTGGTCTCGTGCCCGGCCAGGAGTAGCAGGAACGTCATGCCGACCAGCGCGTCGTGGGAGAGTTCTCCGGTCGTTTTTCGGGTGGTAACGAGCCGCCCGATGAGGTTGTCGCCGGGGTTCCGCTCGGCCTCGGTGACGAGGCCGTCGAGATAGTTCCAGATCTCCGTGGCCGCGGCCATGGCATCCCGCTGGGAGCCGGCAGCGGCGCTGACCATCCGGCGGGTCCTGGACTGGAAGAAGTCGTGCTCGGAGTACGGTACGCCAAGAAGCCGGCAGATCACCATTGAGGGGACGGCGAGCCCGAACGCCTCGACCAGGTCGGCGGAGGAGCCCTGCTCGAGCATGTCGTCGATGAGCTGGTCGGCGACGTGCTGGATGTGGGGGCGCATCTCCCTGACGCGCCGGACGCTGAACTCGGGGATCAGCATCCGCCGGTAGACGTCGTGTTCGGGGGGATCCATGTCGATGAACTGCCCCGCCTGGAACCGTGCGCCCGCCTGCCGTTCCTCGGCCGAGGGGGGCTCTGCCGACAGGGCGGACATCGGGTGGCCGGGTGTGCTGGGGTCGGTGCTGATCCTGGGGTCGGAGAGCACCTGCTGGGCCTCGGCGTGCCGGGTGACCAGCCAGACCCGCCCGCCGGGAAGCTCCGCCCCGACCAGCGGTGCCTCCTCGCGGAGGCGTTCGTACTCGGGCGGGGGCGCGAACGGGCAGGCGCGAGGTAGGGGGAAACCCTGAGCCATAATCTTCTCCTCACAGGCCGGGTCCGAGTTTGCTTACTTACATGAAAGTAAGCAAACTCGGAGTGGTCGTCAAGGCATGGCGCGAAGAGGAGTGGCGGACCGGCGATGAATGCCCGACGCAGCGACACCAAGGAACGGATCCAGCAGGTCGCGCTGGAGCTGTTCGCCGAGCAGGGATACGACAAGACCTCGCTGCGGGAGGTGGCGGAGCGGCTGGAGATCACAAGGCCCGCGCTCTACTACCACTTCAAGGCCAAGGAGGACATCCTCACCAGCGTCATCGACGACCTGAACGGCTCGATCGACGAACTCGTGGAGTGGGCTCGCGCCCAGCCGCACACCGAGGAGGCCAGGGGGGAGATCCTGCGCAGGATCGCGGCTCTCCTCAACGATCACTGGCGGCCGCTCATCCGGTTCGCCCAGGTCAATCAGGCCGTCATGTCCGAGCTGCCGGCCGGTGAGCAGATGCAGCGGCGCATGATGACGATGATCTCGGTGCTGAGCGCGCCAGAGGACGGGCTGGTCCGGCAGTTCGAGGCCCGGCTGGCGGTGATCGCGCTGATCATGGGCAGCGTTCCCTTCCTGCTCGGCATGGAGGTGCCCGAGGAGGAACGGAGCGCGATCGCGCTGACCGTCGCCGCGAGACTCGTCGCCGACCGTTAGGCCCCGCCGTCAGTGGGGCCCCGCACACGTCAGGGGCCCTGGGGGCCGCGGTAGGGCAGGGGCTGGCTGTAGACGAGGTTGGTGGTGGTGCTGCCGAACTGGGCCAGTTCGTCGACGAGCTGTTCGAGGTGGGCCATGGAGGTCGCGGCCAGCTTCAGCACGTAGCAGTCGTCGCCGGTGGTCCGCAGGCACTCCAGGATCTCGGGGCGCTCGTCGAGCAGCCGGTGCAGGGGCTGGTGCCGGCTGCCCGGATACTTCAGGCGTACCACGGCGAGCACGGCGAAGCCGACCTTCGCCAGGTCGACGTGGGCGTGGTAGCCGGTGATGACGCCCGCCGCCTCCAGGCGCCTGATCCGCTCGGTGGTGGCGGAGGCGCTGAGGTTCACCCGCCGCCCCAGCTCGGTCAGCGGGATGCGGCCGTCTCGCTGGACCTCGACCAGGATCGACCAGTCGGTGGCGTCGAGGCTCTCGGTCATCCGGCAAAGGTACCGGCATATTCACGGCATATCGACTATTGCGCCGGGAAAACTCTCTTCCAATGGGAAATAACGGCTGGATAGCCTGAACCAGTGCAAATAGGCGTTAATGTCCCGAATTTTGGGCCAGGTACCGACCCCGGCGTGCTGCGCGACTGGGCGCAGACGGTGGAGGGCCTGGGTTTCGACCTGCTCATGGTCTCCGACCACATCGCGATAACACCCGACGTCGCCGAACAGTACCCGGCGCCGTTCTACGAACCCTTCACCACCCTCGCCTGGCTGGCCGGCATCACCGGCAGGGTCAGGCTCGGGACCACGGTGCTCATCGTGCCGTACCGGCACCCGCTGCTCGTCGCCCGGATGGCCGCCAACCTCAACCAGCTCAGCGGGGGACGGCTCGTCCTCGGCGTGGGCGTCGGCTGGGCGCGGCAGGAGTTCGACGCGCTCGGAGTCCCGTTCCAGCGGCGCGGGGCGCTGACCGACGATCACCTCCGGGTGATCCGCGCCGCCTGGAACGATGACAAGGACTACCGCGCCGGGCGGATACCGATCTGGGTCGGCGGCAACAGCGACGCCGGACTGCGCCGGGCGGTACATCTCGGCGAGGCATGGCATCCGCTGAGGTTCACCCTCCCCTGGCTGCGCGAGGCGCTGGGCCGGTTGAAGGCCATCGCGAACGAGTGTCAACGGCCGGTGCCCGCCCTGGCCCCCCGGATCGCCCTGCGGCTCACCGAGACGCCGATCACCGCCCCCGGGCGGCTCGCCGGTGAGGGCACGATCGACCAGATCCTTGACGACCTCGAACAGCTGCGCCTCCTCGGCTCCGAGACCGTCGTACTCGACCCCTTCAACGGAGACCCGGACGAGACACGCCATCCGCAGACCGCCTGGCAGGCGCTCGCGACCGTGGCCGCCCGCTGGAATCCGAGCACGTATCAGACAGAAACGAGAGAAACCATGACCGGCGACGACGAGAAGTTCCTGCGCAGGGCCATCGAGCTTGCCGCCGCGGCGCGGGCGGCCGGTGACCCGCCGTTCGGGTCACTGCTGGTGGGCCCGGACGGCACCGTGCTCGCCGAGGACCGCAACACGGTTCTCAGCGACGCCGACATCACCGCCCACCCCGAGCTCAAGCTGGCCAGGTGGGCGGCCCGCGAGCTCGACCCCGCCGCCGCGGCCGCCACGACCATGTACACCAGCTGCCAGCCGTGCCCCATGTGCGGGGGCGCCATCGAACGGTCCGGCCTCGGCCGCGTGGTGTTCGCGCTCTCCAACGAACAGCTCGCGAGCCTCAAACCGGCCGCCACCGGCGCCGGCGCGCGGCAGGAGGGCCCCGCCCTGTTCGACGAGGCGCGCGTCCCGGTCGAGGGTTACTACCGCTGATCCGGTTCGATGGTTTCCACGGTCGTCCCACGATCTCGGCGCCGCCATGCCCGCGGCGCCGGAGCGGGATCACGTCATCCTCGGCGTGCCCTGCTAGGGTGCGATGTCTAATCAATCGTTCGATTGAGAGATGCCGTGTCAAACCTCGAGCAGATCCAGCGGGCCGCGGTGGGGCTCTTCGCGGAACGGGGCTTCGCGGCCACGGGCATCCGCGAGATCGGCCGCGCGGCCGGGCTGAACTCGGCCACGCTGTACCACTACGCGGGCGGCAAGGAGGAGTTGCTGGCCGGGATCATGCGCGCGGGCCTGGGCGAGCTGCTGCGCGCCGGGCGCGAGGCCCTGGAGCCCAGCGCGGACCCGGCCGTCCAGCTCGCCAGGCTGGTGCTCGCCCAGGTCGCGACGGAGGCGGTCAACCCGCTCACCTGCCAGGTCACCGACCGCGAGGTGCGGGCACTGACCGGGGACAACCACGCGGAGATCGTCGCCATGCGTGACGACTACGAGTCCATGTTCCAGCGCGTGCTGGAGCGGGGGGTGCGTACGGGGGAGTTCCAGATCACCGACCTGCGGGTGGCCAGGCTGGCGCTGCTCGAGATGTGCAACGGGGTCGCCGTCTGGTACCGCCCCGACGGGCGGCTGTCGGTCGCCCAGCTGCAGGACCGCTTCGTCGAGCTGGCCTGCAGGCTGGTCGGCTCCCGGCTGGTCGGCCGTCAGGAGTGCGGGCCCGAGATCGCCACCGTGTCGCTCAGCTCCGAGCCCCGTGACGGGAACGTCGGCGTCGAGGCGTCGGCGTGAGCCCCTGAGCCGCGGCTCGCGGTATCCCGAAGACAGCATCGGCTCATCATCGGAAGGCGGGGAGCCGACATCCTCCCCTTTTCGAGGGAGGGGATTCCCCGTCTCCCTCCCCGCCCGAAGGCGGGGGTTTCCAGGTTGGAGGATTTGATGAAGGCGGTCGTTTACCGGCGCTACGGAGGGCCGGAGGTCCTGGAGATGGGGGAGGTCCCCGAGCCGAAACTCGGCCCGGAGTCCGTTCTCATCGACGTCAGGACGGTGTCGGTCAACCCGGTCGACTGGCAGATAGCCGCCGGGCAGCTGGACAGCCGTTTCGACGTGCATTTCCCTGTGGTCCCCGGCTGGGACGTCGCAGGGGTGATCGCGAAGGTCGGCCCGACGGTCACCGGCCTCGCGGTGGGGGACGAGGTGATCGGGTACGTGCGCGAGGATTCCATCGGGAGGGGAACCTACGCCGAGCGGGTGGCCGCACCGGTGCGCACCATCGCCCGCAAGCCGGTCAATCTGAGCTGGGAGCAGGCGGCGGCCGTCCCCATCGCCGGCCTCACCGCCTACCAGTCACTCGTCCACGCGCTGCGGGTGGGGGCCGGTGACACCGTGCTGGTGCAGGCCGCGGCGGGCGGTGTCGGGTCGTTCGCCGTACAGATCGCCGCCGCCCTGGGAGCGCGTGTCATCGGCACCGCCTCGGCCCGCAACCACGACTACCTGCGAGGCCTCGGCGCCGAGCCCGTCACCTACGGCCCCGGGCTCGGCGAGCGGGTCCGGGCGCTCGCGCCGGCCGGTGTCAGCGCGATCGTGGACATGTACGGCGGCGAGACGCTGGTCTCCTCCCTTGACCTGCTGCGCGAGGACGCGCGGGGGCGGGTCGTCTCGCTGACCAACGACGGCGTGCTGGAGCACGGCGGCGTCTTCGTGTTCGCCAGGCCGAGCACGGCGGACCTCGACGAGCTGCGACAGATGATCGAGAACGGTCTGGTCGTCCCGGAGATCGCGACGGTGCTGGATCTGTCAGAGGCCGCCGAGGCCTTCCGGCTGAGCCAGAGCGGGCATGTACGAGGCAAGATCGTCCTTCGGGTCTCGGCGGGCTGAGGCAGGACAGGCCGGGGCATCCGCGCGGGCCGTCCGACCTTTTCCCGCCCCGTGCGGAGAATCTCCCGGTGAGGTGGTTCCGCGGCTGTTCGCGATGCCTCACCGGTGAGGTCCCGGCCTGGCCGGATGCCGAGCCGGGACGATTCCTGCGAGATGTGCTCGGCTGGCCGGCGAAGCAGACCGCGGCGCTGCTGGAGGGCAGCGTGGCGTCGGTGAACAGCGCGTTCGCCCTGCCCACGGTGTTGCCGCCGGCGCACCGATGAGTTTTCGCGCGGTCCGCCGTCCCAACGGGGGGCAGTCGAATCGATCTCGACGGAGGTAGGTCATGGGTAAGTTGCAGTACCAGTGCACCATGTCGCTGGACGGCTTCATCGCCGGCCCGGGAGGTGACATGTCCTGGTTGGCCGGGCACCTCGGGCCCAACCCGATGGTGGAGGAGATCATGGACCAGACCGGTGCGCTGCTCGTCGGCAACCGCACCTTCGGCGGTGACGATCCGCACAGGGGCACCGAGCAGCAGGGCGAGCCGTACGGCGGGGGGTGGACCGGGCAGCAGTTCGTGCTCACCCACAAGGCGCCGGACACGCCGGTGCCGGGCGTCACCTTCGTCGGTGACCTCGACAGCGGTGTCGCCGCGGCCAAGGCCGCCGCGGGTGACAGGTACGTCGGTGTCCTCGGTGCCCAGGTGGCCCGGCAGTGCCTCGACGCGGGCGTGCTCGACGAGATCCTCGTGTTCATCGCGCCCGTCCTGCTCGGCGACGGCGTCCGGCTGTTCGATCATCCGGGTGGGACCAACATCAGGCTCGAACGCCTCAGCGTGACCCAGGCGCCCGGAGCGACGAACCTCCGGCTACGCGTCCTCAGCTGACCCGTTTGCCGGGCCGTGGATGTCCGGCGGGCACACGCCCCATCGGAGCGCCGGTCAGGACTGTCCGTGGCCGCGCCCGAGCCGCCCGAGGAACCGCCGGGGGAGTAGTCCAGGTTCCACGGGTTGCGGGTGAGTCCCCACAGCCGAGAGTGCGTGAAGCCCGC
>NZ_JBSFWD010000031.1:0-114412 GCF_053592655.1 Streptosporangium sp. NPDC002607
TGGTTCACCGTCACACACCGTTCGTCATCCGTCTCAAGGACCGCGACGCGGCGACCTCGACCGTCGAAGGCGTGCACGTGGGCATCGACCCCGGCTCCAGGCACACCGGCCTGGGGGTGTTCACCGGCCAGGCCGGGAGCCGGGCCGGACGGTATGCGATCCGGCTCGACCACCGGGGCGTGCTGATCCGCGACAGGCTCGCCTCGCGGGCTGCGTACCGGCGAGGGAGGCGGTCGCGGAACCTGCGCTACCGTTCCCCCCGGTTCCTCAACCGCACCAAGCCGCAGGGGTGGCTCGCGCCGTCGCTGCGACACCACCATGTCGTGGGTGGCGCGGCTGACCCGGTGGGCGCCCGTGGCCGCCGTCCACGTGGAGAAGGTCTCCTTCGACACCCACGCCCTGTCGGCCGGGCGGCCGCTCGAAGGAGCGGATTACCAGCGGGGCACCCTCGCCGGGTACGAGGTCCGCGAATACCTGCTGGCCAAGTGGGGGCGCACCTGCGCCTACTGCGGCGCGAGCGGCGTACCGCTCAACCTCGACCACATCCACCCCCGCAGCCGGGGCGGCTCTGAGCGCGTCAGCAACCTCACCCTGGCCTGCATCGGCTGTAACCAGACCAAGAACGCCACCCCCGTGCAGGAGTTCCTCAAGGACAAGCCCACCCTCCTGACGAAGATCCTCAAGCAGGCGAAAGCACCGCTGCGCGACGCCGCCGCCGTCAACACCACCCGCTGGGCACTGTGGCAGGCGCTGAAGGCCACCGGCCTGCCCGTGGCAGGCGCCTCCGGCGGGCGCACCAAATGGAACCGCTCCCGCACCGGCGCTCCGAAGTCCCACACGTTGGACGCGTTGCACGTCGGCGAACTGGAGAGCGTGACTGCCTGGCCGTCCACGGTCCTGGTGGTCACGGCGACCGGGCGCGGCACCTACGCCCGCACCGTCCCCGACCGATACGGGTTCCCCCGTCTTGCCCGGCCACGGAGCAAACTGCACCACGGCTTCCAAACCGGCGACCTGGTCCGGGCAAACGTCCCGGCAGGCAAGAAGGCCGGGGTTCACACCGGCCGGGTCGCCGTCCGCACCACCGGAAGCTTCAACATCACCACCCGGCACGGCACCGTGCAGGGCATCGGCCACCGCCACGTTCGCATGCTCCAGAGAGCGGACGGCTACGGCTACGCAACCCATTCAGAAACGCGGCACCGTGCCGCGTTTCCTCCCCCGTCTGAAGGCGGGGGTCTCCACGCTGGAGGTAACCGATGAAATCGCGGGCCTGACCGCCGAGCAGCTCGGAGAAAAGACCGCACCCCCTCGGAGCCGTCCCTGCTCGGGCTGGTCCGGCACATGGGCGTGGTCGAGCGAAGCCGGTTCCGGAACGTGCTGAACGGAGAGAACCGCCGGAACCTCTGGCGGCCCCCGGAATCCGGCGAGCACCCCGAATCCGACGTCGATGGAGCCGGTGTCGATGAGGCGTTCAGGGCCTGGGATGAGGAGTGCGCACACTCTCGCGGCATCGTGGATGCCACCGGGGCGCTGGACGTCACCGCGAAAGGGGCACCACGGTGGGACGATCGATGCGAAGGAGTCGCGAAGGCGGCCGGGGGAACGCCGTCAGGGGCGCCGCTCGAGCGAGCGGCGCCCCTGGGCGAGTGCGGATCGGCCCGCGTTCACCGGCGGGGTGCCGGGTGCCCGCCCCATGGGGGATGGCGCGGGCGGCGGGTGTGGATCAGTTGGCGTAGACGGGGTAGCCGTAGCCGACGACCTGGGAGACAGGCCGGATGCGCTGCTCGACGTTGCCGTTGCCGGTGTTGCCCTCGATCGTGGTGATCGTGCCGTCTCCGTTGTCCTTCTTCACGAAGCCGACGTGGTCGATGCCGTCGAGGCTCTTGCCGCCGGCCCAGTCGAAGTAGACGACGGCGCCGGGAGTGGGGGTGGTGCCCCAGTGGTGGTTGTTCTTGAACCACTTGGCGTGGGTGACGGTGTAGGCGTCCCAGCCCATCGTGGGCCGGATGCCGGCCATCTCGCCGACCCAGGAGACGAACATCGCGCACCAGGGGGCGTTGGCGTAGCCCTGGATGGTGCCGCCGTCACGGGCGACGGTCTCCTTGGCGCGCGGGGAGGACATGTACCACGAGTGGAACTTGGTCCCGCCGCCCTGGGAGTTCTCGCGGACGCCGATCTGCTTGGAGGCGAGGTCCAGGACCTGCGCGGCGGAGACCTTGGGCAGCCTCTGGGCCGCGATCTCGAGCGGGGTGCTCGCGGGCTTGTGCTGCGAGACCTCGGAGATCTTCGCGTCGGCGGGCGGGTTAAGAGCGGTGTGGCTGTCGGCCAGGGCTGCGGAGCCCACGGAGCCGGTCGCCAGGACGACACAGGCGCCCAGGAGGGCGCTCGCCACGCGGGGGGCGCTGAAGGTGGGGGTGAGGCGGTGCTTGGTCATAGCGGGGTTCGACTCCTTGCTTCGCTTCCATGCCGCCTACCGGGTTAGCTGACGGGTTCGGGCTGGGAAGTGCCCTACGGCGCGAGAACGCGCTGATTCACCCCAGGAACGTGGTTCCCCGGTTCCGCAGACTTCGCGGATTCGGCGGCCGTGCTCACCGCGGGCGGAGGGGTTCCGCCCAGGTGGAACACGGTCGGGCAATGTGACGGCAATGCTTAGATCTATACAGACCCAGACATTTGCCATGAACAGGACGAACGTACGTCACTCGGACAGACGATTACAAGTAGGACACATTGCCCTGACTTGGTGATACGTCCAAGTCGCAGGGGTACGACGGGGGGTCGCTTGGCCTGGGAAGGAGGCGGGTCACCCTCGTCCTCCGGCCGGTCGCGGTGGACGGGGTCGCGGCCCCGTCGCGGGCGGGATCCCCTGTTTCCTCGGCGATCCAGCCGTGTGGTACCCGCCGGTGGATCGCCTGACCCGGGATGGTATGGCATGATCGGGAGGCTCGCCGGTAAGGGTGTCAGGCCTTAACTTTTTGCAACAAATATTCGATGGTAAAAAGTGCGGAGCGGATGCGTCCCGCTCCCCCGGAAGGCCCGAACGAGGTTCGGCGGCTCAGGGGCCCGCCGGCGGCAGGGCGGGCCTCAGCTCTCTTGGCCGGACCAGGATCGGAACAGCGGGAGCAGGAACCGGTCGACCGTGTCCTCGACGAACTCCCGATCCAGTGGCTTACCGGTGAAGAGCAGCCGGTACCACACCAGCGCCTCGGTGGCCTTCCTGAGTTCCGCGGGGTCCACCGGCCCTGGCAGCTCGCCGCGCTCCCTGGCGCGTTCCAGCAGCGGGACGGTGCCGGTGATGTCGGGGCGGGGCACGTTGTCGCGCAGGGCGGAGGCCAGCTCGGGGGAGGTGAGGAACGCCGGAAACAGGCCGAAGATCATCGCCTGTTTCCGTTCCAGTATCCGGCAGAACCCGTCCACGACCCCGATCAGGTCCCCGCGCATCGACCCGGTGTCGGGCGGCGGCACGACGTCGATCTCAAGGTGGTTGCAGATCAGATCCACGACCAGCGCCTCCTTGCCCGCCCAGCGACGGTAGATCGTGGCCTTGCTCGCGCTGGCCCGCCTGGCGATCTGGTCGATGGACATCCGGTCGTATCCGACCTCGGACAGCAGACCGGCCGTCGCGTCGAGGATCGCCCGCTCCCGAGTGGGGTCGAGACGCAAGGTGCCTCCGGTGGTTCGCTAGTGCTGGCGGATCTCCCCGAATCGTACGCCGGTCAGCGCCTCGGACCTCTCCCAGAGCCTCGCCGCCACCGCCTCGTCCAGTGCCTTCGGCGAGGGGCGCAGCACTTTCGGCCCCGGGCCGATGTACTGCCCGCCTCTCGCCTCGGGAGAGGTGGCCGCGTACAGGGACGGCCTGGCGCCCTTGGCGACCGGCTGTGCCACCAGGCGCATCAGCGCGTTGAAGGGGCGGGTGAGGGCGCCCGGCTTCAGAATGCCGGTGGCGGTCATGCCCGGGTGGGTCGCCAGGCTCAGCAGCGCCGCCCCCGAGGCGTCGGCGCGGCGCTGCAACTCCACGGCGAACAGCAGGTTGGCCAGCTTGGAACGGCTGTACGCGGAGAACATGCCGTACCCGCGTTCCAGCCCCAGGTTCTCGAAGTCGATCGCGCCGAGGGAGTGCGCGTCGCTGGAGACCGTGACCACCCGGGCCGCGGAGGCGGCCAGCAGGCGTGGCATCAGCAGGCCGGTCAGGGCGAAGTGCCCCAGGTGGTTGACGCCGAACTGGGTCTCGAAGCCGTCGGCGGTGGTCCGCCGGGACATCGGGCCCACCCCGGCGTTGTTGACCAGCAGCTCCAGCGGCCCGTCGACGGTGTCCGCGAAGGCGCGTACCGAGCGGAGGTCGGCCAGGTCGAGCGCTCTCACCTCGGCCGTCGCCCCCGGCGCCGCCGCCCTGACCGCCTCCAGCGCGGCCCGGCCCCTGTCCGGGTCGCGTGCCGTCATGACGACCCTGGCACCGTGCCTGGCCAGCTCCAGTGCCGTCGGTACGCCGATGCCGCCGCTCGCCCCGGTGACCACGGCGGTGGAGCCGGTCAGGTCGGGAATCTCATCGGCTGTCCACATGCTCACTCCTCCGTGGTGTACGAAACGGTTCCGTACACCACGATAAAGATCGAAAAGACCGCGCGCAAGCACGCGTGGGCGGCTGTTCATCCGTGGTTCCCCGGCGCTTAAGGCCACCGGGTTAGCTTGGGTCAGTCGTGAACGGGTCATCACCCGGCGTGGAGGACGGTCGAGACCACGCGCGGGATCAGGGTTCGGCCATCGCCTGGGTGGAATCCCCGCTGCAGATGCTCTGCGCCGTGGAGGCCCACCACGCGGGGCTGCTCGGTGCCCGCAGCCACCTCGTGCCCAGGGCGAGGCTCCGCCCCCT
The DNA here is from genome assembly GCF_053592655.1 of Streptosporangium sp. NPDC002607. Lineage (NCBI taxonomy): Bacteria > Bacillati > Actinomycetota > Actinomycetes > Streptosporangiales > Streptosporangiaceae > Streptosporangium > Streptosporangium sp. NPDC002607. Next base: position 4,874 of record NZ_JBSFWD010000031.1, read on the forward strand.
GGCCGCCACCGGGCGCGAGCTCGGGCGCCTCACCCTGCCGCCGGGCCTGGAGCTCACCGCCGCGCGGCCGGACATGCCCAGGCCGCACCGGGGCGTGACCTGGGCGGTGGGCGACGCCTTCTCCGGCAAGGTCCAGTTCCGCTGGCTCACCGGGCGCCCCGGCCGTATCGTGATCGTCGACGACGGGCTGGCCACCATCAGGCTCCTGGAGCTGCTCGTCGGCCACGCGGGTACGCCCCTGCTGAGGGCCCGGGGGAAGGCGGGACGGCTCAGAACCGCCCTCGGCGCGGCGGCCGGACTCAGGTTGCGCGCCGCGGCCCGCTCGGGGCGGCTGTCGATCTTCACAGCGCTGCCCGTTCCCGCGGACCTGGCGAAGGCCGTACGGGCGAGAGGGGCCGAGCTGATCACCCACGACTTCGCCTGGCTGCGGTCGCAGCCGCTGCGCGTGCCCCGTCCCAAGGAGCTCACGGTCGTTCTCGGCACCTCGCTGGTCCGCAACGGCCTGATCCACCGCGACCACTACCTCGGCTGGCTGGCCGCTCTCGGCTCGGCCGGGCCGGTGGCCTACTTCCCGCACCGCAGGGAGGACCCCCACGATCTCGCCAGGGTCGGGGAGCAGCCCGGGATCACCGTCTACGGCGGCGGGATCCCCGCCGAGATGACCCTGCGCGGGCTGGCCGCCGGGCAGCGGGTACTGAGCCTGCCGTCCACCGCGGTCACCTCCCTGCGGGTCCTGCTCTCGGCCAGGGGCGTCCCGGTCGAGACGGTGGACGTCCCGGACGAGTGGTGGACGGTGGAGGCGGCCCCCTCGCTCCGCTCCCACCTGTCGATGTTCGCCCATCACGACACGGGAGCCACCGGGGCATGACCTCGTGACCTCGTGACCCCGCGGCCGGAGGCCGGTGGCGTGCCGCCCCGGGATGCGAGCCGCGCCGGGTCCGCCCATGTGAAATCGGATATGAAGCGGGGGATCCCCGTTGGAGGTTCTCGTTGAAGGTCCTGGCCGTGGCCGACTCTGACTCCTACCTGAAGTGGGCGGCCTGCCTGCTGCGGGACCTGCCCTCGGGATGCACGAGGGAGCTGGCGGTCATCCGCACCCCCATCACCCCGTCCCCGGCGCAGATCAGTGCCGCGGTCGCGGGCTCGGCGGCGGATCCGCCGGTGCTCTCGGCCCGCGCGCTGCGCCGGGCCGCCGAGCGGCTCGGGCCCGACGTGGTGCTCGCCGCCTGCACGGGGCCCGTGGTGGACGTGCTGGTCGGCGAGGTGCTGGCCGGGTTGCGGCCACGGCCGGTGTTCGTCTCGGGCCTGCCTGGCATCTCCGTCCCCGCCACCGAGAAGGCCTGGCTGTTTCGCAGCGGATGCGAGCTGTTCGTGCTGCACAGCGGGCGGGAGGTCGAGGAGTTCTCGGCGATGGGCCGTGAGCTGGGCGGGGGCGGCCAGGTGGGGCTGGCCCGGCTGCCGTTTCTGCGAGGCCAGGAGGAGGTCGCCCGCATCGGGCCGCGGGACCGGGTGGTGTTCGCCACCCAGGCCAAGGTGCCCAAGCGGAGACAGGAGCGCGAGAGCATCCTGCTGGCCCTGGCCGAACTGGCCGGGCGACGGCCGGATCTGGACGTCGTCGTCAAGCTCCGTGCCCTGGACGGCGAGCGGCAGACCCACAATGAGCGCCACCACTACCAGCGCCTGTGGCAGTCGCTCGTGGAGGAGGGCAGGGTGCGCGCCGGGGCCGTGCGCTTCGCGGTGGGGCCCATGCACGAGCACCTGGCCCACGCGGCCGGGTTCGTCACCGTCAGCTCGACCGCCGCGCTGGAGGCGATCGCCCAGAAGGTGCCCCTGCTGGTGCTGTCGGACTTCGGGGTGGGCGCCGAGATGATCAACCTGGTCTTCGAGGACAGCGGCCTGCTCGGCACCCTCGACGATCTTTCCGCGGGGCGCTTCCTGGACCCGGACGACGGCTGGTGCAGGGACAACTACTTCCATCCCGGTGACGAGAGCGACTGGGTCTCGCGGATGGTCTCCCTGGTCGGGCAGGCACGCTCGGGACGCCTCGTCCCCGCCAAGTCCCTGCTCGACGGCCCCGAGTACGCCGCCGCCCGCCGTCGCGCCCGGATGCGCGTGGAGGTCCCGCCGAACGTGCTGCGCATCGGCTACCGCGCCAAGCGCCGGATGCGCCGCTACCTGAGCCGTCCGTAGTGCTCCGCCCCTCAGACCGGAGGGGAAACGGACTCTCCCGCGTGGCGGGGCAGGGAACGCTGATTCGCCGTTAACGGCGAATCAGCGCATGCCGGCGTGACCGCGTCAGGTACCGCTGGATGAGCGGGAACGGAACCGGAAGGGTTCGCAAGCCTGTGGAGACCCGACAAGGCCACCCCGGTGGCGCGGGTCGACGAGGCAGGAAGCCGCAGAGGTGCCGCACACGCGGTACTCATGCCCAAGAGCGCGTCGACTCAGGGCGCTGGGCCGGCGCTCGCGCCCCCCTCCGGACCGGAGGAGAGGGCGCGGCACGGGGGACGCGGGGCGATCCGCCGTTTCCCGCCCGTGCCGTGCCGCTGTGGCCGCGCGGCTCAGGGAAAGGTTCTCGACAGGCGGCTGCGGAGCCTGCCCAGGGGGCTCCGCTCCCGGGGGGCGGCGACCGGGGCGCCGGCCGATGCGGTGGTGGCCGGGGTGGCGATCAGGTCCAGGGCGGCGAGCCGCCGGTGCTTGAAGTAGCGGTCGGGGCCGCAGGCCTGGAGATAGGCCGCGGCCTGCTCGCGCAGCCCCGGATACGCCTCGCTCCGCATGCAGTAGCCGACCGCGCCCACCAGGGCGGAGACGTCCACCGGCGGGGGCTCCCACAGCGAACCGTCCGTCGACAGGCGGGGCAGCAGGGCGTCGGTGATGGTCGCCGGGATCCGGTTGCTGTTCTCGTACGGGGAGAGCCGCTCCAGGATCAGCTTGCCGCCCACCGTCGCCACCGGGAGCCCGAAGTACCGCCCGGCGGTGATCAGAGCGGTGGAGAAGCAGCCGACCACGAGCTCGGGCCCGAGGGTGGCGAAGCACGACTCCGCCGGGACGGTCTCCGCCACCACGTCCAGCTCGACGCCCAGCTCGGCGGCCGTCTCGCGCAGCCGCTGGGCATGCCGCCGCCCGGCGGCCGGGTGCGGTTTGAACAGCACGCGCGAAAACCCCCGGGCGACGAGGCCGCGCAGCATGTCGGCGTGGAGCTCCGCCTCCTCCTCGGAGGTGACGATGCCGAGGGCGGACAGGTACTGGCCGAGGATCATCGCCCGGCCCGAGGGTGGGTCAGCGGCCCGGTGGCCGACCACGTCAAGGAAGGCCCGGTCGGGAAGGGGCTCGGCGGGCACCCCGTACTCGGAGAGCAGCAGCGGCCGAAGACCGGGCACCAGGTCGAGGTGGAGCAGGCGGGTGATCCGCCCGTAGATCTCCTGCGGCAGCGGGTCGCGGGTCGGGCCGTAGCTCATCAGGCCGTCGGAGTAGACCGAGATCGGGCAGTCCCTGACCAGTCCGGCCAGCGTCCTGGCAGGGGGGACCGCGACGGATTCCAGAACCAGCTCGGCGGGCCCGGCTCCCAGGGACAGGCGCGAGCGGAGCAGGCGGCCCAGCATCGGCACCTCGACGACGCGTGCCTTCCAGTCCGATGGATGCAGCGGGGCCAGGATCTCGTTCCACGAGTGGATCTCGTCGAAGCGCGGGCGCAGCGTGGCGAAGCCCGGGGTCTCGTCCAGAGCCGGGGTGATCTCCGGGATGGCCGCGTTGTTGGAGACCAGCAGGATCCGGCGCCCCTGGCGGGGGCCGAAACGGCCGTCGTCGATCGCCGCCGCCAGCGTCATCGCGCCGAACAGGGTCGAGGCGTAGAACAGCTGCGTCATCGGCGCTCCAGGAGGTCGAGCAGGATCTGATCGCGTTCGGGGTCCAGGGCGGTCCCGGCGAGCAGGTCGGCGGGGAACCGCCTCAGTGTCGTGGCACCGCGCTCCTCGAAGCGGGCTCGAAGCTCGGGGGAGAGGCGCTCGCCCAGCTCCAGGTGATGGGCCAGCAACGCGCGGAAGGTGCGCACCGCCTTGGGCATGAACTCCTCCTCCAGGTCCGCGAAGACCAGGTCGAAGGCGTCGAAGAAGTGCAGTTGCCTGGCGTCGCCGGTCTGCGTCAGCGAGCCCGCCACCATCCGCCGGTAGAACAGCCCGGCCAGTGACACCACCGCGAACGAACCCGCGTCGCGGTGCAGCCGCCAGATCCACGGCCTGTCCTCGGCGGTGTGCAGGTGCCCCGGGAAGGTCAGCAGGTCGCCGAGGTCCCGGCGGTAGATCCCCGCCCAGGCGTACGGGTAGTCCACCATGGTCCTGGCGTGATCGGGCAGGATGTGGTCGCGCGGCTTCAGCACCACCTCGCGGGTGGCGAGCGGCGCCCGGTGGATCGTCCGCTTGCGGCCCTCCGCCTGTACGTGGTCGACCCGGACGAAGTCGCAGTCCAGCCGCTCGATCGCGCCGACCAGGTCCCCGAGATATCCCGGCGCGAGCCAGTCGTCGCCGTCCATGAACGTCAGGTAGCGGCCGGAGGCGAGGGAGATCCCGAGGTTACGCGCGTCGGCCAGTCCGACCGGCGCGTCGTTGCGGACCACCACCAGACCGGGCAGATCACGGCAGAAGTCCTCGACGATCTGCCCGGTCGCGTCCACCGACCCGTCGTCCACCACGATGAACTCGAAGTCCCGCCGCGCGTTCCTGGCCAGCGACGCCAAGGCGTCCCCGACGTAGCTCTCCGCGTCCCGCACCGGAACCACCACCGACAACTTGATCAACTTCGCCCTCCCATCCCCAGTTCAGACGACCCAACCAAGAACCCTCACGTCGACCACCCTCACCTTCCCCCCGATGGGACTACCCATGAGGCCGCGCCGGCGACTGGACCAAGAAGCGAAGGGTTCCCAACGCAGAAGCCCTGCGTCGCCCCCCTCACTTTCCCCTTGACGGGGACTACCCGTGAGGCCGCGCCGGCGACTGGACTGAGGAGAGCGGGGTCGTGAGGAACGAGCGACCCCGCTCGACGAGGGAAGGAGCCGGATAAGAGCAGCCTCACCGCGGCGCGCCGGCGTCGCCATCTACACAGTGATGCGGCGGAGGCGGGACTTGGGGGCCTGCTCGCCGGGGAAGACCCGCTTGACGCCGTCGCCCAGGGCGGTCTCGATGATGCGGATGTCGCGGACCAGGTGCTCAAGCCCGGAGGGCTCCAGCGAGGCGGCGTGGTCGGAGCCCCACATGGTGCGGTCGAGCGTGATGTGCCGTTCCACGGTCACCGCCCCCAGGGTCACCGCGGCGAGCGAGATCTGCAGGCCACGCTCGTGGCCCGAGTAGCCGACCGGTACGCCGTACCGCTCCTGGAGTGTGGTGATCGTGCGGAGGTTGGCCTCCTCGGGGGGGAGGGGGTAGGTGGAGGTGGCGTGCATCAGCACCAGCTTGGAGGTGCCGAGAAGCTCCACCGCCTGGTCGATCTCCTCCAGCGTGGACATGCCGGTGGACAGGATGATCGGCTTGCCGGTCGCGGCGAGCGCGCGGAGCAGTTCCAGGTCGGTCACGCTCGCCGAGGCGACCTTGTGGGTGACCACGCCCATGGACTCCAGGAACTCAACGGACGGCACGTCCCACGGCGAGGCGAACCAGTGCAGGCCCCGCTTCCGGCAGTGCTCGGCGATCTGGGAGTACTCCTCCAGGCCGAACTCGGTCCTGAGCTTGTACTCCATGTAGGTCATCTCGCCCCACGGCGTCTGCCGGATCTGGTCGCGCTGCTCCAGCGGCACGCAGATCTCCGGCGTGCGCTTCTGGAACTTGACGGCCTGACAGCCCGCCTCGGCCGCCACGTCGATGAGCCGGCGCGCGATGTCCAGGTCGCCGTTGTGGTTGATGCCGATCTCACCGATCACGTAGACCGGCTGTCCGGCGCCGATCAGCGCGTCGCCGATCTGGACGGGCCTGGCGACCGGGGCGAGCCTCAGCTCGGCGCGGGGCGCGGTCCCTCCGGCGACCTTCTCGTCCGCCGGGCGGGCCGCGAGGACCCGGTCGCACAGCTCCCGTACGGCCCCGGCCCCGCCGGGCCTGGTCAGCACGGTCCTGGCTGCGGCGCGGACCTTCGGGTGGGCGTCGGGGACGGTGACGGGCCAGCCGACGTCGCTCATCGGGCCCAGGTCGTTGACGTCGTTGCCGACGTAGGCGACGCGGGTCGGGTCGATTCCCTCGATGGCCAGCCAGTCGCGCAGCACGGTCCGCTTGTCGGTCAGGCCCTGCAGGACGGGCACGCCGAGCTTGCGGGCGCGGGCCGCGACCACCGGGTTGTGCTCGGTGGACATGATCATCAATTTGACGCCGGAGCGGCGCAGCAGTGAGATGCCCATGCCGTCGGAGCGGCTGACCGCGACCATCTCGCGGCCGTCCTGGTCGACGTAGGCGCGGTCGTCGGTGTGCACGCCGTCGAAGTCGGTGATCACCGCGTCCACGTCGATCGGCTCGGGCCGGTCCACGAACGGTGCCAGCGCCCGTACGATCTCCAGATCCTCGGGGGTGTCCACCTCGACGGCGTGGTGCGGGGAGACCCGCTGCACGGCGACGGCGCCGAAGAAGCGGTGGCCGTGCTCGCGCAGACCCTCGGCGCGCATCACGTAGAAGGCGCCGGTCTCGCGGAACTGCGGTTCGCGGTCCTGGCGGCGCGGCCGGTGGGAGGGGTCGTGGTTGACGCCCGCGCCGTTCACGCTCCACAGGAACTCGTGCGTCTCCAGCCCGGAGAACACCACGTCGGCGCTGCCGTCCAGGACCTTGGCAATGGCGCCGTCCAGATCGGCGGGGTCGATGAACGCGCTGGTGCACTGCACCAGGATGACCACGTCGGGGACGTCGGGGGTGTGGTCGAGCGCGTGGAGCACCGCGGACTCGCTGGAGGCGGTCCCGCCGCTCAGCTCTTCCGGCCGGTCGATCACGGTCGCGCCCGCGGCGCGGGCCACCTCGGCGATCCCGGCGTGGTCGGTGCTGACCACGACCTCGTCGACCAGCTTGGCCCGCACACAGGCCCGTACCGCGCGGGCGACCAGGGGACTGCCGCCCACCGGGGCCAGGTTCTTCAGGGGAACGCCCACCGAACCTCCGCGGGCGGGGACAACGGCCAGGACTCGCAAGGTGGCTCCTCGTGACATGCGACAAACGCCCCTGAACTGGGGTGTTTGACGAACGCTAGTCACGGGGGTGACCGGCGAGGGGTGCCTGAGTTGAACGCCCAGAGTCATCAGCCTTAACTTTCGGCGCCCCGACGCACGGGTGGGTACACCTTTCGAGGAGGTGTCCCAGGTCATCAGGGAGCGGCGTCGATGGAGTCCATGAGCATGGGGAGCGCGCGTTCGAGGCCGCGGCTCCAGTAGGGCCAGCTGTGGGTGCCGGGCCCGTAGAAGTCGACGGTCACGTCGACGCCGTTGGCCCTGGCCCGCTCGGCGAAGGTCACGGCTTGGCGGAGCAGGGCGGCCTCGCCCTCGTCCCGCGGCTCGGAGGTGCCGTCCAGCGGGCCGGGGGAGCCGTCGCCGCTGGAGACGAAGAGCCGTACCCCGCGCAGCGCGCCGGTGAGATCGGCCGGGTTGTGGGCGGCCCATTCGGGGTCTCGCGGGGGGCCCCAGAGCTTCGCGGAGTCCTCGCCGTTCCGGTTGAGCAGCCAGTCGACGCCGCCGTTGCCGTCGCGGGTGTGCAGCACCCCGGAGAAGGAGGCGGCCGCCTGGAACATGCCGGGATGGCGGGCCGCGTACGACATGGCCCCGAACCCGCCCATGGACAGTCCCGCCACCGCCCGCCGGTCCCCGGCGCCGTAGTCGCGCTCCAGGATCCGCCGTACCTCGGTGAGGTGGAAGGTCTCCCAGCCGGGGCCGTCGCGCCAGTCGGAGTAGAAGCCGACGGTGCCGCCCTCGGGGATGACCACGATCGCCCGGTAGCCGGAGGTGAGGCTCGCGGCCTCCCCCTTGGTGACCCAGGTGTCGTAGTCGGACTGGCAGCAGCCGTTCAGCAGGTACAGCACCGGCCACGGACCCGAGTCCGGCGTCCAGCCCTCGGGCAGCAGGACCCGGACCATGCCCTCGCGGCCGAGCGCGGTGGAGGTCACGGTGAGCTCGTGGTCGCGGCCGCCCAGCTTCTTCACCGCGACGGCGGGGGTTCGCGAGGCGCCACCGTCAAGCCTGCCGGGCGAGGACGGTGGCAGCAGTGCCATCAGTACCGCCACGACCGCCACGGCGGCCAGCAGGAACACTCCCAGACGTACAGCTGTGCGGTTCACGCCGCCAATACTCCCGCTTCCCGCCGATCGCGTGAAGCCTACTCGACGCGTCGAGGGCCGATGGGACGGACAAAGTGCCCCACGAACGGGGTCACAGCCGCTTTTGAGGCGGGTGCCGGAGGGTACGTCATGATCCACCGGGCCGCCCGGCGCCGGCTCAGAGAACCTGGTCCGGTGGAACGTTCCGGTCGTGGGAGGCCCATCGGGCCCGAGTGGACGCGCGGACCACGAGTTCGGGCTGGAAGAGATACTCGGCGGCCCTGGCGGGGCGCCCCTTGATCTCGTCGAGCAGGGCGCGTACGGCCGCGACCCCCATGGCCTGGACGGGCTGGCGGACCGTGGTGAGCGGCGGGTCGGTGAAGGACATGAGCGGGGAGTCGTCGGCGCCCACGACCGAGACGTCCTCGGGCACCCTCAGACCGTACCGCCGTACCGCACGTACCGCGCCCAGCGCCATCAGGTCGCTGCCGCAGACCAGAGCGGTGGCGCCCCGCTGCACCAGCAGGGACGCGGCGCTCTGGCCGCCCTCGACGTCAAAGGGCGACAGTTCGACCAGGTCGTCGGCGTCGTGCCCCAGGCCCAGTTCCCGCAGCGAGGCACGGAATCCGGCGAGCCGCCGCTGGACCGTGGAGTAGCGCAACGGGCCGCTGAGGAACCCGATGCGACGATGGCCCAGCTCGACGAGGTGGCGCGCGGCGATACGGCCCGCGGTGACGTCGTCGCAGGAGACACAGGGAACGCCGAGGCCCGGGACGTCACCGTTGACGAACACGATGGGCAGCCGCCGCCTGAGGCCGTGGTAGCGGGAGTGGTCGACGGTCGTGTCGGCGTGCAGCCCGGAGACGAAGAGAATGCCGGAGACGCCACGGTCCAGCAGCATCCCGACGTACTCGTCCTCACCTGCCCCCTCGGGGGTCTGCGTGCACAGAACCGCGGTGTATCCGTGGCGCGCCAGCCCCGTCTCGATCACCTGGGCGAAGAACGGGAAAACCGGATTCTGCAACTCGGCGGTGATCAGCCCGACCAGCCCCGAGCTTCGCGGGCGCAACCCGTTCGGACGCTCGTAACCGAGCACGTCCATGGCGGTGAGCACCGCGCTCCTGGCCCTCGGACTCACTCCGGGGCGCTCGTTGAGCACCCGGGAGACCGTCGCCTTGCTGACCCCGGCCTGCCGGGCGATCTCGTCGAGTCGTGCCGCCATGGTCAGTGATTGTGGATCAGCTTTGTCAACTTGACCCGGCCCTAAAGGACCGGGCTTGGAGGTAGGGCACCACTGGCTGTGGTGTGGCCTCCTCCGTCCAGACCACCTATGGGGTGGCCGGGACGCGTGACTCACGCCCCGCGATCCACGCAGCCTCGCCGCGTGCGGCGAGGTTGCGGGAGGCATTCCGGTCGGCGTGGGCAACGACCCCGCAGTTCCGGCAGATGAAGAGGGCCTGGCCGACCCGGTTGTCCTTCTCGATGTGGTGGCAGTCGGCGCATTCCTGACTGGTGTAGGCCGGATCGACGTACACCAGCGGGACGCCCGCCCGCCGCGCCTTGTACTCAAGGAAGGTCCCGAGCTGGGAGAAGGCCCAGGAGTGGAGCGTGACCCGTTGGGGCCTGCGGAGCCGTACCCTCTCCCGGATTCCGCCCAGGTCTTCCAGGGCGATACCGGAGGAGGTGCGTGCAGCCTCGGGCACGACACGCGACCTGCCGCCGTGGGCGATCCCCCGCAGCTGGGACGACCCCGTCGCGGGGAGCGGGCCCGACACCTCGCGGCAGATCTTCGGCGGCGACCTGGACGGCGTCCGCTCCAGGCTGGACCACATCACCGCCCTCGGCGCGGACACCCTCTACCTGACGCCGGTCTTTCTTGCGGCCTCCAACCACCGCTACAACGCCTCCTCCTTCGCCGAGGTCGACCCGCTGCTCGGAGGCGACGCGGCCTACCGCGCGCTGATCGACGAGGTGCATCGCAGGGGCATGCGCATCCTGGGCGACCTCACGACGAACCACTGCGGCGACACCCATGCCTGGTTCCAGGCGGCGCTGCGGGACAAGGGTGCCGCCGAGCGGGAGATGTTCTTCTTCACCGACGACGATCCGTGCCTTCTCCGGCCACCTGTCGTGGCGCTCGCTGGTCCACTCCTGGTCGATCCTCGGTTCCCACGACACCGCCAGGATCCGCACGATATGCGGAGGGGACCCCGCCCTGGTGGAGGTCGCCGCCGGGCTGATGCTCACCCTGCCCGGCACGCCCGTGGTGTTCGCGGGCGACGAGATCGGCCTGGAGGGCGCGTGGGGAGAGGACTCCCGCCGGACCATGCCCTGGGACCGGCCGGAGAGGTGGGACCAGGGCACCCTCGGTGTCTACCGCGACCTGATCGCGTTGCGCCGGGGCGAGGCCGCCCTGCGCCACGGAGGCCTGCGCTGGCTGCACGTCTCCGAGGACGCCGTGGTCTACGTCCGGGAGCGCGCGGGCGAACGCCTGCTGATCCTGGCCGCCCGCGCCGCCCACCGGCCGGTGCGGCTCCCGCTCGGCGCCCGGTGCCTGCCCGTGTACGGCGACGCGGAACTGTCCCCCGAGGCCGACGGCAGCGTCACGCTGCCCGCCGACGGCCTGGCCTTCCACATCTGGCGCCTGGCCCGGAGCTGAGGACCCGGGGACGGGCAAAGTTCTCATCAAACGGCGTTACAGGCCACGTGAGGCCGGGGACTTGCGACAGTACGTCGTGATTCACGGAGGCTGTCATGGTCAAGGGAACCGCCATCGCTCTGGATGGCAGAGCGGGCGACCAGGCGGGTGGGTCGGAGCGGCCGCACATCAGCCTGCCGGTGATCGGCACGCTGACCGTGCCACCGGCGGACCGACTGGTCTTCTACGGCGTGCTGGGTGCGCTGGGCGCGCTCGGAGTCGTCGAATGGCCCCTCGTGCTCATCGTCGGGATCGGTCACTATCTGACCGAACAGCGGTTCTCGCCCCTCTTGCGGGAAGCCGGGCAGGCCGCGGAGGTGGCGTAGCGAGGAAAGAGACACCGAGCGGCGGCCCGGCCCTTCCCGGCGGGCCGGGGCCGGGAGGGGCCTGCCGGCCCGACCTGGAGGTGGTGGCGCTGGCACCTCTCGGTGACCTGGCAGGACAGGGCTGGACGCAGATCGGTGAGCTGGCCCTGGCCTTCGTGCTCTCGGCCGCGATCGGCCTGGAGCGGGAGATCCGCCAGAAGAGCGCGGGACTGCGCACCCACGCCCTGGTCGGTTTCGCCGCCGCCCTGTTCATGCTGGTGTCGAAATACGGCTTCGCCGATGTGCTGGGAGAGCACGTCACCCTCGATCCGTCCCGGGTGGCCGCCCAGATCGTCTCCGGCATCGGCTTCATCGGCGCCGGCCTGATATTCGTCCGCGGCGACGCGGTCCGCGGTCTCACCACCGCCGCGGCGATCTGGCTCACCGCCGCGGTGGGCATGGCGGCGGGGGCGGGGCTGTGGCTGCTGGCGACGGCCGTGACCGTGGGCTATTTCATAACGGTACTCGTCCTCACCCCGCTGGCCGACCGGCTTCCCTGGTCCAGGTACGCCCCCTCACGGCTCCATCTGACCTATCTCGACAGGAGGGGCGTGCTCCGGCTGGTACTGGCCGAATGCACGCACCGGGGATTCGTCGTGGACGAGCTCTCCATCGACCAGCGCGGCGAGCGCCACGTCCCGGAGACCGTCTCGCTCTGGCTCACCGTGCACGGAGTCGGCCTGATAACCGAGCTGACCACCGCGCTCTCCGAGATCGACGGGGTGCTCGCGGTGGTGAGCCAGGACGCCAACGCGCCCACGGTCTGACGGCCGTCGCCACCGTGGCGCTCTCCCCTTTCCCGGTCAAGCAGCGAGGTGCGTTCGTGTGATCACGTCTTCGATCGCCTGGTCGAGCATCTCCAGGCCGAGGGTGATCTCGTCTTCGGTGCTGGTGAGAGTGGGGGCGATCCGGAACGTGCCGCCGATTCCCGGCAGCTGCACGATGTTCATGTGGAGGCCGAGTTCGAGGCAGCGGCGGGTGATGGCCGCTCCGAGCTCGTCCGAGCTCTCCTCGGCGCCGGTGCCGGGCGCGAGTTCGATTCCCTGGAGGAGTCCGCGGCCACGCACGTCGCCGACGATGGCGTGCCGGTGCTGGATGGACAGCAGACCGGCGCGCAGGAACGCCCCCAACTCGGTCGCTCGCGCATCGAGCGCGTCACGTTCGAGCACGTCGAGCACGGTGTTGCCGACGGCGGCGACCAAGGGGTCGGAGACGTGCGTGGTGAAGAAGAGGAACCCCCGCTCGGCGGCGGCCTGTTCGATCTCGGCCGAGGTGACGACTGCGGCAAGTGGCAGGCCGGCGCCGAGCGTCTTCGACAAGGTCAGGATGTCGGGAACGACACCGTCGCGCTGAAAGGCGTACCAGGTGCCGGTACGGCACAGCCCGGTCTGAGCCTCGTCGAGGATGAGGAGCATCCCGCGCTCCACACACTTGCGCTTGAGTGCCGCGAGGTAGCCGAGCGGCGGTTCGATGACTCCCCCGGAGCTCAAGATCGGTTCGATGATGCAGGCGGCGAGGTTTCCCGTGGACTGCGCGTCCACGAGCCCGAAGGCGACGTCGAGCTGGCGCCGCCAGTCAAGTCGCCCCTCTGCGTCGATGAAATCGGGCCGATACTCGTAGGGGACCGGGATCGGGATGTTGCCCGGGGCGGTCGGACCGTATCCCTTGCGTCCTGCGCTGTAGGTCGCCCCGGCTGCGGCCTGGGTCATGCCATGCCAGGACCGTGCGAACGACACGATCTCATGCTTTCCAGTCACAAGCTTCGCCATCCGGATAGCCGCCTCGTTCGACTCCGCACCCGTGCTCAGCAGCAAGGTCTTGGTGAGAGGGTCGGGCAGCGTCTCGGCCAGGCGTCGCGAGAGCTCGACGACCGGCCTGGAGAGCATGCCGCTGTAGAGGTGGTCGAGACCGGCGACCTGGCGCTGCACTGTCGCCACGATCTCCGGGTGCGAGTGGCCGAGGATGGAACTCATTTGCCCCGACGTGAAGTCGAGGATCTTCCGCCCCCTTTCGGTGTAGACGAAACTTCCCTCGGCGCGCGCGATTATCTCCGGAACGAACGGGGCGCCGTACCGGATGACGTGCTTGTCAACATCTGACCAGAACGCAACATCGGAGGCGAGTGGGGGTTCGGAGGCGATGGACGGCATGGTTCGACGGTACTGACGTCAGACTGTGCATGTCCATCACAGCATTTCCATCATTCTGTTCGGTTCCATCGAACAGTAGGCTGCGTGTCATGACTCTGAACCCGTGGCGACTTCGGCTTCTCGATGTGTTCGAGCGGGTCGGAACCGTGCGCGCCGTGGCGGCGGAACTGATGTTGAGCCCCTCGACGGTGTCGCAGCAGTTCACAGTGCTGGAGGCCGAGACGGGAGTGCAGCTCTTCGAACGGGTTGGCCGAACCCTCACCCTCACGCCGACCGGTGCGACGCTCGTGGAACGGGCGCGCGAGCTGCGCGACCACATGGATTCCATCGAGGCGGAGCTGGCCGAGGTCACAACCGAACCCGCGGGACAATTACGCGTGGGCGGGTTCGCCAGCTCGATCGCCCCGATCCTGATCGAGGCGGTGACGGCTGTGGCGCGCACGCACCCGCGGCTGAGGCTGGAGCTGCTCGAGATCGAGCCGCGCGAGAGCATGGTGGCGCTCCATCAGGGCCGCTGCGATCTCGTGGTCACCGTCGACGAAGCCGACGGCTCGCTGTTGAGCCCCATCATCACGGTGATCCCGCTCGCGACCGACCCGCTCCTGCTTGTCGCGCCCGCGGCTCATGCGGTGGGGGAGCTCGACGTCGTCTCGCTCACCGATCTCGCCGCGGAGCGGTGGGCGCTGGACCACTCGGGCACGTACCTGGGTGAGCTCGTTCCTCGTCACTGCCGGCTCGCCGGATTCGAGCCGATCGTCGCCGGTCGCTTCTCCAGCTACGGTGTGCTGCTCTCCCACGTCGCCGCAGGACTGTCCGTCGCGGTGCTCCCCGAGCTCGCGGTCGAGCCCAGGGCCGGCGTCGTCGCTCGCCCGATCATCGGTCTCTCCGATCGGAAGATCGTGGCTGCCGTTCGCTCCGGCAGCGCGCGACGGCCCGCGATCACGACCGTGATCGAAGCACTTCGGCAGGCCTCCACTCACGCCTCATAGCGCCCGCATGCGCTGTTGGGCGCGATGGACCTCGTTCTCGGGAGACGGCACTTCGTCACCACGCTCGCCCAGATGATGAACGAACGTACCGGACGGACGGATCTCTCGGATCACCCGGCTCCCAGCAGGGCGATGACGGACAGGGTCACCAGGGACAGGAGGCTGGAGACGAGGATGGCGTCGCGGGGCAGTTCGGTGGGACGGCCGTGCTCGGCGGCGTACACGAACGTGTTCTGGGCGGTCGGAAGTCCCGCGAACAGGACCGCCGCGAAGAGCGCGGGACCGTCGAGATCGAGGAGGAAACGTCCGGCCAGGAGAGCGACCAGCGGCTGGAGCAGTAGTTTGAGCACCACCACCGGTCCGATTCCGCGCCAGGCGACGGCCGAGCCGTTCAGGGACATGCCCAGTGAGAAGAGCGCCAGGGGCACCGCGGCGCCACCGAGGATCTCCAGGGGCCGCAGCGCGAGGTCGGGCAACCGCCAGCCGAGGGCGGACACGCCCAGGCCGAGGATCGAGGCCGCCACGATCGGCGTCCGCAGCGGGGCGAGGAAGGACGAGCCGCCGGCCCCGAGACCGAGGAAGAGCAGCGGGGAGACCACCAGGACCTGGAACATCAGGACCGACACCACGAACGTCGCGTCGTGCAGGACGTAGAGGCCGACGGGGATGCCGAGGTTGCCGGCGTTGACATAGGACGACGCCATCGCGCCGGTCACCCGGTCGGGCAGCTTGCCGCGGAACAGCGCCAGTGCCAGCAGGCCGACGGTGAAGGTGCTGATCGCGAAGGCGAGCAGCGGGCCGGGCTGGATCTGGCTGAGCGGGGTACGGCTGAGCGTGGTGAACAGCACCGAGGGCATCGCGATGGTGAACGCGAACCTCGTCAGCGCCTGCCGGACCTGAACGCTCGCCGACCCGGAACGGGCGGCCAGCCAGCCGAGGGCACCGATGCACCATATCGGGACGAACGCCGCAATAACCGCCTGCACCCGGCATACCGTAGCCGGGCCCCGCGCCGGAGAGCCGAGGGGGTACGCGTCTTGTTTAACGTTCTTGGAATGGTGTGGAGGTTCACGCTCACCGGCCAGGGGTATTCCCGTGCCGCCGGGTCATCTCACTCGTGGGCCGGGAAGGAGCGGGCGGGGGGACGGCGATGCGCGGGCTCGTGTGGCTGAAGGACGAGGGAGCCGAATACGCGGAGGTCGACCTCACCGGGGAGATGGTGGCGGTCGGTGTGGCGATCGGCACGGATCCGGTGCCCTACCGGCTGGAATACACGCTGCGCGTGCTGCCCGGATACATCACCGAGCTGCTGACGGTACGGGCTCACGGCGCGGGCTGGTCCCGGTCCCTCGATCTGCGCCGCTCCGTCCACGGAGCCTGGTCCTGTGAGACCTACGAGGAGGGGCACCTGGACGGGGCGTTGCCCGGCGGGGACATGAACGTCCTGAACGACGCGCTCGACTGCGATCTGGAGCTCTCGCCGCTGACGCACACCATGCCGGTCCTGCGGCACGGCCTCAACGGTTCCAAAGGGCACGTGGACATCGTCACGGCCTCGGTCCAGGTGCCCCACCTGCACGTGAGCCACCATCCCCAGCGCTACACCCACCTCGGTCCCAACCTGGTGCGCTGCGAGAGCGGGGGCCTGCACGCCGACCTCGTCTTCGACGACGACGGAATCGTGGTCGACTACCCGGGCTTCGCGAAGCTGATCGACTCCTGACGGCCCGCGCCCGCCGCGACACCCCGGTGGGGGAGCCGGAGCCGACCTACGTCGGGGGAGTGCGGCATCGCGCGCGGTGAAAGGCGCGACACCGCCCGGATCCGGCCTCCGAGCCGATCCGGGCGGTGCCTTCGGACGCGGTCACCTCAGGTACGGCCCCGCGACGCCGATCTTGCCGGGAGCGGGGTTGCCGGGCAGCGCGAGCACGTAGGCCCTCATGTTGCCCTTGCCGCTCAGGGAGATGGTGAGCGTTCCGCCGGTGACGGTCTTGCTGTCACCGGTGACGGCATCGACGTAGGTGCCGTTGGGGATGCCGGTGAAGGTGGCGTTTCCGGAGACCGAGACCAGCACGAAGCTGTCCACGGACCCCTGCGTGAAACGACGCTTGTAGGCGATGCCGCCCGAGACACCCTCGGTGGAGTACTGCCCCTTCTGCAGCGCCGGGACGGCCCTGCGGATCTGGTTGAGCCGCTGCACGTGCTTGACCAGCGGCTTGTCGAGGGTCTGCGCCACCGTGCCCGAGGCACTGGACACCGTGCCGAAGCCCGAGGCGGTGACCGATCCCGCCAGGTGGTCACCGAAATAGGCGCGCCCCGTCGTGGCCAGCGGGCAGGTCGGCCCGCAGTCGATCGGCTTGCCCGCCTGGAACTCGATCTCCGAGCCGTAGTAGAGCGTCGGAATGCCGCGGAAGGTCCACATCAGGCTCATGTTCTCCGCCCAGGCGTCGGTGCCGCCGTCGTAGCGGACCGAGGACTTGTTCGGGCCGTAGTCGTGGGAGTCGACGTAGACGGTGTTGTAGGTGGCGTCGTTGTAGCTGTCGTCGGAGTCCTTGCCGTTACCGAACGCGTTGGACGCCTCGCCGAAGTTCATGTGCATGCGCATGTCGATGACGTTCATGCCGGAGAACCTGCTGTGGTCGGGCGCGTGGTAGGTGTTGCCGTTCAGCGTGGCGTTGGTGCTGGTGGGCTGGTTGCCCGGACCCATCAGGTTCTCGTAGTCGTACTGCTCGATCGCCGCTCGGACGTCGTCGGCGCTGTACTCCTTGCGCTCCTTCCAGGTGAAGAACTGGGCGGAGTGGTTCACCGAGCCGCGGTTCCACTTGTCGTGCACGAACGCGGCGACCTCGCCGAAGACGTAGAAGTCCTTGGCCTTCTCCGCACCGAACCTCGCGGTCGCGTGCTCGCGGATCGCGGGCAGGAACCGGCGGTTCCAGGTGACCCTGGGGATGTGCACGGCGGTGTCGACGCGGAAACCGTCCACGCCCATGTCGATGTACTTGTTGTAGACGTCGATCAGGTAGTCCTGGACGACCTTGCTCTCCGTGTTGAAGTCGGCCAGGTCGTCGTGGAGCCAGCAGCTACGGGAGTCCTCGCCCTCCCAGTTGCCGATCCAGCACTGGTGGTAGTAGTTCGCGGGGAACATGCCGGAGGTCGGATTCGGCCACTGGCAGTTGTAGATGCGGTACCCCTCGGGGCTGCTCCACTGGGTGGGAGTGCCCCAGTTACGGCAGGTGTTGCCCGCCGGCTCGGTGGTGGACCACTGGTCGCCGTTGTACGGCCTGCCCTTGGCCATCGCGTTCTGCGCGGCCGTCAGGTCCGGGGCGTTCCCCTGATGCTCCTGCATCGGGTCGTACTCCCGGCCCGCCACCTTCTCGCTGTAGAGCCACTTCCACTGATCGTCGCGCGCGCCCCACACGGTGGGGGTGAACAGGCCCTTGGCGCCCCAGCGGGAACTGTGGTTGTAGACGACGTCCTGGTAGATCTTGATGCCCTTGGCGTGGGCGGCGTTGATCAGATCCTGGTATGACGTGCCCTCGGACTCCAGGCGGGGGTCGACCCGGTAGAAGTCCCAGCCGTGGTAGCCGTGGAAGTCGTAGTCGGAGCGGTTGAGCACGACCGGGGTGATCCACAGGGCGGAGAAGCCGAGGCCCTTGATGTAGTCGAGCTTGTCGACCAGGCCCTTGAAGTCACCGCGGAACATCGGGTCGTTGTTCGCGGCGTTGCCCGACTTCACGTGCTGGCTGCCCCCCCGGTTGTTGGAGGTGTCGCCGTCGGCGAACCGGGCGGTCATCACGAAGTAGATGGAGTCCTCGCGCGGGTCGCCGCCGAGCGGGGTGCCGCCCTTGGGCTCCTCGGGCTTCTTCCCGGTGGTGGCGGTGGCCTCCTCGCTCGCCCCGGAGAGGTTGCCGGCGGCGTCCCTGGCCTGGACGGTGTAGCGATAGAGGGTGTTCTCCGCCAGGCCGGTGTCGGAGTGCACGGTGGCCGTCACGTCGACGACCTTGGTTCCCCCGGTGCCGCCGGTGCGGGTGACCTTGTAGCCGGTCACCCCGACGTTGTCGGTGGCGGGGCTCCAGGCCAGCGCGATCGAGACACCGGTCGCGGCCGCTGTCACACCGGTCGGCGTGCTGGGCTTCTCGGTGTCCGGAACCTCGGGGGTGCACGGGTCGGCGGCGTTGCCGGTCACGACGCCGTTCTTGACGGTGCTGACGCCGGTGCCGATGGTGTAGTCGGCGCCGTTGTTGTTGTCCCAGGTGCCGGAGCCGTTGTTGAAGGCGGCCTTGAGCCCGGTGGCCGAGCCCAGGCTGACGGTCTTCTTGGCCCAGTCGGCGCAGGCGGTCTCGTTCATGGCGACGCCGGGGACGGCGGTCCAGGCGCCGCCGGTGGGCTGGTAGTGGATGTTGGCGGTCGTCCAGCCCCTGGTCTTCTTGTAGAAGTAGACGACGGCCTGGTTGCCCGGTGGTTCGCCTCCCGAGCACGGGTCACCCGACGTCACCTGGCCGCCGGAGACCTTCACGGTCCCGGTGCCGATGGTGTAGTCGGCGCCGTTGTTGTTGTCCCAGGTGCCGGAGCCGTTGTTGAAGGCGGCCTTGAGCCCGGTGGCCGAGCCCAGGTCGACGGTCTTCTTCTTCCAGCCGGTGCAGGCGGTCTCGTTCATGGCGACGCCGGGGACGGTGGTCCAGGCGCCGCCGGTGGGCTGGTAGTGGATGTTGGCGGTCGTCCAGCCGGTGGCGTAGTAGACGGTCACGCTGTTGGCGGCCAGGGCCGCGGACAGCGGGACGACGGCGGAGGTCAGGCCGAAGGCCGCGACGGTGAGCAGTCTGAGGGCGCGTTTGGGAGATGAGCGCATGGGGTTCCTCTGTGCGAGGCGGTGGGGGGTGGGCCGGGGCGCCGGTGGGCACCCGGGATGGTGGGCCGGGCCGAGGTCCGGCCCGAAGGTCAGCGCCAGCTGTCGTTGCGCGTCGCGGTGCCGCTCGCCGGGGTGGTGAAGGACCGGTTGGGGTCGCTCTCCCACGTCACCGAGCCGTCGGGGTTCTTCTTGATGTACTTGTAGGAGACCGCGGTGTTGGCCGGCAGGTTGGCCGTGACCTTCCAGACCGGGTAGTCGGCCGATGAGAGCGCCACCGCGTTGGCCGGGTTCCAACTGCCCAGTTCGGCGATGTCGCCGACCACGAAGACGTTCTGGCCGTAGGAGGTCGTCACGTTCGCGTTGAAGGAGGTGGCGACCTTACCGGGGTTCACCGTCGGGGTGGGGCTGGGTTCGGGGCCGCAGGGGGAGGTGGCGTTGGCGGTCACGACGCCGTTCTTGACCGTGCTCACCCCGCGGCCGATGGTGTAGTCGGAGCCGCCGTTGTTGTCCCAGGTGCCGGCGCCGTTGTTGAAGGCGGCCTTGAGCCCGGTGGCGGTGCCGAGGGCGACGGTCTTCTTCTTCCAGCCGGTGCAGGCGGTCTCGTTCATGGCGACGCCGGGGACGGTGGTCCAGGCGCCGCCGGTGGGCTGGTAGTGGATGTTGGCGGTCGTCCAGCCGGTGGCGTAGTAGACGGTCGCGTCACCGGGCGGCGGGTCGGTGGGCCTGACGCCGCCGGCGTGGATGGCGACCGCGCTCTTGCCGGGGACGGTCACCGAGGCGGAGCCGTTCGAGTCGACGGTCACCGTGCCGCCGCCCACGTCGTTGGAGTAGGTTCCGGCGGGCAGGCCGGTGGAGAAGGTACGGGTGACGCTGCCGCTCTCGTTGTTGATCGCGACCCAGCCCTTGTTGCCGCGGCTGAAGGCGATCACGTTGTTGCCGTTGTCGTACCAGTTGCCGACCGAGGTGCCGGCGACGGCGCGGTTGAAGCCGACCATCCCGCTCATCTGGCGGTGGAAGCAGGTCCACTGGCCGCTGCCGCAGTTGACGTCGGTGACGAAGCCGCCGTTGGCGGACGGCGGGCCGCCCTCGCTGTCGCCCCAGGTGAACCCGGAGTAAACGCGCTGGGTGCCGTACGGCCAGGCCAGCATGAAGACGTTGGCCAGCTTGTAAGCGTCGCCGTACTTGTAGTTCATGGTCGAGCCGTTACGCTCGGTGTCGTGGTTGTCGATGAAGACCACGGCCTTGTCGCTGGGCACCGACAGGCCCCAGCTCTGGCCGAAGCTCTGCAGGTTCTTGATCTGCCCGGCGAACTGCTCCTTGAGCTTGCGCCCGTACACGAACTCGTGCACGTCGCCGATCCCGGTGTACTGGCTCGGCGTGATCGCCTCGTTGTCGCCCTGGATGACCTCCTGGTGGATGTAGGGCGAGCCGGTCAGCTTGCCCTTGATCGCGGCCAGGTCGCCCGGGTTGATGTGCTTGGCGGCGTCGATGCGGAAGCCGTCCACGCCCAGGGAGGTCAGCTTGTTGAGGTAGCCGGCGATCTGGTTGCGGACGTACTCGGAGCCGGTGTTGAGGTCGGACAGACCGACCAGCTCGCAGTTCTGCACCCGCCAGCCGTCGTTCCTGTAGTCGGAGTTGTTGATCCCGCAGACGGGGGAGTGGAAGTCGGCGGAGGAGTAGAGCCCCGGGTAGTTGTACTTGCCGAAGCTGTAGCCGCCGTAGCTGGTGCTGCCCTGGCCGGTCATGTGGTTGATGACGGCGTCGGCGTGGACCTTGACGCCCGCCGCGTGGCAGGCGTTCACCATGTTCCTGAACGCGTTCTCGTCACCGAACTTGCTGGTGAGGGTGTAGCGGGCGGGCTGGTAGATGTCCCACCAGACCGAGCCGCCCTTGGACATCGAGTCACTCGGCGGCGAGACCTGCACGGCGGAGTATCCGGCCGGGCCGAGGACGTCGGTGCACTCCCTGGCGACGGAGTTCCAGTTCCAGTTCCACAGCTTGACGATCGGGCCGGGGGTGGGCGGTGCCGCCTGGGCGGGGGTGCTCAGCGCGACGGGCACCACGACCGCGGCGCCTGCCAGCGCGCTTAACGCCGTGGCAACGATGACTCTGTAGGGTTGCATGAGTGGGGGGCCTCCAGGATCGATGGACGGGTTCCCTGGCCGGGCCGGGTGCTGCAACACCTGGCCCGGCCGTCTTTCCGGGATATGCGGGGGTCAGGGCTGGACGAAGACGGCGACCGTGCGTGCCGGGACCGTCAGCGTGCCCGTGGCGGGGTCGAACGTCGACTGCTTCACGACGGCGTCGTCGCCGGCCGTCTGGACGGGGTGGAGCGTCACCTGGGTGCCCTTCAGCGCGGCGACGGTCTGCGGCCGTGTCTCGGGGGTCGCGTTGAAGACGACGGTGATCGACTTCCAGCGCGGGTCGATCCCCGAGGCGTCCAGGTGCATGGTCACGACACCCGGGGTCTCCGAGGTGCCGCTGGTCGGGAAGGTCAGGCGCCTCTGCACCTCGGCCAGGCTGCCGAGACCGAAGGCCGGGGAGGACGAGCGGATCTTCAACAGCTCGCCGTAGCGGGCGCGGGCCGCGCCGATCGCCGCGCAGTCCGGCTTCAGCGCCGGGTCGGCGAGCAGCGGCTTGGCGTACTGCCACTTGTCCTCGTTGTCGGCCTTCGGGGGGAGCCCGGCGCCGAAGCCGTTGCCCGCCGAGCAGTCCCAGAGCAGCCGGTTGAACCAGTCGCCGGAGTCGTAGGAGTTGCGGTCCAGCGACTTGGAGCGGAGCCGCTCGCTGCCGGCGTGCACGAACGAGGTGCCCTGCCCGAGCACGGCCGTGGCCAGCGAGAGCGACTGCATGCGCACCCGGTCGGCCATGGTGGTGGCCTGCGGCAGCTTGTAGGCCAGCGCGTCGAACAGCGTCTCGTTGTCGTGGGCGTCGACATAGGTGACGACCTCGCCCGGCGAGGCGGTGTATCCGGCGGGGGAGCCGTTGTAGTCGACCTGCGAGCCCTTGACCTGTCTGCCGTTCGAGGCGGTGAAGGTGTAGTCGCGGAGGTTGCCGGCCAGCCCGACCTTGATCAGGTCCTGGTAGCCGAGCAGCCGGGCCCGCTGCTGCGCCTCGTCGCCGTTGGCGGGCGACCCGTTGGGCGCCCCGGCCAGTCCCGAGCCGAAGCCCTGGACCCGCGGGTCGGGGTCGAACGGGCTGCCGCCGCGGACCGCGTCACGGAGCCGGTCGCTGAAGGTGCCGATCCCGGTGCCTGCCATGTTGGCCTGGGTGGCCTGCTCGAAGCGGGCGTTGTCGGCGACCTCGCCGAAGTTCCAGCCCTCCCCGTACAGGATGATCGACTTCCCGTCCACGCCGTCGCGGGCCACGGTCAGCCTGTCCAGGGCGGCGCGGACCGCGAGCATGTTCGCCTTGGGGTGGTGGCCCATCAGGTCGAACCTGAAGCCGTCCACCTTGTACTCGCGGGCCCAGGTGACGATGGAGTCGACGACGAGTTTGCCCATCATGGCGTGCTCGGGCGCGGTGTTGGCGCAGCAGGTGGAGGTGGCCACGGTGCCGTCGTCGAGCAGCCGATGGTAGTAGCCGGGCACGATCCGGTCGAGCACCGAGGTGGAGTCCTGGCCGGCGGCGTGGGTGTGGTTGTAGACCACGTCCATCACCACCCGCAGCCCCGCCCCGTTCAGCCCGCCGACCATGCTCCGGAACTCCTTGATCCGCGAGGACCCCTCGGGGTCGGCGGCGTAGGAGCCCTCGGGCACCGTGTAGTGCAGCGGGTCGTAGCCCCAGTTGAAGGAGTCTCCTGCCGCGGTGCGCGCGACGCAGGCCTGCTGCTCCTCGGAGTCGGGGGGCATCGAGGCCAGGTCGCAGTCGGGCTCGGTCCGCTCCGCCCTGCGCTCGGGGACCGTCGCGACGTCGAAGACGGGTAGCAGGTGCACGTGGGTCAGGCCGTCCTTGGCCAGCCCGCGCAGCTCCTTCATCCCCGCCGAGTCGCCGGTGAAGGCCGAGTAGGTGCCGCGGCTGGAGGTGGGGACCGTCGTGTCGGAGGCGGAGAAGTCGCGCACGTGCAGCTCGTAGATCGACGCCTTCTCCTGCGGCACCGCCTTGGGTTTGGCAAGTGACGACCAGCCGTCGGGCCGCAGGGAACGGTCGGACAGGTCGACGAGCTGGCTGCGGCCCGAGCCGGCGGCCAGCGACAGGCTGTAGGGGTCGGTCACCTCGTTGGTGACGATCTTGCCCTCGGCGGGCGCGTAGACCGTGACCAGGAAGGTGTAGTAGCGGTTCTTCCAGCCCTGCTGCCCGCGGACCGACCAGATGCCGGTGCCGTCGTCGCGCCGCATGGCGTGGACGGTGCGGGCCCCGCCGGAGGGGTCGCGGTAGAGCGCCAACTCGACCTTGCGCGCCGTCGGCGCCCAGACCGACAGGCCGGGCGTGCCACCGCTCCATGAGGGGCCGAGGCCGGCGGTCGCCGCCTTGGCGTGCAGGTCGTCGAGTACGCCGGGCAACTGCACGCCGGTGGCGGCCAGCAGCGCGCCCGAGGCGTCGCGCTCGACGGCCACGACCTGGCCGCGCAGTGCCTTCCCGACGAGGTCGGCGTCACGCGGGTCGATGGTGAACGCGGCGTGCCCGGCCAGGTGCGGCCACTTCGCCTGCTGCGCCTCGGTGAGCGCTCCGGGAAGGAGGCGGATGATCCGGATGTCGCCGGTCAGGTCGCCCTTGGCATAGGTGATGTCGCCCTTCTCGGAGAAGGCCAGGGAGTGCCGGAGCGAGGACGACGGCTCGACCTTCCACACCACGGTGCCGCGGTCGATCCAGTGCGCCGAGGACTTCGACAGGTCGGCGTCCGCGCCGCGTGCCGCCGGCTGTGGCAGCAGGTAGCCCTCGGTGGCCGCGATCCGCCAGGCTTCGTGGCCGGTCGCCGTGAGGTCCAGCGCCTGGTTGTCGGGAAGGTCTTTCTCGTCACCCTTGTGGAAGATGTAGCTCACGTTCTTGGCCCCCTCGGTCAGGGGGACGCGGAAGTAGACGCCGAAGGCGTCTTCGCCCGTGGGCTGGAGCGGGGTGGCCCACTCGGTGGGCTGGGCCACGTCACCCCACAGGTGCAGTCCCCAGCCTTCATATTTCCCGTCGGGACGGTGGTAGTGCAGGATCGCCACGTTCTCGGCCGAGGCCCGGGTCGGGTGGATCTTCGCCACGCCCGAGACGACGACGGCCTCCGGCTGGAGTGCCGGGGTGAACGACTGGTCGGGGCCGGGGTCCTTGGTGTCGCCCTTGTGGATGATGAAGTTCACCGGCGTCGAGGCGTTCTTCAGCGGGACCTTCCAGAACGCGCCGTAGGAGTCGGTGCCGTCCGGCGGGCGCGGGGTGGCCCACTCGGTGGGCACCCCGTCGGCGAGCCCGTCGCCCCACAGGTGCAGTCCCCAGCCGTCGTAGTTCTTGTCCGGCCGGCTGTAGCGGATCGTCGTGTAGCCCTGGGCGGCCGCGCGGGACAGGTGCGTCTCCGCGTTCCCCTCCGCGAGCCAGACCTCGCCGTTCCTGGCGGGGTTGACGACCCGGTCGCCGCCGTCCTTCTCGTCACCCTTGTGGGCGATGATTCCGACATTGGACGCGCCGGGCTTGAGCTTGATCCAGGCGAAACGGCCATAGGCGTCCTCGCCGGTGAGCTTGAGCGGCTCGGCCCATTCCGTGGGGTTCTCGACGTCGCCCCAGACGTGCAGGCCCCAGCCGTCGTAGTTCTCGCGCTGGTAGTGCACGACCAGCCAGTCGCGCTTGACCGCGCCCGGCTCCTCGGGGGCGGGCTCGGCGCCGACGGTCGCCGCCGCGCTCGCCGAGGCGAAGCGGCCCGCGGAGTCCTTCACCACCGCCTTGTAGGAGATCTTCGTGCCCGCCGCGATGCCGCGCAGGTCGTGGAAGACCCGGAAGGTACGGCCCGCGGGGGAGGCGTTCGGCGCGTCGTCGGTGCCGATCACCCGCCAGGCGTCCCCGCCGACCTTGGCGGCGAAGGTGACCTGGTCGAAGCCACCTCCCGGTACGGTCGCGGTGACCGGGATCCGGCCGTCCTCGGCGGTGCCCCTGATCTCGGCTCCCGGCAGGGCGATGGAGACGGCCGGGGCCGCGGACGGGGCGGTGAGCTTCGCGGACGCCTTGTAGACCACCGCCGACAGGGCGGGGACGGTGAGCGCGAGCTTGGTGTCCGAGCCGGTGGTGAGCGCGGCGGTGCCCTCCCCGTACACCCTGGTGAAGGCGGCGCCCGCGGAGAAGGTGGGCACGCTCGCGTTCGCCGGCTGCTCGGCGTTGTTGACCGCCACGACGTACTCGACCTGCCGCGCGGCGTCGATCCTGGAGAAGGCGTAGACGCCGCCTGAGGCGAGCCGCTCGATCTGGGCGCCGTCGGCCAGGGCCGGGTGGGCGTCGCGCAGCGCGGCCAGGGCGGAGATGCCCCGGTACAGCGGGTGGGAGGGGACGAAGTTGTCGCGCGCGTGGGTCGCGTCGGTACCGATCAGGTCGTCGCTCAGGTAGCTCTCGGTCTTCGAGGCGAACATGGACGCGCGGGCGTCCTGGTCGCCGCCCTTGCCGGTGAAGCCCTGCTCGTCTCCGTAGTAGACGACCGGCTGGCCCCGGGTGAGGTACATCAGCTCGTGGGCGAGCAGGTCCCTGCGGAGCAGCTCGGAGTCGGGCGCGCCGGGGTTGTCCTGGGAGATGAAACGGCCGATGCGGCCCATGTCGTGGTTGCCGAGGAAGGTCGGCAGCGACGCGGCGTTGCTGTCGGCGTCGGTGTGGTAGTCGTCGCCGGCGTACAGCTGGGCCAGCCGCGCCGCGCCCGCGGTGCCGCCGCTGAAGGAGCGGGCGGCCTCCTGGAAGGGGAAGTCCAGGGTGGCGTTCATCTGGCCCCGGGTGGAGTAGCGGCTGGTGAAGGCGGGCTCGCTGGAGTAGACCTCGCCGAACATGAAGAACCGCTTGTTGCCGTGCTGGGCCGCGTAGCCGCGCAGCGCCGGGGAGAACTTCTCCCAGAACTCCATGTTCACGTGCTTGGCGGTGTCGATGCGGAAGCCGTCGAGGCCGGTCTCGCGCACCCACGTCTGGTAGATGTCCGTCATGCCCTTGACGACCTCGGGACGCTCGGTCCACAGGTCGTCGAGGCCGAAGAAGTCGCCGTACTGGTCGTTCTCACCGCTGAAGGTGGAGTCGCCCCGGTTGTGGTACATCGTCGGGTCGTTCAGCCAGGAGGGGGTCTTGGCCTTCTCGGGAGCGACCGGGGTGTACGGGAACGAGCCGGTGTCCACCTTGGGGAAGGTGTTCTTGCCCGCGTAGGCCCGGTCGTCGAACGGCACGCCGTCGGTGTCGACGTAGGGATAGGCGCCCTTGGACCGGTAGGAGTAGGTCTTCTCCGCGTAGTCGATCACATCGGCCGTGTGGTTGGTGATGATGTCGAAGAAGACCTTCATCCCGCGCCGGTGCGCCTCGCGCACCAGCTCCTTCATCTGGGCGTTGGTGCCCAGGTGCGGGTCGATCCTGGTGAAGTCGGTGATCCAGTAGCCGTGGTAGCCGGCCGAGACGTTCGCGCCGGTGCCCTGCACGGGGCGGTTGACGAACGCCGGAGTGATCCAGATCGCGGTGCTGCCCAGGTTCTTGATGTAGTCGAGCTTGCCGAGCAGCCCCTTGAGGTCGCCGCCCTGGTAGAAGCCCTTGTGGGTCGGGTCGAAGCCGGTGGTGAGCCGGTCGCCGGACAGGCCGCCCCGGTCGTTGCCGGTGTCGCCGTTGGCGAACCTGTCGGTCATCGCGAAGTAGAAGCGCTCGCGGCTCAGGTCGGCGCGGAGCGCGTCGCGGGCCAGGTCACTGTCCGAGGGCTCGGCGGTGCGGCTCAGCGCGGAGACCACGGGCTCGGCGGGGCGTTCCGAAACGGGGGCCGAGACGGAGGCCGAGACGGAGGCCGAGACGGAGGCCGGGGCGGACACCGCGGACCCGGAGGTACCGGTGGCGGAGGCGGCGGCGGGGAGAGGGGTGGCGGCGAGGGGGGTGACGATCAGGGCTGCCGCGAGCGCGGCGCCCCTCAGGAAGGTGGTTCTCGCGCGCCGTGGGGGGAGTGGCCAGACCACGGGGCCTCCACGGTAGTTGTTTCGAGGGTGTTGCCCGGAAGTTACTCACTGGGATTGCTCTATGCAATCCCTTGCGGCAATTTTCTGAATTCGGGAAAACCTGGAGGAGGCCGTAGCGGGTCAATGAAGGAGCAAAAGTGTATAAATAGTACTTTTTGCCATCCGGGGGATGGCGCCGCCTCCGTCGCGCTCTCCGGCCCGAGGTCTCTTGCCTCCCGGTTTTGGAGTACTTTGTAACGACTTTGCAGACTCTTGCAGAAAGTTCTTCCAATGGGGTTCACGTCGGCGTAACGTCCGGCGTACTCCAGACCCGGCCGGGCGGCTTCCCCCGCCCCTGGCCGGTCCCCTTGAACCTGAGGAGAAACACATGCGGCGAGCCTTCTCGGCTGCGACGATCGTCGCGGCCCTCGCCCTGGCGGTCTCCGCCTGCGGTGGCGGTGACGCCGGCACGGCGGCCCCCGCCCAGTCCGCGGCGACGGACCCGTCGAAGATCAGCGGCGAGATCACCTGGTGGGACACCGTCCGGCCGGACAGCGAGGGTCCGACGTTCCAGGCGCTCATCAACGAGTTCCAGGCGAAATATCCGAACATCAAGGTCAAGTACGTCAACGTCCCCTCGGACCAGGCGCAGAACCAGTTCCAGACCGCGGCGCAGGCGGGTACGGGGGCCCCGGACGTCATCCGCTCGGAGGTCGCCTGGACCTCCCAGTTCGCCTCCCTGGGCTACCTGCAGCCGCTGGACGGCAGCCGCGCCGTGGAGAACGAGTCCGACTTCCTGGCCGGTCCGCTGAGCAGCACCAAGTTCAACGGCAAGACGTACGCCGTCCCGCAGGTCACCGACACCCTCGCGCTCATCTACAACAAGCGGCTCCTGGCGGAGGCCGGCCACGAGAAGGCTCCCGCCACTGTCGAGGAGCTCAAGCAGGCCGCGCTCGACGTCAAGGAGAAGACCGGGGCCAACGGCCTCGCGCTCAACGTCGACTCCTACTTCCTGCTGCCCTTCATGTACGGCGAGGGCGGTGACCTCCTCGACGTGCAGAACAAGAAGATCACCGTCAACTCCCCGGCGAACGTGAAGGCGATGGCCTCGGTGGCCGATCTGGTCGCCTCCGGAGCCGCGCCCAAGCCCGCGATCCAGGACAGCTACGCCAACGCGATGACCGCCCTCAAGGACGGCAAGGCCGCGATGATCTACAACGGCCCGTGGGCGCTGTCGGAGATCTACCAGGGCAAGGAGTTCAAGGACAAGGAGAACCTGGGCATCGCCCCCGTCCCGGCGGGCTCGGTCAAGGCCGGCGCCCCCACCGGCGGCTGGAACCTGGCGATCTACGCCGGTTCCAAGAACATCGACGCCTCCTACGAGTTCGTCCGCTTCATGAGCACCCCGGAGGCCCAGGCAAAGGTCGCCAAGGAGATCAGCCTCCTGCCGACCCGCGTCTCCGCCTACGACAACCCCGACGTTCAGGCCAACAAGGACGTCGCCGTCTTCAAGCCCATCATGGAGACCGCGACCGCACGGCCGTGGATCCCCGAGGGCGGTCAGCTCTTCCAGCCGCTCCTTGAGGGCTACCAGTCGCTGGTCGGCGGCAAGACGACCCCCGAGGACATGCTCAAGAAGGTGGACGACCAGTACCGAGGCATCTTCAAGGACTGGAGCTGATCCGTGGCGCTCTCGACTGGACGTGTGAACAGCACGGCCAGGGACCGGGCCGCGGGCGCCGACGGCGCCCGCGGCCAGGGCCGCCACCAGGGCACCGGCCCGTTCCGGCGAGCGGTGGGCAGGCACTGGTACGCCTGGGCCATGGTCGCCCCGGTGATCCTGGTCACCGGCCTGCTGATCGGCTGGCCGCTGGCCCGAGGCGTCTACCTGTCCCTGACCGACGCGACCGAGGCCAACATCGGCCGCACGATCGGCGTCAACGTCATCCCCTCGACCTACGAGTTCGTCGGGCTTGACAACTACATCGCGATCCTGACCAGCGGCCTGTTCTGGGAGAAGCTGATCTGGACCGTCGTGTGGACCGTCGCCTGCGTCTCGCTCCACTACGGCCTGGGTCTGGGCCTGGCGCTGCTGCTCAACCGCAGGCTCAAATTCCGCTCGGCCTACCGGCTGCTGCTCATCCTGCCGTGGGCGATCCCCGGATTCGTCTCCGCGTTCATCTGGCGCTACCTCTACAACAGCGACTTCGGCGTGATCAACGCGATGCTCAAGGCCGCCGGCCTCGGCGCGGTCGGCTGGCTCGACGACCCGACCACGGCGAAGATCGCGGTCATCGCGGTCAACGTCTGGATGGGCGTGCCGTTCATGATGGTCGCCGTGCTGGGCGGGCTCCAGTCGATCCCCGGTGAGCTCTACGAGGCGGCGGAGGTGGACGGTGCCACCCCCTGGCAGCGCTTCCGCTTCATCACCGTCCCCGGCCTGCGCACCGTGTCGAGCACCGTCGTCCTGCTGGGCACGATCTGGACCTTCAACATGTTCCCGGTGATCTACCTGATCAGCGGGGGAGGGCCGGGCAGCTCCACCGAGATCCTGGTCACCTACGCCTTCCGCGAGGCGTTCACCGGGGTCCGCAACTACTCCAACTCCGCGGCCTGGGGAGTCATCGTCCTGCTGCTCCTCGTCGTGCTGGCCGTGGTCTACCGGCGCTCGCTGCGCAAGCAAGGGGAGGTCTGGTGAGCACCGTCACCACCACCGCCGGGCGCGCCCGGAGGCGCGGGGAACGCGGTGTGGGGAAGTCGATCCTGCTGCACGGAACCCTGCTCGCCGCGGTCGCCGTCTCGCTGTTCCCGATCGTCTGGCTGTTCCTGACCTCGCTCAAGCCGCGCGACGGCTGGCTCTCCAGCGAACTGGAGATCTTCAACCAGCCCTCGCTGGACAACTACGTCCGGGTGCTGACCGAGACGCAGTTCCCGACCTGGCTGCTCAACTCGGTGATCGTCGCCGGGCTGACCACGGTCATCGGCGTCTTCCTGGCCTCCACGACCGGGTACGCGATCAGCCGCTTCCGCTTCCCCGGCCACCGCGGGGTGATGTGGACGCTGCTGGTCACCCAGATGTTCCCGGTGGCGATCCTGATCGTCCCCCTCTACAACCTGATGGCGGGCCTCGGGCTGCTCAACCAGATCGCCGGGCTGGTCATCGCCTACATGACCGTGGCGGTGCCGTTCTGCGCGTGGATGATGAAGAGCTACTTCGACTCCATCCCGCGCGAGATCGACCAGGCCGGAATGGTCGACGGCCTGACCCCGTTCGGCACGTTCTGGCGGGTCATCCTGCCGCTGGCCAGGCCCAGCCTGGCGGTCACCGCCTTCTACTCCTTCATGACCGCCTGGGGCGAGGTGGCCTACGCCACCGTGTTCATGTCGCAGGAGGAGAAGCGCACGCTCGGCATCGGCCTCCAGCAGTTCGTCGGCCAGCACTGGTCCGACTGGGGCCTGCTCACCGCCTCGGCGGTGCTGATCGCGGTGCCCGCGGCGATCGTCTTCCTGCTCGTCCAGCGGCACCTGGTCGCCGGACTTACCGCCGGTGCCACGAAGTCGTAACACCACCGTGCTATCACGTCCTGACATGTCACCTGATCGGGGGATTTAACATGACCGAGCTTGTCTACGCGGACCGTGCTGCCGGGACCGCCACCCGATGGTGGCGCGACGCGGTGATCTACCAGGTCTACGTGCGCAGCTTCGCCGACGGCAACGGCGACGGTGTGGGTGACCTGCTCGGCGCGCGCGGCAGGCTGCCGTACCTGGCGGACCTCGGGGTCGACGCGATCTGGTTCACCCCGTTCTTCACCTCGCCGATGGCCGACTTCGGCTACGACGTGGCCGACTACCGGGACGTGGACCCGATCTTCGGCTCGCTGGACGACGCCAGGGCGCTGATCGACGACGCGCACGGCCACGGCCTGCGGGTCATCGTGGACGTGGTGCCCAACCACACCTCCGACCAGCACGTCTGGTTCGCGGAGGCGGTGGCGGCGGGTCCGGGAGCCCCCGCGCGCGAGCGTTACATCTTCCGCCAGGGCCGGGGCGCGGCCGGAGAGCTGCCGCCCAACGACTGGGAGTCGGTCTTCGGTGGCTCCGCGTGGACCCGGCTGCCGGACGGCGAGTGGTACCTCCACCTGTTCGCACCCGAGCAGCCCGACCTGAACTGGGAGAACCCCGAGGTTCACGCGGAGTTCGAGTCGATCCTGCGGTTCTGGCTCGACCTGGGGGTCGACGGCTTCCGCATCGACGTCGCCCACGGCATGGTCAAGGCCGAGGGGCTGCCCGACATCGGGCACAGCGACCAGATCCGGATGATCGGCACCGACGTGGTGCCGTTCTTCGACCAGGACGGCGTGCACGAGATCCACCGCGCCTGGCGCAGGCTGCTCGACTCCTACCCCGGAGAGCGGATCGGCGTCGCCGAGGCGTGGGCGCCGTCCCCGCAGCGGCTGGCCAACTACGTCCGTCCCGATGAGCTGCACCAGGCGTTCAACTTCCACTTCCTCAACACCCCCTGGGAGGCGGAGGGGTTCCGCGCGGTCATCGAGGAGTCGCTGGCGACCGCCGGGCTGGTCGGCGCGCCCAGCACCTGGGTGCTTTCCAACCATGACGTCAAGCGCCACCTCACCCGGTACGGCGGCGGCGAGGTCGGTCTGCGCCGCTCCCGCGCCGCGGCCCTGCTGACGCTCTCCCTGCCCGGCTCGGCCTACGTCTACCAGGGCGAGGAGCTCGGCCTGCCCGAGGTTCTCGACCTTCCCGAGGAGTTCCTGCGCGACCCGCAGCGGCTCCGCAACCCCGACGACGGCCGTGACGGCTGCCGGGTGCCGCTCCCCTGGTCCGACGGCGAGCCGCACTTCGGCTTCAGCCGGCCGGGCGTCAACAGGACCTGGCTCCCCATACCGTCCTCCTGGGGCCCGCTCAGCGTCGAGTCCCAGCTGGAGGAGCCGCTCTCCACGCTGAACCTGTACCGCGACGCGCTCCGGATCAGGCGCGAGCGGAGGGCCTTCGGTGAGACCCCGCTGGCCTGGCTCGACTCCCCGGAGGGAACGCTGGCCTTCACCCGCGACGCCGGCTTCACCTGCACCGTCAACCTCACCGGCGACCCCGTGGAACTGCCCGCCCCCGGGCGGGTCCTGCTGGCCAGCGCCGAGCCGGTCGTCCAAGGCGGCGTCGCGCGGCTCGCGTCCGACTCCGCCGTCTGGTGGCAACGCGATGACGCCTCCTAGTGCCGTCGGCCCGCTCGGCAACGGCACCGCCCGGCTGACCGACATCGCCGCGCAGGCCGGGGTCAGCGAGGCCACGGTCAGCCGGGTGCTCAACGGCAAGCCGGGGGTCTCCGTCGTCACCCGGCGCTCGGTGCTGGCCGCGCTGGACGTCATGGGGTACGAGCGCCCGCAGCGGTTGCGCCAGCGCAGCAACGGGCTGATCGGCCTGGTCACCCCGGAACTGGACAACCCGATCTTCCCGGCGTTCGCCCAGGCGTTCGAGAAGACGCTGACCCAGTACGGCTACACCCCGGTGCTCTGCACCCAGCTGCCCGGCGGCGCGGTCGAGGACGAGTTCACCGAACTGCTCGTGGAGCGCGGGGTCAGCGGCATCATCTTCGTCTCCGGACTGCACGCCGACGTCACCGCGCGCTCGGACCGCTACACCCAGCTGATCGGGCAGGGCGTGCCCATCGTCCTGCTCAACGGGCACGCCGCCGACGTCCCCGCCCCCTTCATCTCACCCGACGACCGGGCCGCGGCGCGGCTGGCCGTTCAGCACCTGGTCGACCTGGGACACGAGCGGATCGGCCTGGCCGTCGGTCCCAGCCGGTTCGTGCCGGTGATCAGGAAGATCGAGGGGTACCGGCGGGCGATGGCGCAGTTGCTGGGGGCGACGGAGGTCGATGAGCTGATCTCGCATTCGCTGTTCTCGGTGGAGGGCGGGCAGGCGGCGGCGGCGCAGCTGCTGATGCGCGGCTGTACGGGGATCGTGTGCGCGTCGGATCTGATGGCGCTGGGGGCGATCCGGGCCTGCCGTGACCGGGGGCTCTCGGTGCCGGGGGAGGTGTCGGTGGTGGGGTTCGACGACTCGCCGCTGATCGCGTTCACCGACCCGCCGCTGACCACCGTGCGCCAGCCGGTCCAGTCGATGGTGACCGCCGCCGTCCACACCCTGCTGGAGGCCATCGCCGGCACACTGGGACAGCACTCCGAACTGATCTTCCAGCCCGAGTTCATCGTCAGGGGATCGACGGGATCCGGCCCCAAGGTGCTCCGGTGACGACTTTTCTCCCCTGACCCCCTCCCGTCGCCCGAATCCATTCCCGCCCTTCTCCTCAAGGGGACCGGCATCACCGCCGGTCCCTCTCCCCGGCATGTGCACCATCCGGGCCGCCCACGGTCCGGCATCTCACTCTCGTTCGATCCACCGATCTCGCGCGCCCGCCCAGGAGGCCGGCATGAGTGTGCACGACCCGGCTCCGCCCACCGTTCCCCGGCTGCTCGCAGCACGGGCGGAGACCGATCCCGACCGCCCCGCCCTCGTCGCCGGTGAGTCCGCCGACGGATCGGGCGACCTGACCTTCGGCCAGTGGGAACGGCGTTCCAACGCCGCCGCCCGCGGCCTGTTCGCGCGCGGGCTCCGTCCCGGAGACCGCGTCGGCCTGCTGTTCGGCGGGGACGAGTGGCCCGCCTTCGCCGTCGCCTTCTGCGCCGTGCTCAAGGCCGGCGGCGTGGCGGTGCCGCTCTCCGCCCGCCTCGGCGACCATGAGATACGCGACACCCTGCGGCGTTGCGCCGCCACGGGCGTGCTGCACGGGCGGCAGGCCCCCGCGCCCGCCGAGGAGGACCCCGGGCGGTGGTGGTCACCGGTGCCGGACAGCGGTGACGGCTCGCCGATCGGCGGCGTCGAGGTACGGCCGGGCGACCTCGCCCAGATCATCTACACCTCCGGCACGACCGGCACCCCCAAGGGCGTCGGCGCCACCCACGCCAACCTGACCCACGGCCGCCCGCTACGTCCTCGCCGCCGGGCCTACGCCCACTCCGAGCGCTTCCTGCACGCCTTCCCCATCGGGACGAACGCCGCGCAGATGATGCTGATGGACGCCCTCACCGCCCACCCGGCCGCGCTCACCCTCCCCGGATTCGAGCCCGAGGAGTTCTGCCGCCTCATCGAGGCCCACCGCGTGGGCACCGTCTTCCTCGTCCCGTCCATGGCCATCGAACTGCTCGGCTCCGGTGCCCATCGCAGACACGACCTGTCCGGGGTACTGCTGCTCAGTTCCTCGGCCGCCGCGCTGCCCCCGTCCGTCGCCCAGGACCTGGCCGTCGCCTTCCCGGGGGCGACGCTGGTCAACTACTACACCTCGACCGAGGCGGTCCCCGCCCAGACCACCATGATCGTCGATCCCGCCAGGCCCACCTCCCTGGGCCGCGCCACCGACCCCGGTGACCTGCGCATCCTCGGTGAGGACGGGGAGCGGCTGGCTCCGGGCGAGACCGGCGAGGTCTGGCTGCGCTCCCCGGCGCCGCCGCGCTCCTACGTGGGCGACCCCGAGGGCAGCGCGCTGGTCTTCCGCGACGGCTGGGTTCGGATGGGCGACGTCGGCCACCTCGACGCCGACGGCTACCTCTACCTGTCCGACAGGGAGACGGACGTCATCAAGTCGGGGGCCCTGAAGGTCTCGACCGTGCGGATCGAGGCGGTACTGCACGAGCACCCGGCGGTGGCGGAGGCCGCCGTCGTCGGCGTTCCCCACCCCGTGATGGGCGCGATGCCCGCCGCCGCCGTACGGCTGGCGTACCCGGTGCCGATGGACGAGATCCGCGACTTCCTGTCCGGGCGGCTGGCCCGCCACGAGCTGCCGACCAGGATCGTGCCGGTCGAGGAGTTCCCCCGCAACGACCTCGGGAAGATCCTGAAGTCCGGGGTCCGCGAGCTGTTCGCCGCGCGGGGCCGCCGGGTCCCGCTGACCGCGGGGCAGGCCGGACCGCTGACCCGCGGGGAGACAATCCGGGTGGCGATGCGGGTGCGCGACACCGTCGACCCGGGGATCCTGCGCAGGGCGCTCCGCGAGGTCGCCGCCGCCCACGAGGCGCTGAGGCTCACCTTCCCCGTGCTGGACGGTGTCCGCGTCGCCGAGATCGTGCCGGAGGCGGAGCCCGAACTCGTCCGCGTTCCGGTGGAGGCCGCCGTCGAGTACGAGCTGTCCCGGGGCTTCGACCTCGAACGGGGGCCGCTGCTCAGGACGATCCTGACCGACCCCGCCTCCGGCGGGTCCCTGCTGGTGCTCTGCGCCTCCGCGCCGGCCTGTGACGACTGGTCACTCGAGACGGTCCTGTACGAGCTCGGCACCGCCTACGCCGCCGCTCTCGCGGGGCGTACGGCACCGGCCCCGCCGGCCACCGCGAGCTACTCCGGCTGGGCCGCCACCCGCCCCCCGGCCCCAGGTGTCTCCCGGTCCCCGTCACCGCTCCCGCGCTTCCCGGCCGGTGTCGCCGCGGCATACGGCTTCAGCCTGCCGCCCGAGACGGCCGGGCGGCTGCGGCAGGTGGCGCGGGCCCGCCGGGTGGCACCCGCCGAGGTGGCCCTGGCCTGCTGGGCGGCCGCGCTGTCGCGGGCCGGGGGCCTGCCTGAGCCGACGGTGCTCGTGCGCGAGCCGGGGCGCTCGGAACCCGCCCACGCCACCCTGGTCGGCCCGCTCGCGCTGGACGTGCCCGTCCGGATCGCGATCCCCGGCGATCTCGTCGATCCCGCCGCGCTGATCGGCCTCGCCGAAGCGGTGCCGGAAGCGGCGGGGCATGCCGGCCGGTTCCGTTTCGAGGGCTTCCGTCCTGAGCCGTACCTGCCCGGCCTGAAGTCCGAACCGTACCCGCTGCCCGCGGCTCCGCCCGGCGACGGCGGGCCGTCCCTCACCCTCACCGAACAGCCGGACGGATCCATGTCCGGCGTCTGCGCGGGCCCCGCCGCCGATGACCTCGGCCGGGGGTTCCAGCGTCTGTGCGACCTCCTCGCTCCCTGATCGACCCCCTGACTCCTCCCCTGATGAGCTCTCTCCCCCGAGCCCTCATCTGAGATCGGAAGTGATGCCAGTGACGTCCGAGATCGTCTCCGCACCCGTTCGGGCCTCGCTCGCCCAGCAGGGAATATGGTTCAACGAACGGCTGGGCGGCATCGGGACCGTCTACACGATGCCGTTCTCCGTCACCTTCGACGGCCCCCTCGACGCGGGTGCCCTGGCCGCCGCCTGGGAGGCGCTCGTCGCCCGCCATCCCGTGCTGGCCCGCGCGGTCGAGGAGCGGCAGGGCGTGCCCTACCTGGTACCCGCCGTCCCACCCGAGTTACGCGTGCTGGACACCCCGCGGGAACGGCTCGCGGAACTGGTGCGGGCCGAGATCCTGCGCCCCTTCGACCTGGCCGCCGGACCCCTGGTGCGGACGGTCCTGTACCGGGAGGACGCCGGGCGGGCGACGCTGCTGGTCGTGGCACACCACATCGTCTTCGACGGCGAGTCCACCTCGGTGCTCCTGCGCGACCTCGCCGAGCTCTACCGGGCCGAGGTCACCGGAACCTCCGCGGACCTGCCCGAGCTGCGCCACGAGGAGCCGGGCGCCGGGCGCGTCGAGGCCGGGCTCTCCTTCGCCAGGGAGTTCTGGAACTCGCGGTGGCGCCAACCGGCGGAGGTGACCCTGCCGGGACCGGCGGGGGAGGTGGCCACCATGGTCGAGGGCGCGGTCGAGGGCGCGGTCGAGGGCGCGGCCGTGGAGTTCGCGCTGGCGGACGAGGCGCGGGAGGCACTGGGCCGGCTGTCGGAGGAGATCGGTGCCAGCAGGTTCGAGATCGTGCTCGCCTCGCTGCACGTGCTCCTGTACCGGTACGGCAACGCCGAGCCGACCGTCGCGGTCGATCTGGGCACCCGATCGCCGGAGACCCGCCACCACCTCGGTGCCTTCGTCAACGAGTTGCCCGTCACGGCCAGGCTCCAGCCGGACTGGAGCTTCCGCCGGTTCGTCGCCGACCAGCGGTTCGGCTACGGGCTCCGCTCCGACCTGCGTGGCCTCTACCGGGTCAGGGAGGTGCCGCTGTCGAGGGCGGTCAGCGGCGTACGGCCCGGCGTCTCGCTCGCGCCGGTCTCGCTCGGCTACCGCAGGCGCGAGGCCGCGCCCGCCTTCTTCGGCGTGGACGCCCACGTGGAGTGGGCGCTCTTCAACCACACGGTCCGCGGCGCCATGCGCGTGCACATCGTGGACGGGCAGGACCGGTTCGGCGTCGTCCTCCAGTACAACCCGGAGGCCATGGGCCGCGACGACGCCGAGCGGATCGCCGCCCACTGGCGGACGCTGCTCGCCGCGGCGGCGGCCGAACCGGACGCGCCCCTGGCCGGGCTGCCGCTGCTCGGCGCGGAGGAGACCGAGCAGCTGCTGTCGGGCTGGAACGACACCACAACCGACTACCCCGAGCTCACCCTGCCCGAGCTGGTGGCCGTGCAAGCGGCCCGTACTCCGGACGCCACGGCCGCCGAGTGCGGCACGGACTCGATGACCTACGCGGAGCTCCGCGCGGCTGTGGACCGCCTGGCCGGGCGGCTGCGCGCCGAGGGGGTGGGCCCGGGGACGCTGGTCGCGATCTGCGCGGGGCGCTCGCCGGCGACGCTGGTCGGGCTGCTGGCCGTGGCGCGAGCCGGGGGAGCCTACCTGCCGCTCGACCCCGGACACCCCGAGGAGCGGCTCCGTTTCGTGCTGGAGGACTCCGGCGCCGGGCTGCTCCTGACCGATCTCGCGACACGGGACCGCCTGGCCGGATTCGAGATCCCCACCCTCGTCCTCGAAGACCCGGCCGAGCCGGCCGTCCGCTCCGCTCCGGCCGGCTCGGAAGAGCCGGCGGGTCTCGGCTGGCCGTCGCCGGAGGATCTCGCCTACGTCATCTACACCTCCGGCTCCACCGGGCGTCCGAAGGGCGTGGAGATCCCGCACCGAGCCCTGACCAACCTGCTGCTCGCCATGCGCGACCGGCTCGGCTCCCGCCGGGGGGACGGCTGGCTCGCCCTGACCTCGCTGTCGTTCGACATCTCCGCGCTGGAGCTCTACCTGCCGCTGGTCACCGGCGGCCGGGTCGTCATCGTCCCCGGCGACGCCGTCAGGGACGGGCGCGAACTCGTCAGGATCGCCGGGTGCGGCGTGACCCACGTGCAGGCCACCCCGTCCGGCTGGCGGATGCTGCTCGACTCCGGGCTCGACCTGCCGCATGTGACGGCGCTGGCCGGGGGGGAGGCACTGCCCGCCCCGCTGGCCCGCGAGATCCTGCGCAGGACCGGCCGTCTGATCAACGTCTACGGGCCCACCGAGACGACGATCTGGTCGATGAGCGCGGAGATCACCGAACCCGTCACGGCGGTGCCGATCGGCGAGCCGCTCGCCAACACCCGGGTCCATGTGCTCGACGAACGGCTCGGCCTGCTCCCGATCGGGGTGCCGGGTGAGCTCTGCGTCGCGGGCGACGGCATCGCCGACGGCTACCGGAACCGGCCCGGGCTGACCGCCGAGCGGTTCGCGGACGACCCGTTCGGCCCCGGGCGGCTCTACCGCACCGGCGACCGGGTGCTCAGGCGGGCCGACGGCCTGATCGAGTTCATCGGCCGGCTGGACGACCAGATCAAGCTCCGCGGCCACCGCATCGAGCCGGGTGAGATCGAGGCCCGGCTGCTCGAACACGCTCAGATCCGCCGCGCGGCCGTGCTCGCCGGGGAGGACGGCAAGGGCGAGCGGCGGCTGATCGCCTACCTGGAGGCCGAGGCCGTCCCCGGTGACCTGCGGGAGCACTGCGCGAGGACGCTCCCGCCGTACATGGTCCCGAGCGACTTCGTGTGCCTGTCCCCGCTGCCGCTCACCGCGAACGGCAAGCTCGACCGGGCCGCGCTGCCCGCCCTCGACACGGGAGGAGAGCGGGAGGCGGGAGCGGGCCCGGCGGTGCCGGTCACCTACAGCGGCGTGGCCGCCGAGCTCCACGAGATCTGGTGCGAGGTGCTGGGGGCGGCGGAGGTCGGTCCGGAGGAGGACCTGTTCGAGCTGGGCGGGCACTCGCTCACCATCACCCAGATCGCCTCCCGGGTCCGCCTGCGCCTGGGCGCCGACCTGCCGCTCCACGTCTACTACGACGATCCCACGATCCAGGCGGTCGCCGCCGCGGTCGAGCGCCTGCGCGGGGAGGGTTGAGCACGTGCTGACCCACCTGCGGGACGCCGCCCGCGCCGACGGCGTCCCGCTCTCGCCCGGCCAGGAACGGCTCTGGTTCCTGGATCAGCTCAACCCCGGTGACGCCGCCTACAACGTCTACGTCTCGGAACGGCTGCGCGGACCGCTGGACGACGCGGCGCTGGCCCGCGCGTTCGGTGAGGTCGTGGCCAGGCACGAGGTGCTGCGCACCCGTTACCCGAGCGTGGACGGCCGGCCGGTCCAGGTCGCCGAGGAGTCCGGCCCCGGCCTGGAGCAGGTCGACCTGTCCGGTGAGACCATGCCGGATCCGGTCGTGCGGGCGCGGGAGCTGGTGGCCGAGCTGACCAACCGGGGGTTCGACCTGGCGGCAGGGCCGGTGCTGCGCGCCGCCCTCATCCGGCTGGCCGCCGACGACCACGTGCTCTGCCTCGTCGTCCACCACATCGCGGTGGACGGCTGGTCGCTGGGCGTGCTCCGCGGCGAGCTGACCGCCCTGTACGAGGCGTTCGCCGCGGGGCTGCCCTCGCCGCTCCCGCCGCCCGCACTGCAGTACGCCGAGTACGCCGTGGCCCGCCGCGAGGCCCCCGCCGAGGAGGACCTGAAGTACTGGCGGGCCAAGCTCGCCGATCCGCCGGTTCTCGCGCTGCCCACCGACCGCCCGCGCCCCCGGATCAGGACCGCGCGCGGTGCCTACGTCTCGCGGATCATCCCCGGGCCGCTGGCGGCCGAGGTGGCCAGGCTGGCCAGGAGCGAGCGCTGCACGCTGTTCATGACGCTCACCGCCGCCTTCCAGGCCCTGCTGGCCCGCCACACCGGGCAGGAGGACATCTGCCTGGGCACCCCGGTCGCGGCCAGGGACCGGCCCGAGCTGGAGGGAATGATCGGTTTCGTCGTCAACACGCTCGTGCTGCGGGGCGACCTGTCGGGCGACCCGACCTTCCGCGACCTGCTGCGCCGTACCCGCGCGACCGCGCTGGAGGCGTACCAGCGCCAGGACACGCCCTTCGACGTCCTGGTCAACGAGCTCGGGGTGGACCGGGATCTGTCGCGCACCCCGGTCTTCCAGGCCCAGCTGGTCCTGCACGGCCGGGACCAGGAGGGGCCACCGCTGCCCGGGATCACCACCGAGCTGTTCGAGGGCGGCTTCGCCCTGTCCAAGTTCGACCTCTCCCTGGAGATCGGGCACGACGGCGACGGGCTGCGGGCGCACCTCTCCTACAACGCGGACCTGTTCGAACCCGGCACCGCCGAACGGCTCGCCGCCCACTTCGAGAACCTCCTGCGCTGCGCGACCGGTGCCCCGGACACCCGGCTGTCGGAGCTGGAACTGCTCGGCGAGGACGAGCGCGAGCTCGTCCTGGAACGATGGAACGGCAGGGCGTCACGTCCGGGCGCCGCCGGGGAGGTCACCACCCTG
Source organism: Streptosporangium sp. NPDC002607 (assembly GCF_053592655.1). Taxonomy (NCBI): domain Bacteria; kingdom Bacillati; phylum Actinomycetota; class Actinomycetes; order Streptosporangiales; family Streptosporangiaceae; genus Streptosporangium; species Streptosporangium sp. NPDC002607. The sequence goes on from NZ_JBSFWD010000031.1 coordinate 45,888, forward strand.
CACGGGCTCGTGGAGCGTGCCGCGGCCCGCTCGCCGGAGGCCGTCGCGGTCGTCTTCGGCGCCACCGAGCTGACCTACGGTGAACTCGACTCCCGAGCCGACCGGCTCGCCCGGGTGCTGCGCGGTCACGGGGTCGGCAGGGACGACCGCGTCGCCGTCTGCCTGGAACACTCGCCCGACCTGGCGGTGGCCGTGCTGGCCGTGCTCAAGGCGGGGGGCGCCTACCTGCCGCTCGACCCGGAGCAGCCCGCGGACCGGCTCGCCCACCTGGTCTCCGACTCGGGGACGACGGTGCTGGTGACCGCTCCGGCGCTGGCGGATCTGCTCCGCGCCCGGGTCACGGTACTGCTCGACGGGGGCGAGGTCGTGGACCCGGGAGACCTCGCGGATCCCCAGGGCCCCGTGGGAGCGGGACCGGACGACCTGGCCTACGTGATCTACACCTCGGGCTCCACCGGCCTGCCCAAGGGGGTCGCCGTGCAGCACAGGCAGGTCCTCAACTACCTCGCCGACGTGCGCGAGCGATTCGAGATCGTGGACGGCGCCCGGTACGCCCTGCTGCAGTCGCTCTCCTTCGACTTCGGAGTCACGATCTTCTACCTGGCCCTGGCCACGGGTGGATGCCTGCACCTCGTCCCGTCGCGGATCTCCGGCCCGGACCTCGCCGACTACGCGGACCGGGTGGGGATCGACTACCTGAAGATCACCCCCTCACACCTGGGAGCGCTCACCGCCGAGGTCGACCCGCGCCGGATCCTGCCCCGCCGCATGCTCATCCTCGGCGGCGAGGGCTCGGCCTGGGAGTGGACCCGCGAGCTGGCCGCCCTCGGCGTCTGCCGCGTGGTCAACCACTACGGCCCCACCGAGGCGACCGTCGGCGCGACCACGTACGAGGTGAGGGCCAAGGACGACGTCCGGGGGCCGATCACCCCGATCGGGCGGCCGCTCGGCCATGTCCGGGCCTACGTCCTGGACGCCGGCCTCGGGCCGGTGCCGATCGGCGTGGTCGGTGAGCTCTGCCTCGGCGGCGACCGGCTGGCACGCGGGTATCTCGGCCGCCCGGACCTGACCGCCGCCGCCTTCGTCCCCGACCCTTACGGCGGGCCGGGGGACAGGCTCTACCGCACCGGCGACCTGGCCCGCCGACTGCCCAGCGGTGACCTGGAGTTCCTGGGCCGCCGCGACCTCCAGGTCAAGATCCGCGGGTACCGGGTCGAGCTGGGCGAGGTCGACGAGGCGCTCCGCGCCCTCCCCGGCGTCGCCCACGCGGTGGTGGACGCCCGCGGGCGGCCCGGGGCACTGGAACTGGTCGCCTACCTGGTCGCGGCGGGGACATCCGGGGAACCCGAGGCCGGCGGCACCGGCCAGGCCCCCGCCGGATCGGGCGTGGCCGAGCTGCGCGGGCGGCTGCGGGCCGTGCTGCCCGACTACATGGTGCCGACCCGCTACGTCTGGCTGGAGCGGCTGCCGCTGAAGTCGCACGGCAAGGTCGACAGGGCCGCGCTTCCCGATCCCGGGGCGGCCGGACCGGATCGGACCGGGGAGTTCGAGCAGCCCTCCGGGAGGGTCGAGGAGGCCGTCGCGGCGGCGTTCGCGCAGGTGCTCGGGGTGGAACGGGTCGGTGCCGGGGACGACTTCTTCGACCTGGGCGGGCACTCGCTGCTCGCCGTGCGGGTGGTCGCCAGGCTCCGCCGGAGCCTGGACGGCATGCGGCCGGTCAGTGTGATGGACCTGTTCGGCCACCCGAGCCCGCGAACGCTGGCCGCCCTCGTCGAGTCGGACGACGGTGGGTCGCGCGGCCTGCTGTACGAGCTGACGCCCAAGATCGCCACACCCGAGCTGTCCCTGGTGTGCGTGCCGTACGGCGGCGGCAGCGCGGTGGTCTACCAGCCGCTCGCCGACGCCCTGCCCGCCGGGTGCGCGCTGCACGCGGTGGCGGTGCCCGGCCACGACCTGGGGCTGGCCGAGGAGCCACGCCCGCTGGCCGAGGTCGCCGCCGAGTGCGTGACCGAGATCCTGGCCAAGGTGTCCGGGCCGCTGGTGCTCTACGGCCACTGCGGGGTGGGCGGTGCGCTGACCGTCGAGATCGCCCGCAGGGTGGAGGCCGCGGGGCGCCCGCTCGAGGCGGTCTACCTCGGCGGGCTGTTCCCGTTCGCCCGGCCCACCCGCGGCGTCCTCGGCCGCTGGGCCCGTCTCACCCGGCTGGAACGGCTGCGCGCCGACCGGGGCCAGGTGAACTGGCTGACCGGAATGGGCGCCGACCTGTCCGGGCTGACCGAGGAGCAGCTGGCGTTCGTCGTGCGCAACATGCGGCACGACTCCCGCGAGGCGGAGGACTACTTCACCCGGCTGGTCGAGGAGGAGGCGGAACCGCTGAGGGCCCCGATCATCTCGGTGGTCGGCGAGCGCGATCCCAGCACCGAGTTCCACCGCGAGCGCTACACCGAGTGGGGGTTCCTGTCGTCCCGTACCGCCCTCGCTGTGCTCGACGAGGGCGGCCACTACTTCCTCAAGTACCGGGCCGGGGAACTGGCCGAGATCGTCACCACGGTCCACCCGGCCCTCGCGGAACCTCCGGTACCGGGGGCGGGGCCGCCGGAGCCCGTCGGCGGCACCTGGCGCCTCGCCGCCAGTTCCGGCACTCCCGGCGTTCCGGACGCTCCGGGTGGCCCAGGCCGCTCCGGCGGGCCGGACGGCCGGGAGGCGCGGCGAAGGAAGGCGCCCGAACCGAGCCTGGCGCGCTTCCTGACGATCGCGGTCGGGCAGCTGGTCACCATCGTGGGTGCCACGCTCACCGAGTTCGCGATCCCCATCTCCACCTACCTGGACGGCGGATCGCTCACCCGGTTCGCCGTGCTCCAGGTGCTCGCGCTGATCCCCGGAATCCTGGTCGCCCCGCTGGCCGGAGCGATCGTGGACCGGTCGAGCAGGCGGGCCGTCATGCTCGGCGGCAACGTCGCGGCGCTCGTCGTACAGCTGATCACCGGCATCCTGGTGTGGAGCGGCGAGCTGGCGGTCTGGCACCTGTACCCGTTGCTCACCGCCCTGTCCGTCGCGCTGACCTTCCAGCGGCTGGCCTATGTCTCGGCCATCCCGCAACTGGTCCCCAAACGCTATCTCGGGCACGCCAACGGGGTGGTCCAGGCGACCACCGGCGTGGCACAGTTCATCGCGCCGCTCGGTGCGGTGGGGCTGCTCGCGCTCACCGGGCTGGGAGGCATCCTGGTGATCGACGTCGCCGGGTACGTCGCGGGTGTGATCGTGCTGCTCTGCGTCGCCTTCCCCGCGACGCTGGCCGGCGAGCGCCACGAGTCCGTCGCGGCGGAGATCGCCGGGGGCTTCCGGCTGCAGGTGAGCCGGCCCGGCTTCCGGGCCATGCTGGTCTTCTTCGCGCTCTTCAACCTGGTGCTCTCCCCGGTGTTCCTGCTCTTCTCGCCGCTGGTGCTCTCCTTCGGGACGCTCGGCGACGCGGGGTTCGTCGCGCTGCTCGGCGGCGCGGGCGCGGTGACCGGCGGCCTGGTCATGAGCGTGTGGGGTGGCCCGGCACGCCGCCGGATGTTCGGCGTGCTCATGGGGACGCTGGCGCTGGCGGCCTGCTGTCTGGTTACCGGCGCGCACGAGTCGCTGCTGTTCGTCGGGGCCGGTGCGTTCGGGGTGTCCTGCTCGCTCGCGCTCGTCAACGGCGTCTACGCCACCATCGTCCAGGTCAAGGTGCCCCAGCGGTTCCACGGCCGGGTCTTCGCGCTCAACCAGATGGTCGCGCTGTCGACGATCCCGCTCGGCGTGGCCCTGATCGCGCCGTTCGGCGAGCGCCTGCTGGAGCCGATGTTCCAGCCGGGCGGCCTGCTGGCCGATACGGCGGGCGCGGTCATCGGGGTGGGGCCGGGCCGCGGCATCGCGTTCATGTACATCGTGTGCGGCCTGCTGGTCGCGCTGATCGCGGTCGGCGCGCTGCGCAGCCGGGCGCTGTCCCGTTTCGACGACGAGGTGCCGGACGCCGTGGCCGACGACCTCGTCGGTATCGAGGCCCTGAGCCGAAGGACCGGGCCGGACGGAAGAACAACGAGAAAGGAGCCGGTCCAGTGTCCCTGACCGTCCCCGCAGTCCACGTCAACTGGACCGGCCCGTACCGGGCCGGCCTCCGCCGCCACCGGGACCGGGCGCTGGAGAACGGTCCCTACGGCCTGCCGGTCGAGGAGATCCTCACCTGCGTGCACAGCGTCCACGCCTGGCGCTCCTTCCACGGAGGCGTCGAGCTGGTGACCGACGAACTGGGAGCCTCCTACGCCGCCGCGCAGGGGCTCGACGCGCTCTACGACCGGGTCGACACCCGCCTGGACGAGCTGGACGCCCTCGACGTCGACCCGCTCCTGTACTTCGCGGCGGGCAAGAGTCATGCGGCCCTGTCGCGGACCGCGCCGTTCGCCGTGGTCGACACCGACCTCTACCTGCGCCGCCCCATCGACCACCTGGAGCGCGGCGGGTTCGTCTTCGCGCACTGGGAGTCGGTCGGCAACTCCGTCTACCCGCCGATCGAGGAGATCCCCAATCCCGCGGGCCTGGACCTGTCCCGCTGGACGTTCGACACCCCGGCCGCGAACATGGCCGTCTCGGTCTTTCTCGACGACCGGCACCGCGCCGAGTACGCCGAGGCGGCGATGGCGTTCATGACCGGCAACGCGGGCCCTTCGAGCACCGCCCCGATCGTCCGCCAGACCTTCGCCGAGCAGCGCATCGCCCCCGCGGTCGCCCGCTCCCTCGGCGTGGACCCGCGCCCGGTCACCGAGCGCTTCTGGATCGTGGAGACCGAGGAGTGGGACGGGCCCTCCTACGCCGACCGGTTCCACCACACCTGGAACCAGAAGCGCCAGCTGCGCCAGTTCCCCGAGCTGCGCCCGGCCTACTGGCGCTACCTGCTGGAGGACCTGCTCTGGAACCACCCTTCCGCCGCCGACCTGCTCTTGTCGGTGCCCGCGCTCGAAGAGTGCGCCGACCTCATCCGGGCCGTCCGGCGCGACCTGGCCGCACACGGCCCCAGCATCCTCGGCTGGAGGAGGCCGTGACCCCGTACCGAGACCGAACCCGGCTGGAGGAAAAGGTGACCGCGCAGAGCACCGAGACGGAGCTGGGCGCCCTGTGGCGTCAGGTGCTCCGTGTCCCCGAGGTCGCCCCGGGCGACAACTTCTTCGAGCTGGGCGGCGACTCCTTCAGGGCCGCCCAGCTGGCCTCCCTGATCGGCGACCGCCTGGGCGTGCCCGTCACCCCGGCCCTGGCCTTCGACCGGCCCGAGCTGGGGGGACAGGCCCGCTGGATCGACGACGCCCGCGCCTCGGCCGCCCCGGCCGCCGCCGCTCCGGCGACGGGCGGGGGAGCGGTGCTCAGCACCCAGCAGGAGGAGTTCCTGCACTGGATGTTCGAGGGCGAGCCGGTCCGCGACATAGGATCCTGCGCCACCGCGATCCGTATCCGGGACGCCCTCGACGTGTCGCTCCTCACCCGGGCGCTGGAGGCGGTGATCGCCCGGCACGAGCCGCTGCGCACCGTCGTCACCGCGTCGGGGCGGGTCCTGGTCGCGGACGAGCTGCCTCCCGAGGTCGCCGAGGTCGTGGCCTCCGGTGACACGCCGCCGGAGCGCGAGCGCGACGCCGAGCGGATCGTCTGGCACGAGCGCATGCGCCTGGACAGCGTGCTGCGCGGCCCGCTCGTCCGGGCGCTGGTGGTGCGCGTCGACGAGGACGACCACGTGCTGGTCCTCGCCGTGCACCACTTCGCCTTCGACGGGTTCTCGCTGGGCGTCATGCTCAGGGAACTGGGCATCGTCTACTCGGCGTTGCGCACCGGCCACCCCAGCCCGCTGCGCCCGCTGCCCATGACCTACGCCGACTACTGCGCCTTCGCCCGAGAGCAGTGGCCGCGCAACCGGGCCTACTGGGACCGGGTCCTGGAGGGCGCCCCCCGCGACCTCACGCCGTTCCCCGGCCGCCGGGACACCACCCTGTTCTCCCGGCGCAGGCACGCCTTCGAGATCGACGCGGGGCTGGCCCGCGGGTTGCGGGAGGCCGCCCAGGCGCGGGGCGCGACCACGTTCATGGCGGTGGCGGCGTGCTGGACCTGGCTGCTCCACCAGTGGACGGGGATGACGGATCTGGTGGTGATGTCACCCGTGCCGGGCCGCACCGCGCCCGAGCACGAGGCACTGATCGGCTGCCTGGTGCAGTCGCTCGTCCTGCGCTTCGACGCCTCGGGAGAGCCCGCCTACTCCGAGCTGCTCGACCGGGTCAGGGAGGTGTCGGTGGGGGCGGTGACGCACCAGTTCCACTCCTACCTGGAGACCAGGCTGCGGGTGCCGTTCCCCTCGCGGATCCACTACGAGAGCTTCGGCGCCCCGCACTTCCCCGGCCTGATGTCGGAGGCGTTTCCCTTCCCGCGCGAACAGGAGGGGCTCGACTGGGCGGCGAACCCGGGCGAACTCGACCTCAGCGCTCCCGAGCTGATCGTCGAGGAGCAGCGGGACGGTTCCATGCTCGCCGCCGTGGTCTACAACCACTACGGGTACGCCCCCGAGACGGCCGCCGAGCTCGCCGGGGCCTTCCAGCGCTACGCCCGCATCGCGGTCGAGCACCCGGACAGGCCCCTCCCCGGGCTGGACGCGGGCTAGGGGTGTTGCCCCGGCGGGTCGGTGACACGCCGGGGCGCTGCCTGATCACCGGGAAGGCCTCCGGGGGTGGCGGCGGCAGCCGTCTTCGTCGTCCGCCCGGCCGCGCACGGTGGCGGCTCCCGTCGGCGGCTGGAGCCGCCACGGGGCCCGCGGGTGAAGCGGAGGTAACGGCTGGCTGTGGGTCCGTCCTTGCGGATCGCTGACCAAACCCCGGGTGTGCGAAGATCTGCGCCTGACACACCTGTGGTGACGGCGATGGAGCGTACCAGAATGAAATCGACGAGACGGTGGGCCACTCCGGTGGCAGGGGCTTTCCTGGCGGGAGGCATACTCGTCGCACTACCCGAGGCCACCGTGGCGGCGGCGGGCACCGTGTACTACGTCGATTCCAGGGCGGGGGACGACGCCGCGGCGGGCACCTCGGCCGCGGCACCCTGGCGCAGCCTGGACAACGTCAACGCCGCCACCCTGCGTCCCGGTGACATCGTGCGTCTCAAGCGCGGCAGCGGCTGGCCGGGGGCGCTGAGGTTGTCCGGCCGGGGCACCGCCGCCGGCCCCATCCTGGTCGAGCCGTACGGCAAGGGTGCGGCCCCGAAGATCAGCGGCAGGGGCGAGGACTGCGTGGTGATCTCGGGCTCCTACGTGCGGGTGGTGGGGGTGCGGGCCAGCAACTGCCGGTGGGCCGGCTTCGAGGTCGGCGGCAGCCGCAACGAGCTCGACCGGATCATCGCCGACCGTAACGTCACCGGGGTCCAGTTCTTCGGCGCGTACAACGTGGTCAGGAACAGCGTCCTGAGCGACAACAACCGCATGAGCGTCAACGACGAGGGCGGTGACAACGACTCCGGAGCCTTCGGCGTGCTGCTCAACGGCGACGATAACCTCGTCACCGGGAATCTGATCACCGGCAGCTACGCGAGCAGCAAGGACTACGGCACCGACGGCGCCGCGGTCGAGGTGTTCAACGGTGACCGCAACCGGATCACCCACAACGTGGCCAGGGAGAACAAGACCTTCGTCGAGCTGGGCGCGCAGAAGGGCAAGACCGCCGAGGGCAACATCTTCGCCCACAACGTGGTGACCGCCTCGCGCAAGAGCACCTCCTTCCTCGTCACGCGCGGCGCCCGCCACGCGGTCGGGCCGGTGAAGGGCACCATCGCGGTGCACAACTCGGTCTACCTGTCCGCCCGCAGCACCCTCGGCTGGGCCTGCCACGACGGTTGCTCGCCGAACATCCTGAAGCTGCGCAACAACATCATCGTGGTCGGCGGGCAGGTGGGCTTCGAGGACGGCAAGGGAGCCGATGAGGACGCCGGTGTCTACAAGGGCCGTTCCCTCAAGTTCAAGCTCGGCCCCAGGTCGATCGTGGCCGATCCCCGTTTCAGAAGCCGGAAGGACCTGCGCCTGAGCCCCGGCTCCCCGGCGCTCGGCCGTGGTGTCAAGCTCGACCCCGCCTGGTACGGGGGCGCGAGCCTGGCCCGGGACCTTTCCGGCGCCGCACTGCCCGTAGCCCCAGCCGCCGGAGCATATCAATCCTGATTTTTACCTGTTTTAGGTCTTAGTCTGGACATCTCTCCGGAACCTTCGTGAAACCTGGCTAGGACAGTCTGGTGCGCAGAGCGAGGTGATCGGTGATGATGTTGCGGCTCCGTGTTTCCTTCCCCGACAGGCCGGGTGCTCTGGGCCAGGCGGCCCGGGTGCTCGGCACGCTGGGCGCGGACATCCTCCAGGTGACGGTCCTGGAACGTGAGGTCGGCCGGGCGGTGGACGACTTCACGGTCTCCTGGCCCGGCAGCGTGGACGCCGAGACGGTCAGGGACCGTCTCTCCGGCGTCCCCGGGATGAGGGTGGAGGGCGTCTGGCCCACCCGTGAGATCCCCGGCGCGGCACCGGACTACGACCTGCTCAAGTACGTCGCCGCCGATCCGGGCAGGGCGCTGGCCACCCTCGTGGACGCCATGCCGGATCTGGTGAGCGCCGAGTGGGCGGTGACCATGTCCTCGGAGAGCGGAGAGTTCGTCCACCGCAGCTGGCAGGCGCCGGCCGGCCTCGACGGGACGGGCGGTCTCGCCGGTGTCAAGAGGGCGGACCTCGCCCCGCTGCGACCGGCCGTCCTCGGAACGGGCGATCACCAGCTGATGAGCATTCCGGTGCCGGAGATGAGCCTGCACCTGGTCCTCGCCCGCACCGACGGCCCGCCCTTCCACCGTGTCGAGCTGGACCGTGCCATCCGCGTCCTGGAGATCGTCTCCATCATGGGGCGTGCCTCCCGGGCCTGAGTGTTTCCGATATGTCGGCTATTGGGTAGAAAGCGAGAAGTGGTGTGCTGCCACTTCCCGCGACCGTGCCTTGCCGCCCGTCGCGACCGGCTCCGTCGGGGCCGTCCGGCCACGGCCTGGCAGGCGGGTAACCACCGCGCACGTCCGCGTCAGCTCTCCCCCCGATAGACAGCGCAGGTCATATCGGTACCGGGCCCTCGCGGGTCCGCGAGGAGGGCAGCCTGATGCCTAACCGCCACCACACCGTGGCCATGAGCCTGCTGGGGCTCTGCCTGGGAACGAGCACGGCCTGCGGGAGCGGGGGCTGGACCGCCGGGGTAGGGGTTCCCGCCGACCTCGTGCGAAACTCCAGCCCCGGGCAGAGCGCCGGACCCACCACGAGCCCCGGCTCCGCGACCCCCACTCCCGGACGGAGCACCGGTGCGGCACCCGTTCCCAAAGGTTTCAAACCGATCGGCGGTCCCGCCAACGGCGTCAGCGTCGCGGTCCCGAAGGAGTGGGTCACGATCGACCTGACCAAGGATGATCTCAACAAGGGGCTGAAGAGCAGCGGGCTGTCCGGCCCCACTCTGGAGCAGGCCAAGAAGAGCTTGCAGACCCTGGTCGACAACAAGGGAATCTGGGCGGCGGACCCCGAGTCGGCCAAGACCTCCCCGAACGGGTTCCCGACCAACCTCAACGGCTTCTGCCAGGCCGGGCGGCAGATCTCGACGGAACAGCTGATCAAGGAGACCAGATCCCAGTTGGAGCAGCTCAAGGCCAAGGTCGTCGCGGCGGGGAAGGTGACGATCGGCTCCAGGGAGGCGGCACGGATCGTCTACACCTTCCCGACCAACGGCGTCGACGTCAAGGGCGCCCAGTACTACGTGCCGACCGAGAACAAGACCTGCATCGTCACGCTCAGCACCGACGCCGACGGCAAGCAGGAACTGTTCGACCGGATCGCTCAGACGATCCGGCCGGTCTGACGGCCGCCCCGGACCCTCAGCAGCGGCCGCCACAGCGTTGCCGGGCCCACGGTCGCCCTTCCGGCGGCGCTCCGGATCAGCGCTGCGGAGGGTCGATGCGGGTGCCGTCCATGGTGAAGAGCATCAGGCGGGTGACGTCGACCCCCACCCTGGCGGACTCGCCGGCCCGCCAGACCGGGCGGGAGCCGAGGCGGACGATGAGGTCGGCGCGGCGGTGGTGGCCGCTGACCTGCTCCTGCTCCTGCTGCGGCTCGGCGTCCCCGTCGAAGAGGTTGCCGGGGATCAGGCGGCGCAGGACCGACCGGACACGGCTGCCGGCGAGGGGGGAGGCGCCCAGGCCGTTCGTCCCGCGGCGGGGGTCCGGCGGCTCGGGCACGGCCACGGAGGTCAGGCCACTCTCGACGTAGGCGAGCCATTCGTGGCCGTGGTACTCCAGGGCGCGGACGCGGCCGAGGAAGGTCGGACCCTCGAAGGTGTCGGGAACCGGGGCCAGGCAGTCGGGGCGCAGGCCGACGATGATCTGGTGGCCGACGTGCTGGGAGATGACGTACGCCCTGGGATCGGTCCAGGGGATCATGATCTGGTGCGGGCCGAAGTCCAGCAGGATGAACTGGTTCTGCGGGGTGCGGACGGTGGCCGCGAGCAGGTTGAGCTGCTGGGAACTGAGGAAGGCCGCGGTGAAGGCGGTCGCGGGGTCGTTGTACACCTGGCCGGGGGTGCCGACGTCCTGCAGGACGCCGCGGTTCATGATGGCGATCCGGTCGGCCAGGGTCAGCGCCTCGACCTGGTCGTGCGTCACGTAGATGGTGGTCACCCCGAGGGAACGGACCAGCGACGAGATCTCCATCCGGAGCTCGGTGCGCATGCCCGCGTCCAGGTTGGAGAGCGGCTCGTCCATCAGGAAGAGCGAGGGCTGGCGGACGATCGCGCGGCCCATCGCGACGCGCTGGCGCTGGCCGCCGGAGAGCGTTCCAGGGCGCCGCTCCAGGGTCTCGTCGATGTGCAGCGCCTTGGACAACTCCGTCACGCGTTCCCTGACCATCACGGGGTCGGCCTTGGCGATCTCCAGCGGGAAGGCGATGTTGCCGCGCACGGTCCGGTGCGGGTAGAGCGCGCCGTTCTGGAAGACCATCGCCACGTCACGGTCGCGGGGAGCGAGATCGTTGGCGAGCGTACCGCCCAGCCACAGGTCCCCTTCGGTGACCTCCTCCAAGCCCGCGATCATCCGCAGCAACGTGGACTTGCCGCAACCGGAGGGCCCTAGCAGAACGAGCAGCTCCCCGTTTTCCGCGCGCAGGCTCATGCGGTCGACCGCAAGGTAACCACCCGGGTATACCTTGCTCACATTGTCGAGGACGACGGTACTCATGCTCGCTCGTTCCTCCCGGGCGCGCCCGCCCGGATCCAGCCGTGTGATTGATGAGGTAGTACATCGCGACACTTGCCCGTGTGTCCATAGATGTCGTTAGAAATTGCTCATCTGATGGTTACTTCTACGTTCCCTGATGTGACGGTCAGTCGTGACCGGAGAGCTTTACCGGAATGCCGCTGCGGGGGTTGGGATGTTACAGTTTGCGAAAAGTTGCAGAAACGAATTTCACGGCGGGTGTCGGACGCCGATCGGCTTGCGCCTGATTCGGCCGCATGGTGGGGTGGCTCATTGATGGACGGTGAACTCACGCAGACCTCACGCTCCCGCTCCGACGGGACGGCGATTCGGCTGGCCGACATCGCCGCGCAGGCCGGGGTCAGCGAGGCCACGGTCAGCCGGGTGCTCAACGGCAAGCCCAGCGTGTCGCAGGCGACCAGGCAGGCGGTGCTGACCGCGCTCGACCTGATGGGGTACGAGCGCCCGCAGCGGTTGCGCCAGCGCAGCAACGGGCTGATCGGCCTGGTCACCCCGGAACTGGACAACCCGATCTTCCCGGCGTTCGCCCAGGCCATCGAGAAGGCGCTCACCCAGCACGGCTACACCCCGGTGCTCTGCACCCAGCTGCCCGGCGGCGCTCCCGAGGACGAGTTCACCGAGCTGCTGATGGACCGCGGGGTCAGCGGCATCGTCTTCGTCTCCGGGCTGCACGCCGACACCACGGCCAAAATGGATCGTTACACCCGGTTGACCGAGCGCGGACTGCCGATCGTCCTGCTGGACGGCTACAGCGAGCGGATCGATGCCCCCTTCATCTCACCCGACGACCGGGCCGCGGCGCGGCTGGCCGTTCAGCACCTGGTCGACCTGGGACACGAGCGGATCGGCCTGGCCGTGGGGCCACGCCGGTTCGTGCCGGTGATCAGGAAGATCGAGGGGTACCGGCGGGCGATGGCGCAGTTGCTGGGGGCGACGGAGGTCGATGAGCTGATCTCGCATTCGCTGTTCTCGGTGGAGGGCGGGCAGGCGGCGGCGGCGCAGCTGCTGGCGCGTGGCTGTACGGGGATCGTGTGCGCGTCGGATCTGATGGCGCTGGGGGCGATCCGGGCCTGCCGTGACCGGGGGCTCTCGGTGCCGGGGGAGGTGTCGGTGGTGGGGTTCGACGACTCGCCGTTGATCGCGTTCACCGACCCGCCGCTGACCACCGTGCGCAAACCCATCGGCGCCATGGCCTCGGCGGCGGTGGCCACCCTCCTGGAGGAGATCAACGGGGTCCGCGCCAAGCACGTCGAGCTGATGTTCCAGCCCGAGCTCGTCGTGCGCCGCTCGACCGGTTCAGGCCCGCTGGTCAACCGCTAGGCACGCTTGTCGTGAAAGGTCCGAGATGAACAGCGGTCACGACGTCGTCGTCATCGGCGGCACCGGGGTCGACATCACCGCCTACGTGCCCTCGCTGCCCCTGCCGTACGCCGACACCTACGCGGTCCCTCCGGTGGTGGACCGGATCGGCAACACCGGCAGCGGGGTCGCCCTCGGCTGCCACGCGCTCGGGTTGAGGGTCAGGCTGGTCGACCTGATCGGCGACGATCCGCAGGGCCGCTTCATCCGGGCCCATTTCGAGGCCAGGGGTGTGGAGGCCAGCTGGGCGCTCGCCCCGCAGGGGACCCGGCGCAGCATCCTGCTCGTCGGCCCCGACGGGCGGCGCACCTCGCTGTTCGACCCGCGCGCCGCGGCGGGCGAGCGGCTGCCCAGGGAGCTCTACCTGGACGCGGTCCGCGCGGCCCGGCACGTCCACGTGTCGATCACCGACTTCTCCCGGCACGTCTACCCCGACCTGGGCTCCGGGTCCGTCTCCACCGACCTGCACGACTGGGACGGCGAGAACGACCACCACAGAGACTTCGCCTACTCCTCCGACCTGGTCTTCCTGTCGGCCACCGCCCTCGGCCCGCGCCGCGACGAGGTCATGCGCGACATCCTGGCGCGCGGCCGGGCCAGGGCCGTGGTCTGCACCGAGGGTGCGGAGGGCTGCCACGTCCTCGACGAGAACGGCCTGCGAGGCTTCCCCGCGGCACCGCTGCCGGGGCCGGTGGCCGACAGCAACGGCGCCGGGGACGCGTTCGTCTCCGGCGTACTGTACGGCCTGCTCTCCGGGCGCTCCCTCGACGACTCCATCCCCCTCGGGGCCCTCGCCGGGGCCCACGCCTGCACGTCGGAGGGCACCCACGAGAACCCCATCAGCGAGCCGGACCTCCTCGATCGTGCCGGGTGACCCTTCTCCGACCGGGAGCTCCACGCGGGCCTGGTCGCCGCGCGGATCCCGGCGGCCGGCCTCCCCGTCGCGGCAGACGTCCGACTCGCCGGCACACCGTTCCGCGGACAGGGAAGGCTCTACGATCGACCCATGACGCTGACGGTGCTGACGGGCGCGGGGATCTCCACCGAGTCCGGGATTCCCGACTACCGAGGGCCGAACGGCGTGTGGCGTAAGGATCCCGATCACGAGAAGCTCGTCACCTACGACCACTACATGGCCGATCCGGAGATCCGGCGGCGCTCGTGGCTGATGCGCCGCGACAACCCCGCCTGGCGGGCCGAGCCGAACGCGGCACACCGCGCCCTGGCCGGCCTGCCCGACACGTGGATCATCACCCAGAACGTCGACGGCCTGCACCAGCGGGCCGGGTCGCCGCCCGAGCGGGTGCTGGAGCTGCACGGCAACATGTTCGGCGCCCTGTGCACCGCCTGCGGCGCCACCTCCACCACGCGGGAGGCGGTCGAGCGGATCCTCGCGGGCGAGAGCGACCCCGCCTGCCGCGACTGCGGTGGCATCCTCAAGACGGCCACCGTGATGTTCGGCCAGGCCCTTGACACGGCCACCCTCACCCGGGCGATCGAGGCGGCCGAGAAGTGCGAGGTGTTCGTCGCCGTCGGCACCTCGCTGCAGGTGCAGCCCGCCGCCTCCCTGGTGGGCATCGCCGTCGGAGCGGGCGCCCGGCTGGTCATCGTCAACGCCGAGCCGACCCCCTACGACCATCTGGCCGACGAGGTGATCAGCGACCCCATCGGCGTCGCGGTCCCCCGCCTCTGCTCGTCTCTCGCCTGACGGAGGGGGCCGGCGGACGACCCCCGGGCGGGGCGCCGTGTCCGGTGAACGGGAGCCGTCAGGATCGAACGGAGGAGGATGACGGCCATCCGCCGGGTATGCCCCGGGCAGGCCTCACACGGAGATGTTGACGACGCTGGTGAGGATGACCGCCGAATCCTCGGCGGCCTCAAGTGAGTGACGTCGCTGCGGGATCGGGGTGGCCTGGCCCGTGCTGACTTCGACGCTCTGCCCCTCCTCGACGATCCGTACCCGCCCGGACAGGACGTGCAGGCTCGCGGCCGGCGGGGCGTCGTGGTCCCCGAGGACGGTTCCGGCGATCAGCGCGATGACCGCCTGGCGTAGCGTGCCCTCGTTGAGGTAGGTGTGGGCGCTACGGCCGTGCGCGCTCTCCCTGGCGAGGGCGAGATGTTCCTCGGCGAGAGCCAGTACGTCGATCATTGAGGTTTCCTCCCGGTCGTTCTGAGCCTGCCCTGGGTGAGGAATGCGCAGCGCCAGGCGGAGGTAAAGTCATCCGTCCCGGGTGGGGGGCCGTTCGCCGAAGCGGATGGCCCGGAGCAGGTCCGCGGCGGGACGGTCGAGGATCGTGACGCCTGTGGCCGGGGGGAGCACGCCGCCGCGGGCGCGCTCGATGAGCACCCGCCAGCGGCGGCAGTGCCGGGCGAAGGTGGTGCCCGTGACGACCCGGCCGCGCGAGAGTTGTCCCTCGCGGGCCGCGCTCGGCTCCACGTCGAGCAGGATCAGATGGATCTCGCTGCCGACCCCGCGCGCCAGCCAGGCGAAGCCGTACAGGATGTGCGGCCAGGTGCCGCGGGTGTGCGCGACGACGCCGTGCCCCCGCAGCAGGGCGCGGGCGATCCGCGCCACATGGGTGGTGTGCACGATCGGGGTGCGGGCTCGCGGGGGGATCGGGCCGAGATAGCGGGCCCACCAGTTGCGGGACTGACGGGAGTCGATGACGCGGACCTCACCGGCGCGGACCGGTTCCCTCTCGTCGCCGCGCAGCCCGTACAGCCGGTCGAGCAGGGTGCTCTTGCCCGCACCGGGGAGCCCCGCGAGGAGCACCAGCGTCCCGGCCGGATAGTGCAGCTCCTCGACGGAGGACTGGCCGGCCGATGTGGTGGCCATCGGGTGCACCTCGCAGGAAAGGGGATTCCCCCCATCATGCGTCCCGGGGCACCGCCACGGTGGAATCCGGTTCGCCGCCGATTCGGCGGGCACCGGAGGGGACTGCGCCCGGGCGGAGGAACACCGGGAAGGCGGTACCTGCGGGAGACCGTCGGTGGGCATGCTCGCTCCTCGAATGCGCTCGGTCATTCGAGGTCTCCTTCACCCGCACCTCGCGGGCAACCGTCCGGGGACGCCACAGGGCGTCCGTACTGACCGGGGCGGTTCTTGGGAAGTACTCCCCTCGTTCGTTCAAGGGTAGGGGAATCCGGGCGGTGGCGCGGTCACCGGAAGGAGACTCTCCGGTAAACGCGCGGCGCCGGCACCTTTTGGCGGTGGGGTGCCGGCGCCGCCTGCGAGGCCCAGGGCCCTCGTGCCCGTCGGCCGTCCGTCAGTAGCCGGAGTTGCCGGAACCGGAGCCGTGGGAGCTTGAATGTGAGGGCGAGGGCGCGGGGGAGGCGCCGCCGGAGGGGGAGGCCGTCGGGGTGGCGGCGCCCGCGGGCCGGATCAGGCCGAGCAGGCCGTGGGTGCCACCGTCGCTGCCGGCGCTGAACCACAGGGAGCCGGCGCCGCCGACGGCGTCCGTGCCGGGTTCCAGGTCCCACAGGCCGCCCAGGGTGATGGGCCTGCCGTCGGCGGAGCGCAGCGGGCCGAGCGGGCGGCCGTTGCGCGGGTTGTAGGCGTTGATCCGGCCGTCGCCGAAGTTGCCGACGAGCAGGGCTCCGGAGTGGGCGCCGAACCCCTTCGGGGCCGGCGTCATCGCCCAGGGCGCGTTGAGTGCCCCCCGCGCGGCGAAGCGGCCGACGAACCGGCCGGAGCCGTTGAACTGGCTGATGAACCCCTTGCCCTGCCCGGCCACCGACTTGCCGGTCTCGGGGTCGCGCTTGGCGTACGCGACGAGGATGGAGCGGCCCACGACCTCCACGTTGAACGGCGCGTAGTCGTCAGGCAGGCCCGGGTCGCGGAACGCGCGACGGCTGGTCATGATCCGTTCGAAGTCGCCGTCGAAGACGTGGATCCGGTTGCCCGCGAAGTCGGCGGCCAGCAGCAGCGGCCCCTGGTTGGTCTGGGCCAGGGCCAGGCCCTTGAAGTCGGCGCCCTTCACGAACGCGCTGATGATCGCGTCATCGGGGTCGGCCTCGGCGTTCCAGCCGGTGATCGCCCCGCTGGGGCTGGCGAAGATGAACGTCGCGGGTCCCGAACCGCCGGGTCCTTTGACGACGAACTCCTCGCCCATGTTGACGACCTGCCCGGTGGGCCTGCCGCCGGGGACGCGGACCTGGGTCCTCTCCTGCTTCACGGTGCCCGCGCCGCCGGAGTAGACCGTGGCCAGGCCGCTGCCCGCGGCCGAGACCCAGAGGGTCTTGCCCATGGCCAGTCCCCACGGGTTGATCAGTGCGGGGTCGGTGACCGCCGCCCGTCCGCTGACGTCCGAGACCAGGTTGGTGACCGAGAAACGGCTCTGCGTGCGTTGCGTTCCGGCCTGCGCGTGGCCGGTCCAGGATTTCGCCTGACCGGTTCCGGCTCGGGCCTGTTTCGCTCCGTTCTGCGCCTGCTGGGTTCCGGCGGACGCCGTACCGGCGACGCCCACGACCAGAACCGTGGCGCAGATCGTGACGATGCGTACTCGCATTCATGGCTCCTCTGTGAGGGAGTGCCTTTCGCCGCGAGATACGCGCGGGGTCCGTACCCGGTTCAGCCCGTTTCCCGGTGGCCGGGACCGGCGAGGAGCCGGCCGAGCGGAAAAGGGATGGCCCATGGCCGCCGGGTAGGGCGGCCATGGGCCTGATCTCACGAGCGTCACACCGGGTCACGGCCGGCTCATGACCGCGGGCGAGCCAAGGGAGGACAGGCACGCCCGCGGAGTCCTGCCGGCGAGCTAGCGGCGGAGGGCGGCCGCCTCGGTGGCCAGCTTCTCGATCCGTGCGTAGTCACCGGTGGCGAGCGCGTCGGCGGGGGTGAGCCAGGTACCGCCCACGCAGCCCACGTTCGGCAGTGCCAGGTAGTCGGGGGCGGTCGCGAGCCTGATGCCGCCCGTCGGGCAGAACCTGATCTGCGGCAGCGGGCCGCCGAGCGCCTTCAGGTACGGCAGGCCGCCGGCGGCCTCGGCCGGGAAGAACTTCATCTCGGTCACCCCGCGCTCGGCCAGCGCCATGACCTCGGACGCGGTCGCCGCGCCGGGCAGGAACGGCACCCCGCCGGCCGCAAGGGCGTCGAGAAGTTTCGGGGTGGTTCCCGGGCTGACCAGGAAGGCGGAACCGGCCGCCACCGAGGCGGCCACGTCGGCCGGGGTGCGGACGGTGCCCGCGCCGACCACCGCCTCGGGGACCTCGGCGGCGATGCGCGCGATGGCGTCCAGGGCGGCGGCGGTGCGGAGGGTGACCTCGATGGCCGGCAGGCCGCCCGCTACCAGGGCACGGGCCAGGGGGACCGCGGTCTCCGGGTCGTCGATCACGACCACCGGGATGACGGGGGCGATGTCGAGCAGGCTACTCACACGTACTCCAGGTTGGACAGGTGTTGGTTCAGCCACGCCGCCGCGCCGACCAGGGCGGGCTGTGGGGCCACGATCAGCGTGGTGGCGATGCCGGAAAGGTAGTCGTTCAGGGTGGGGGTGGCTTCGAAGCGGCGGCGGAAGTCGCTGGAGCGGACCCGGTCCACGATACGTGGCAGCACGCCGCCGCCCAGGTAGACCCCGCCCCGGGCACCGAGGGTCAGGGCGACGTTGCCGGCGAAGGTGCCGAGCATGGCGCAGAAGACCTCGATGGTCTGCGCGCACAGCGAGTCGTCCATCCGGGCCACGATGTCGGAGGCCGACAGCCTCGGCGCGTCCACCCCGCGGACGAGGGCGAGCCCCCGGTGCAGGCGCGACAACCCCGGCCCGGAGAGCAGGTGCTCGGCCGCCACGTGCTCCATGCCGTCCGCGCGCAGCGCCCGGACGATCTCGTGGTCGCGCTCGTCGAGGAGCGGCATGGTGACGTGGCCGCCCTCCCCGGGGATCGGCACCCAGCCCTCGGCGGCGGGCACCAGGCCGCCCACGCCGAGGCCGGTTCCGGGCCCGAGCACGGCCTTGACGCCGCGCGAGGGCTCCGGGCCGCCCAGACAGACCAGGTCCTCGCCCCGCAGGTACGGCAGGGACGCGGCCAGGGCCTCGAAGTCGTTGAGCAGCCAGGCGTTCGGGATGCCCAGCTCGCTCACCGACCCCGTCCACCCGGCGTTGGTGAGCCGGTAGCGGTCACCGTCCACGGGTCCTGCGATCGCGATGCACGCGGCTCCCGGCCGAACTCCGCCCGCATGGTCTGCGAGATAAGCGGCTACGGCTTCGGGAAGGCCGTCGTGTTCCGCGCCCGCGAGCACGGCCACCGTATCGGGCTGACCACCGGCCTCGGTGACCAGTCCGAACCGGGCGTTGGTGCCGCCGACGTCCGCGACGAGCCAGGGAAGGCTCACATGATCTCCTTCGCGGGCCGTACGGGGGAGACGGTGTGCGCGGTCATGCCCGGCCGCCGTTCGCGACGGCCTCGGCGTGGCCGTTCAGGGGGAAGATGCCCGCGCCGCGCTCGGCCGGGCCCGCCGCGCGGCGGAAGGCGCCGAACAGCTCGCGGCCGGTGCCCACCCACTGGGCGTCGGTGAGCGGCGCGCCATGCGGGGACCGGGCGGCCAGCTCGTCGGCGGGGAGCAGCAGCTCCAGGGTGCCGGCGGCGGCGTCGAGGCGGATCGGGTCGCCGTCCAGCACCAGCGCGATGGGGCCGCCGTCGGCGGCCTCCGGCGACAGGTGGATGGCGGCGGGGACCTTGCCCGACGCGCCGGACATGCGGCCGTCGGTGACGATCGCCACCCGCTGTCCCCGGTCGAGCAGCACCGCCATCGGCGGGGTGAGCTTGTGCAGCTCGGGCATGCCGTTCGCGCTCGGTCCCTGGTATCGGATGACCGCGACGAAGTCCTGCCCGTCGAGCTCGCCCGCGTCGAAGGCGCGCAGCAGCTCCAGCTGGTCGTCGAAGACCTTGGCGGGGGCCTCGATGACCAGGTGCTCGTCCTTGACCGCGGAGACCTTGCTGACCGCGCGCCCCAGATTGCCGTTGAGCATGTGGATGCCGCCGTCGGCGGAGAACGCGTCGGAGACCGGGCGCAGCACGTCCAGGTCGGTGCTGCCCTCGGTGCGCTCCTCCCAGACCAGCTCGCCGTCCTTGAGCTCGACGGCCGAGCGATAGTGGTCCAGACCGCGCCCGGCGACGGTCAGCACGTCGCCGTGGAGCAGCCCGGCGTCCAGCAGGTCGCCGATGAGCACCTGCATGCCGCCCGCGGCCTGGAAGTGGTTCACGTCCGCCTGGCCGTTGGGGTACATGCGGGTCAGCAGCGGCACGACCTTCGACAGCGCGGCCAGGTCGTCCCAGAGGAGTTCGATGCCCGCCGCCGCGGCGATGGCGACGATGTGCATCGTGTGGTTGGTCGAGCCGCCGGTCGCCAGCAGCGCCACGCAGGCGTTGACTATCGCCTTCTCGTCGACGACCTCGCCCACCGGGGTGTACTCGTCGCCGTGCGCGGTCAGTTCCACCGCCCGCCTGCCCGCCGCCTTCGTCAGGGCCTCGCGCAGCTCGGTGCGCGGGTTGACGAAGGTCGAGCCCGGCAGGTGCAGGCCCATGACCTCGATCATGACCTGGTTGGAGTTGGCGGTGCCGTAGAAGGTGCAGGTGCCGGGGGAGTGGTAGGACTTCGCCTCGGCGTCGAGCAGCTCGTCCCTGCCGACCTTGCCCTCGGCGAACAGCTGCCGGGTGCGGGCCTTGACCTTGTTGGGCAGGCCGGAGGTCATCGGCCCGGCGGGGACGAACACCGCGGGCAGGTGGCCGAAGTGCAGCGCCCCGATCAGCAGGCCGGGAACGATCTTGTCGCAGACGCCGAGCATGAGGGAGGCGTCGAACATGTCGTGCGAGAGCGCGATCGCGGTGGCCATCGCGATGACCTCGCGGCTGTAGAGCGACAGCTCCATGCCCGCCCGGCCCTGGGTGATGCCGTCGCACATCGCGGGCACGCCGCCGGCGAACTGCGCGACGCCGCCGGCCTTCCGGACGGCCGCCTTGAGGATCGCCGGGTAGGTCTCGTAGGGCTGGTGTGCCGAGAGCATGTCGTTGTAGCTCGACACGATCGCCACACCGGGCTTGACGCCTGCCCGCAGGTCGCGCTTGTCGCCTTCTCCCACGCCGGCGAAGCCGTGGGCCAGGTTGGCGCAGCCCAGGCTCGCCCTGGCGGGACCGCGCCGGCGGGCCGCCTCGGCCTCGGAGCGCAGCCGGGCCAGGTACGCGGTACGGCTGGGGCGGCTCCGCTCGACCAGGCGGTCCGTCACTTCTTGGATCACGGGATGCATCCGGCCTCCTGCGTCACGGTCGGTTCGGTCTGTGTGCTGTTCCCGGCCGCTCAAGCCAGTCCCTCCCCGTGCCAGGTGCGGCCGCTGCGGCCGACGAGTTCGTGGGCCGAGGCGGGGCCCGCGCTGCCCGCCGGGTACGGCTCGGGGGCCGTGCCCCGCGACTCCCACTCGCTGATGATCGGATCGATCCACCGCCAGGCGGCCTCGACCTCGTCGCGCCGCATGAACAGGGTCGGGTTGCCCGCCAGGACGTCCATGAGGAGTCGCTCGTAGGCGTCGGGCACCCGGCCGGTGAAGGTCTCGGCGAAGCTGAGGCCGAGCGGGACCGGCTTGAGCGCCACCTCGCCCGCGCCGGGCTCCTTGGCCATGATGTTCAGCTGGATGCCCTCGCTCGGCTGCAGCCGCAGCACCAGCCGGTTGGGCGTGCTGCCCGGGAAGATCGAGTGGGGCACGTCCTTGAACTGCACGACGATCTCCGAGCAGCGGTACGGCATCCGCTTGCCGGTGCGCAGGTAGAACGGCACCCCCGCCCAGCGCCAGTTCTTCACCTCGGCGCGGATCGCGGCGAAGGTCTCCACCCGCCGGGAGGCCTCGGTGGGGGCGGTGCGGTCGGGCTCGTCGAGGTAGCCGGGGACCCGGGCGCCGCCGGACTCGCCCGCCGTGTACTGGCCGCGTACGGTGAAACGGTCGACCTCGCCGCCGGTGACGGCCCGCAGCGACTGGAGGACCTTGACCTTCTCGTCGCGGATCGACTCGCGGTCGTTGCGCGAGGGGGGCTCCATCGCGACCAGGCAGAGCAGCTGGAGCAGGTGGTTCTGCACCATGTCGCGGAGCGCGCCCGCGTGGTCGTAGTAGCCGCGCCGGCCAGGGGTGCCCACGGTCTCGGCGACGGTGATCTGGACGTGGTCGATCCAGAGGGAGTTCCAGATCGGCTCCAGGAACGCGTTGGCGAACCGGAGCACGAGGAGGTTCTGGACCGTCTCCTTACCCAGGTAGTGGTCGATGCGGTAGACCTGCCGCTCGTCGAAGATGGCGCCGACCTCGTCGTTGATGCGCAGCGCGCTGGTCAGGTCGCGCCCGAGGGGTTTCTCCAGCACCACTCGTGAGGCGGGGGTGACCAGACCCGCGCGGTGTGCCTCCCGACAGAACGGGCCGAACGTCATGGGCGGGCTGGCCAGGTAGAAGACCCGGGCGCGGTGCTCGTACCCGGCGAGCAGCCCGGTGAGCCTCGCCCACCCGGTCGGGTCCTGGCCGCCGATGTCGACGCTGACGTGGTGCAGGCGGCCGAGGAAGCGCTGCCAGGTGCCCGGGTCGTCCACCGGCACCGAGTCGCGCACCTCCGCGTCCACCTTGCCGCGGAAGTCGGCGTCGTCGAGCCCGCCGCGGGACATCGCGATGACGCGGGTCGCGGGGGCGAGGAGGCCGTCGCGGTCTGAGTGGTAGAGCGCCGGGAGGAGTTTCCGCATGGAGAGGTCGCCTGTGCCACCGAAGACGATGAGGTCGGCGGGTTGCGGGGTCTCGGACATGGGGGAGCGCTCCGTGATGATCTACCGAAATTAGGGATAGATCGGACAGTAGCCATATCTTGCGCTCTACACAAGCCGAGTTTTGTCATTTGAGATGAGAAAGTACGACGTTTTCATTTCCTAAGCAGGTGTGGTTCACTTAGCCGATGCCTCGACGTCCCGCTGCCGCGCTGGCCACCAGCGGTGAGGTGCTACGCCTCATCCGCTCCGGTGAGGCGGTCACACGCGCCGACATAGGGCGCGTCACCGGCCTGTCCAGGCCGGCCGTGTCCCTGCGCGTCACCGAGCTGCTGGAGCAGGGCCTCGTCGTGGAGGACAGCGAGGGCCCCTCCACCGGAGGCCGTCCGCCCACCCGCCTGGTCCTGAACGCCTCGGGTGGCCTCGTCCTGGTCGGCTCGCTGGGCGCGAGCCGCGCGCAGGTCGCCGTCTGTGACCTGGCGGGCGAGGTGGTGGCCCGCGCCGGACTGTCCGTGGACGTGGAGGAGGGTCCTGACGTCGTCCTCCCACTGGTCATGCAGACCTGGAGTGAACTGCTCGGCGACCGCCCGGCCTCCCTGGTCCGCGGCGTCGGCCTGGGTGTCCCGGCCACCGTCGAGTTCGCGGCCGGGCGCACCGAGAGTGCCCGGATCATGGCCAGCTGGACGGGGGTGGCCATCCCGCCGATCATCGCCGAGTGCTTCCCCGTTCCCGTCCTCCTCGACAACGACGTGAACGTCATCGCCATCGGCGAGCACCGCGCGATCTACGCGGGTGAGGCCGACGACCTGCTGTTCATCAAGGTCTCCACCCGGATCGGCTCCGGCGTCATCGCCGGCGGCGAGATCCTGCGGGGGGCGCTGGGCGCCGCCGGGGAGATCGGGCACATCCCGGTCCGCGACGGCGGGGGAGTGCTCTGCCGCTGCGGCAACATCGACTGCGTCGACTCGGTCGCCAGCGGCACCGCGATCCTGCGCGAGCTCCGTGCCCGGGGGTACGAGGTCAAGACCATGGCCGACGTGGTGAGCCTGGTCCGGGCCGGCGACGCGGAGACCATGACCGTGGTCCGCAACGCCGCCCGGATGCTCGGCGAGGTCGTCGCCAGCGCGGTCAACCTGCTCAACCCCGCGGTGGTCGTGCTCGGCGGCGACGTGGCGGAGACCTTCCAGCCGATGGTCTCAGGGGTTCGCGAGGTGATCCACCGCCGCTCGACGGCCCTGGCGACCCGTAACCTGCGCATCGAGCGCAGCCGTCTCGGCCCGGGCGCCGGGATCATCGGCTGCGCCCACATGGTCCTGGATCACATCCTCTCCCCCGAGGCCGTCGACTCCGCGGTCTGGCAGGCGGTCCGCCCCGTTCGCTCCCTGGCCTGACAGCCCTCGGCCTGACGAACCGCCCCGCCGGGCTCCGCCGCCTGGCGGTCAGGCCATCGGCGATCAGGTGCCGGCCAGGACGAGGCAGAAGTCACCGGTCGGGTCGGTGTAATGGCCGATCATCCCGAATCCGGCGGTGACCAGCTCTTGCCGCAGGCCCTCAGGGCGGAACTTGGCGCTGATCTCGGTGCGCATCTCCTCCCCGGCCACGAAGGAGACCCGCAGGCCGAGATCGGGAATCCGCACGCGCATGGCGCGGCTCGCGCGCAGCCGCATCTCGATCCACTCGTGCCGCGCGTCGTACAGCGCGACGTGCTCGAAGGCGTCCGGGTCGAAGTCGGCGCCCAGCTCCCTGTTGATCACGTGCAGGACGTTCCGGTTGAAGGCGGCGGTCACCCCGCTCACGTCGTCGTAGGCCGCGACCAGCCGGTCGGTGTCCTTGACCAGGTCCGCGCCGAGCAGGAAGGTGTCGCCGGGGCGTAGCGTGGCGCGCAGCTCCTTCAGGAAGACCTCGCGTGCCGCCGGGGCGAGGTTGCCGACGGTGCCGCCGAGGAAGGCCACCAACCGCCGTCCGGTACGGGGCAGCAACGCCAGGTGCGCCTCGAAGTCGGCGCAGATCGCGCGGACGGTCAGGCCGCGGTAGCGCCAGGCGAGCCACCGCGCGGCGTCGCCCAGGGTCGCCCCGTCGACGTCCACCGGGGTGTAGACGCGCAGCGTCCCCGTCGCGGAGAGGGCGTCGAGCAGCAGCACGGTCTTCTCGCTGGTCCCCGAGCCGAGCTCGACCAGGGTGTCGGCGCCGGAGCGCGTGGCGATGTCGAGGGCGTGCCGGCGCAGGATGGCCAGCTCGCGGCGGGTGGGGTAGTACTCGGGCAACCGGGTGATCCGGGAGAACAGCTCGCTGCCGGCCTCGTCGTAGAACCACTTGGGCGGCAGCCACTTGGGCGTGGACGTCAGCCCGGTGCGGACGTCGTGTTCGAGTGCCTGGTGAAGGTGGTCGCGGCCGAGATGGTCCACCAGGTGTACGGCTGACTGGCTGACTGACACGGGGCCTCCTGGGGCTGTGGGTCACGGGTCCCGCTCGCCGGTCCGTGACCGGGGTGCTGTGCTTTCCTGTGGTCCGGCTCCTTCCTGTCGTGGTGCTGCCGCGGTGCTGTCGCGGCCCTGCCACGGCTCTGTCACAGTGGCTGGACGCGCACGCCGTCCGCGGAGGCGAGGACCAGGGTCCGATCCGGTACGGCCTGCCAGCCGGGCCGGTCGTCCAGCGGTTCGCTCGCCACGAGCACGCCGTCGCGCGGGTGGTCCCCGAGGTGGAGGAAGAGCGTGTCGCCCCAGGCGGTCGCGGCGATCGACCGGCCGTCGCAGGCGAGCAGGTTCAGCCGGGCGTCGGGATCCTTCACCCCGGCGTGGGTGACGACCTCCATCAGGGCCTCGCCGAGCGGGTCGCCCGCGCGCCGCCGGGTGAACACCGCGGCGGCGAGCCACGCCGAGTCGCAGGAGCTCTCCGCGTCCTCGGCGAGTTCCCTGACCGCCTCCCGCGCCACGCGGCCGTTGTGGCTGAGCAGCCACGGCCCGTCGGCGAAGGGCGCGGTCGCGCTCTCCTCGATCGGCATCCCGGCGGTGGCCGACCGTACGGCGGCCAGCAGGCAGCCGGAGCGGGCGACCCGTGCGAGGTCCGTCAGGTTGGCGTCCGCCCAGATGGGGACCGTACGGCGGTAGCGGACCGGCTCGGCGCGGGAGGCGTCGTACCAGCCCATGCCGAAGCCGTCGGCGTTGACGGTGCCGTAGCGCTGCAGGCGCGGGGCGTGGGACTGCCGGAGCAGGCCGTGGCCGGGCTCGTGGATCAGCGAGGACAGCGGACGGGGAGCGCCCAGCCAGGCCGCGTGGCGGCACATCTACCGCTGCCCCGGTGAGCGCCCGGAGAAGTGCTCCGGGGAGTGGCCCGGGGATTCCCCTGGTGAGTCCTCGGGGAAGGCCGAGCGGGCACACCGGAAGCCGGAGAAGATCTGCCTGCGGGCAGGACGGTCCCAGTTCCTGAACGTGGTGCGGGCCACGGCCGGGTCGGACGCCCAGGATCCGCCGCGCAGCACCCGGTGTCGAGAGTCGAAGAACACCTCGCTGTACTCGGGGTAGGGGAAGCTGCGGAAGCCGGGATGGGGCAGGAACCACGAACCGGTCCACTCCCACACGTCCCCGATCATCTGCTCGGTGCCGTAGGCGCCCGCCCCCGCGGGGAAGGCACCGAGCGGTGCGGGCCGTGCCGCCCTGTGCCCGAGGTTCGCCGTGGCGGGCCCGGGATCGTCGTCCCCCCACGGATATCTCCGCGCCCGCCCGGCCTCGGGGTCCCAGCCGCAGGCCTTCTCCCACTCGGCCTCGGTGGGCAGCCGCCTGCCGGCCCACCGGGCGTAGGCGTCGGCCTCGTACCAGCACACGTGCTGGACGGGCTCGTCCATGGGGACGGGTTCGGTCCGGCCGAAGCGGGTGCGCCACCAGGTGCCGCCATCGGCGATCCAGAACAGCGGGGCGAAGGCGCGGCTCCGCTGCAGCCAGAGCCGGCCCTGCGGAGACCACCAGCGGGGGTCGTCGTAGCCGCCGTCGGCGATGAAGTCCGTGTAGGCGCGGTTGCCGACGGGGAGCCTGTCGATCCAGTAGCCGGGCAGGTCGAGCCGGTGGGCCGGGCGCTCGTTGTCGTAGGCCCACGACAGGGTGTCGGTGCCCATCGTGAAGGGACCCGCGGGAACGAACACCTCGTCGGTACCCGAGGGCCGGCCGGGGGGCAGTTCGCCGTCGCGGACCAGGCCGGGTGCACCGGACAGCTGCAGGGTGGCGAGCATCGTCTCGTCGTGCTGGTGCTCGTGCTGGATCACCAGGCCGAAGACGAAACCGTCCCGGTGCAGGGGGTCGGGACCGTGCGGGTCGATCGCGTCCAGGACGTCCAGCACCCGGCCGCGCACGCCCTCGATGTAGCGGCGCGCCTCCATCGGTCCCAGGATGGGCAGGGCCGTGCGGTTCGCGCGCGGATGCCGGAACGCGTCGTACAGGTCGTCGATCTCCGGGCGGAGCGGGGTGATCCCGCCGGCCTGCCGCAGCACCCACAGCTCCTCGTAGTTGCCGACGTGCGCCAGGTCCCACACCAGCGGCGACATCAGCGGCGAGTGCTGCCTGACCAGCAGGTCGTCCTCGGCGTCGGTGTAGGCGGTGGACCGGCTCCGCGCGGCGGTCAGCCCGGCGGCGATCCGTTCCTTGAGGTCGCTCATCAGATACCTCCGTGCTGGAGATTCCGCTCCCCGGTCCCGGGCAGGTCCCGAGCCGGCCTTGACGAGGGCGTCAGATCCGTCCTTCCTGGGCCAGCCAGTCGGGCAGGCGCCGTTCCGGCCCGCCGGCCAGGTTCAGCAGGTCGGCGGCCGGGGAGCGGCCGGGGCTCACGTGGCGGTTGGCGAACGCGGCGACCTCGCAGACCAGGGCCGGTGTCGCTCCCAGCCTCGGCAGCGCCGCGAGGGCGGCGCGGAAACAGGCGTCGGCGGCCCTGCGCAGCAGGGGGTCGGCCAGGCCGCGGCGTGCCGCCCGCAGCCACATCCCCGCGCACGGCTCGGCCGCGGCCAGCGCCGCGTCGGCCGCGCGGTCGTCCGTCACCAGGGCGTGGGTCACCGCCGCGCACACCGGCCAGCTCGCCGGGTGCTGGGCGTCGAGGTAGCGGATCTCCAGCCAGCCGCGTGGCCGTACGGGCGGGAAGAGCGTCGTGGCGTGGTAGGTCAGGTCCGCCAGGGTCGGCGGCCGCGCGGACGCGGTCAGCCGGTCGCGGAAGGTCGAGCCGTCACGGACCGGGCGGTACCGCGCGTCTTCGGGACTCTCCGGGTTCTCCGGGTTCTCCGGGTTCTCCGGGGCCTCGCGCACGGCCATGAGGCGGGCGTTGAGCAGGTACTCGGCCCAGTCGGCGGCGGGGTCGCCGCCTGTGGGGACAGCGGCCGTGCGAGTGCGGTCGAGCCGATCCCACACCGCCTGGCGGCCCGACATCCACCCGCACGGCCGGCTCCCGCTGAGCGGCGAGTTGGCGAAGGCCGCCACCAGGACGGGACCCAGCAGGTGGGCGCGCTCCCACCGGGTCGCGGGTCTGGTACCCAGGTCCAGATTGACCTGGATCGAGGCCGTCGAGCACATCATCAGCGCCCCGTACGGCATGCCGAGAAACTCCGCCATCGCCTCGTACCGGGGCAGGCGCAGCTGCCGCCACGCCGGCCGCAGCGGGTCGAGTCCCACCCCGGCCGGCACCAGGCCGGCGTCCCGCAGCGCTCCGCGCGCGGCGGCCACATCGGCGGTGAGGCGGGTGATCGCGTCGGGCAGCGAGCCCGGTGGCCCGGAGAGCTCCAGCTGGCCGCCCGGCTCGAAGGTCACCACACTCCCGCCGGGTAGCGGCGGCAGGACTTCGGCGATCCTGGTCCACGGAACCTGGCGGGCGGGAGCCGTGCGGTCGAAGACCAGGAACTCCAGCTCGACGCCCAGTTGCTCGCCGGGGGAGGCGAGAAAGCACTGTCGGGCGAAGGCCTCCACGTCCGAGGCGTTCCGGATCAGCGTGTTCTCGGTCGCCAGACCAGTCATCCCCGTCCCCTTTCAACATTTATCTGCGGATCTACAGACTTGTACGATGTTCAGGGGGTGGGCGGTGTCGGTGAGTGACGACGATGTGGCGCTCTGTTCCGGCTCCCGGGCGTCGCGGTGCCATGTCCGGTGAGACGTTCGGAGAAGCGGTTAGGTGCCTAGGGGGAAAGTTCCCGTTATGGGCGATTTCGACACATTTCTCGATCCGGCCGGTCGCCCGCCGCGGCGTCCGTGACCGGGCCGGAGGCCGTGTGCCGCCGGCCGCGCCGCTGTATCGCTGTGCCGCGCGGTGTCGTCAGCGGTCCCCGAATGGGTGGCCGCCGGGGAGAAGCGCCGAGACCTCCTCCGGGCCGGGCGGCTCGGGCCAGCCCGTGGCCGGTCCGGTGCCGGAGGGGGCGGGGCCGGAAGACCGCAGGCCGGAAGACCACAGGCCGGAGAGGCCGAGGACCGCGCAGGCCAGCCAGTGCTCGCCCGGCTCGTGTTCGCCGCGCAGTGTGGGGATGACCGTGCGCGGGACGATGACGTTGGTACCCGGCAGGGGGAGGACCAGCTCCCCGCTCCGGGTCCCGCGGAGATCCTCGATCACGCACAGCCCGGCGGGGGAGTCGAGGCGGGCGTGGCCGGGGCCCTCGGCGGTGCGGTGCGCGGCGGGGTCTCGGTCGACGGCGAACGCCCCCTCGGCCGACAGCAGCCCGCGCCCCGACCGCAGGCGGTGCACCCGTACGTGCCACGGAGGACGCGGGAGCAGCCAGGTGTCGACCTCCACGTCCGGCCATGGTGTCCAGCGGGCGTGGAGCAGGCCGCCGGGTGAGGAGAAGTCCTCGGGCACCTCGCAGGGCCGCCAGTGCGTCCCGTCGTCGCTCAGCGCCAGGGTGCTGTCGAAGGCGCCCTGCTCCAGCCCCCACGAGCCGCCCGGCACGCTGAACCCGAAGGACGTCGAGTAGGCGAACTTGGCGTACTTCGCCGCGCCGTGCCGCACCCACGTGTGGTGCTGCCCCGCGCTCAGCATGACGACCTGCCGTCCCCGCTCGCACCGCATCAGCGCGACCCCCGCCTCCGGCTGGACGCTGGTCGCGGCGAGTTCCCGCGCCGCCTCCTCATCGGCCGTCCAGAAGGGATGCCCGGCGGCGAGTGCCAGCGGCAGGAACGCCTTCAGCGCCCAGTACGGGGAACCGGGGGCGTTGTACTGCTCGGCGAGAGCGGGCTGGGCGTAGCCGTATCCCAGGGTGAGCAGGCCGCCGGAGTCGCGGATCGGCCGTCCAAGCCACCAGCGCAGATGCCGCATCAGATGCCCCTTCACCTCCCCCCACGGCAGGGCCTCGACTCCGGCGAAGGCGAGGGCGCCCCAGAAGGCTCCCTGCGCGAAGCGGTAGGTCAGACTCCGGCCGAAGGGCACGGCGGCTCCCCCGGAGGTGAACCAGTGCTGGAAGTCCAGCGCGAAGGCCGCCGCCCGCTCACGCAGGCGCCCGGCGCGGCCGGGATCGCGGTCGGCGGCCAGGGCGGCGTAGACCAGGCCGTAGTAGTGCATCGCGAAGGGGACGTAGTAGTCGCGCTGGGCGGTGGGGCCGTCGCTGTACCAGCCGCCGCCCAGCGCGAAGGACTCCAGCCGCTCCAGACGGGCGAGGTTGGGCCCGGGGTCGAAGCGCACCCCGACGCGGTCCAGGCCGAGCCCCACCATGACGGGGAAGAACTGCCAGTTGTTGTCGACGGCCTCGGCGTTCATCGAGTGGAGCAGCCAGGCCGCGAGGCCGTCGCGTTCCCGGCCGCTCAGCGGGTCCCACACGGCCTCGGGCGCGAGGGCCAGCGCCAGGCCGATCGCGGCGGTCTCCACCAGCCGTTGGTCGACGTCGGTCACCGCCCCCCAGAACTCCTCGTGCCCGGGATCCGTCCCGGTGGCGAGCCCTCGGCGCCAGAGCTCCCAGTGCTCGAAGGATCCCCCTCCGGCCGCCAGCGGCGCCAGCCCCCACAGCGGGCGGGCGAACGCCTCCAGTTCGGCGGCCGCGTCGCCGTAGTGGGCCGTGTTGCTCCCGAGCCGAAGTCGTGCCCGACCCGGACTGAGGTGGGGGACCAGTGGCAGGACGAGTTCGGTCACGAGCCGGCGCATGTCCTCACGGTCACGCGGTGTCCCGCTCCCGCCCGCCCCCGGCGCCGCCGATGACGTGGCTGATCGTTCCACTGTCGCGGAACCCTCCTCTGGTGATCGGCGACCGTGGCCGCCGGAGGCCCTGCCGTCCGGGCCGGACCCGCGCTGAGAGCGCGGTCAGCTCTTGAGCCCGGTGAACGCGATCCCCTGCATGATGCGGCGCTGGAAGATCAGCAGGACCACGATGACCGGGATGACCGCCAGGGCGGCGCCCGCCATGATGTAGTACGCCCGTCCGGACTCGCTGCTGGCCAGCTGCTGCAGGGCCAGCGGCAGCGTGTAGAGCTCGGGGTCGTTGAGCACCACCAGGGGCCAGACCAGGTCGTTCCAGTGGAAGATGAAGCTGGTGATCGTCACGACCGCGAGCACCGGCTTCGACAGCGGGATGATGATGCGCCAGAAGATCTGCATCCGTCCCGCGCCGTCGATGCGCGCCGCCTCCTCCAGCTCGCCGGGCAGCGACATGAAGAACTGGCGCAGCAGGAAGATGTCCAGGACCGAGGCAACGTTGGGCAGGATCAGGCCCCATCCGGAGTCGAACATGCCGAGCGCCTGGGTGACGTGGATGCGTGGCACCAGCAGCGTGATCGTGGGGACCATCATGCCCGCGAGCAGCACGACGAACAGCTTGTCCCTGCCGGGAAAGGGGATCCTGGCGAAGGCGTAGGCGGCCAGCGCGTCCACCAGGAGCTTGCCCGGAACCAGTATCAGGCAGACCCAGACGCTGTTGAGGAACGCCTGGCCCAGCCCGCCGACCTGCAGGACGTGCTCGTAGTTCTCCAGCGTGGGCGACCACTCACCGGTCTTGCGATCCAGCGGAAGCAGGCTGGGCACCTTGGTGTAGACGTCCGAGCCGTGTTTGAAAGAGGTCGCCAGCATCCACAGGAACGGGATCACCGATATGGCCGCCAGCAGCACCAGGGCGATGTAGACGGGCGCGAGCCGTGCTTTCCCGGCCGTCCTCACGACGCCTCCTGCTTGACGAACTTGAACTGCAGGGCAGTGATGATCATGATGAAGAGGAACAGGATGAACGACATCGCGCAGGCCGCGCCCATCGCGTCGTAGCGGAACGCGAACAGGTACAGGTGCAGGACGTAGGTCAGGCCCGACTGCTCGGGGCCGCCGGTGACGCTCCTGCCGCCGCCGCCCGAGAAGATCACATACACCAGGCCGAAGACCTGCAGCGCCGCGATCACGCCGGTGACCAGCAGGTAGAAGGTGGTGGGACGCAGCATCGGCACGACGATCTTCCGGAACCGCTGGACGGGGCCCGCACCGTCGATGATCGCGGCCTCGCGGATCGAGTCGGGGATGCCCTTGAGCCCGGCGAGGTAGATGATCATTGAGATGCCGCACTGCCAGGCGGCGATGAACGACAGGGCCGGGATGACCAGTTCGGGGGTGTTGAGCCAGTTCTGCCCGGGGATGCCGAACAGGCCGAGAAAGCTGTTGACCAGCCCGTACTGCGGGTCGTACAGCCAGCGCCAGATGGCGCCCACCGCGGCCTCGGCGGTCACGACCGGCAGGAACAGCAGCAGCCGGAAGAGGTTGGAACCGCGGCGGATCGTGTTGATCAGCAGCGCCTGGGCGAGCGCGGTGACCAGGGTCAGCGGTACGGCGATCAGCGTGTACTGCAGGGTGACCCGGATCGACTTCCAGAAGTGCGGATACCGCACGTCGTCGAAGAGCAGGTCGGAGTAGTTGGCCAGTCCCACCCAGTTGGGCGCCGACCGCAGGTTCCAGTCGGTGAAGCTGTAGTACAGCGCGGCCAGCGCGGGGTAGAGCAGGAAGATCACGAAATAAATCACCGCGGGGGCGATCAGGAGCCACCCGATGACGTGGTCGCGCCGCCCGAAACCCGGGCGGCGGCGCCGCCCGGGGAGGGGCGTCACGGCGGGCTTGTCAGCCAGCACCGGAGATGCCACGTTTGCCTCGCTTTCGCGTTAGCCGTTCCAGCCGAGCAGCGCGCGGGTCTTGGTCGCCGCCTCGGTCAGCGCCTGCTGGGAGGTGACCTTGCCGCTCAGCGCGGACTCGATCGCGGGGGCGATGATCTCGTCGTTGATCTGGATCCACTCCGGCAGGGCCGGCCTGGCATGGGCGACCTTGAGCTGCTCGAGGAAGGCCGCCTGGTCGGGCCCGAAGGTGGCCGCGTCCCTCTCCGCCGCCGCCACATTGGTCGGGAAGCCACCCAGCGCCTGAGCCAGCGTGGTGTTGTTGTCGGCGTTGGTCAGGAAGGTGAGCCACTTCCACGCCAGCTCGGGGTTCTTGCCCTTGCTGAAGACCACCGCGTTCTCGCCGCCGATGTTGCCGGCGGGCTCGGTCTTGTACGGCAGCGGGGCGGTGCCGAACTCCAGGTCGGGGAACTGCTCCTTGATGTTGGCCACGTCCCACGGGCCGGAGATCATCATGCCGGCCAGACCGTTCTCGAAGGCCTTGTCCGAGTCGGTGATCGCCCTGGGGGAGGACGGCAGCAGATCCACCCAGAGCTGGAGCGCGTCGACACCGGGCTGCTGGTCGAACAGGATCTTCTTGTCCTTCTCGTCGACGAGGGAGCCGCCGGCGCCCGCGAGGAAGCCCGGCCACATCCAGCCGCCGTAGCCGTCGCCCTTGGGCACCACCATGCCCGCGACCTTCGGATCGTCCTGGTGGACCTTCGCGGCCGTCTGCTTGAGCTCGTCCCAGGTCTTGGGCGGCGTCGGCACCAGCTTCTTGTTGTAGAAGAGCGCCACCGCGGTGTGGTCCAGCGGCAGGCCGTAGATCTTGTCGTTCACCTTGTTGGTGTTCAGGGCGCCCGCGTAGTACGTCTTCTCGTCGACGGTGCCGGCGGGCATCTCCCTGATGGTGCCGTCGAGCGCGTACCTGGCCACCAGCGGCTGGTCCAGGATGCCGACGTCGGGGACGGTGCCGGCGGCGACGGCGCTGCCCAGCTTGGTGTTGTAGTCGTCCTTGGGGATCTTGACGATCTTGACGGTGACCTTGTTGGCCTTCTCGAAGTCGGTGCGCAGCTTCTCGACGACCTCCCCCGCCTGCGGGGTGCGGTCCTGGAACATCCAGTAGGTCAGTGTGGTGGCCTCCGAGGCCGTCCCGTTGTCGCCGCCGCATGCGACAAGCCCGGCCAGCAGTGCCATACCCGCCGCGGCCCCTGTGACTCTCCTGATCATTTCTTCCTCCTGTTGGGGGGTGCAACGGAGGATAATGTAAGGTGTGAAAAAAGTTCAGTCCCCTTGAGAAACGCTTTGGTAACACGGAGGAGAGGGAGGTGTGGGTCATTCGTGAGGTGTGGTTCCCGGGGAGCGGGGCGCCGGGTGGACGCCCCGTCGCGACGGGGCGTCCACGGCCGGGCCGCCCGCTACGCGCGAGCCCCTGAGGTGCCGCGAAGACGGTACGGCGGGAATTCCGGGCGGTTCACGCCGGGGAGAACGTCACGACGTCTTGTACTTCAGGGTGTAGGAGCCGGAGCCGCTCGCGGAGGTCACCCGGTAGCGGTAGTAGCCGCGCGTGCCGGTGTAGTTGATCCGCTCGTGGGATCCGGGGCTGTCGGAGGTGGCGACGGTGACCCAGCTCGTGCCGCTCCACTTCTGGAGGAAGAGGTCGAAGTCGACGTTGTCGGCGCTGTCCAGGCAGGCGGACTGCTGGCCGGGGGCCGCCGTCTGGTAGTACCTGTTGTTCGGCTGGTAGGCGGACTGGCCGTTGTTCAGCCTGCCGGTGACCGTCTTCGGGTAGCCGCTGCAGGGGGACGTGCCCGGCGGGGTGGTGCCGGCGGTCGTCAGGGCCAGGCCGTAGGCGGTGAGAATCTCGTTGACCGGCTGGAAGTAGGTGACACCGCCCCTCAGGCAGTTACCGGAGCCGCCGGAGGTGACCCCCTGGGCCTGGTCCACCGAGATGAACGAGCCGCCCGAGTCGCCCGGCTCGGCACAGACGTCCGTGCGTACCAGTCCGTAGACGGTGCCCTGGGGGTAGGTGACGCTGGTGTCGCGTTGCTGGATGGTGCCGCAGTGCCAGCCGGTGGTGGAGCCGGACCGGCAGACCGAGGCGCCCTCGATGGCCGGCCTGGAGCCGGCGACGGGCACGGTGTTCCCGGTGCCGTTGTTCACCGTGGGGGTGGGTGTCCAGTTGGCGTTCACCGAGACCCATGCGTAGTCGCTGCCCGGAAAGACCGACCCCTGGAAGACCCCCTGGGGGAGCCGGTTGGAGCCGCTCGTGGTGTCGCCCTTCTTACCGCAGTGACCGGCGCTGACGAAACCGTTCTGGGGGCTATGGGTCACCGAGAAGCCGATCGAGCAGCGCTCCGTGGTGCCGATGTAGTAGGCGCTGCCGCCCACGAGGTCGTCGAGCAGGCGGGGGGTCTCGTCGGAGGGCTCGACCCTCACCGCGACCGGGTCCGTGCCGGAGTTCTCCAGGACGTCTGTGGCCACTGCGGCCTCCTTGGAGAGGACGACCACCTTGTTGGTCCGCACGTCGATGTAGCGCACGGCTCCCGTACTCTCGCGAGCGGCCAGAGTGCTGTCCACCTGTTCCCTGATGGCGTCCAGGTCCGACAGGGAGCGGGTGACGATCTCCGCTCGGGCGCCTGTGGCGACGATCTGGGGGATGTCGGCCTCGGAGGTGGTGGCGACCACGAGTCGCTGCGCGACGGTTCCGACGAACCAGGAACCGGCGAAGCGCTCGCCGAGTTTCCCGCGCAGGTCCGCCTCGACCGCCGTCAGGCGGGCCTCGTTGACCAGGCGGGTCTGGGCCTGCTCCTTGGTGAGGTGCAGGTCGCGCTGGAGTGCCTCGATCATGCCCGCCGGTGGTTTCCAGGAGCCCGGGGTGTTCGCCTTCCGAGGCTGGGCGGCGACCGGGGCGGGGGCCAGAGTGAGCGCGGCGATGACTAGGACGCATCCCGTGGTGATGGCGTGTCTGCGGGACATGGGTCTCTCCTCGACCTCGGCTTTCCGGGCGTGAGGGGGGAGAACACCACGTATCGCAGGTTGATCATGCGATGTGGGCGACGCCATGCTAATCCAGCCGTTGCCGGTCAAGGCCTCAACGCCGCACGCCACGCGGAGGGTGATTTCGGCTGAGGTCCGCCGCCGTGTTCCGCTCGCGGCCCGGTTGGTCGCCGGCTACGCCGAGGTGACGGTCGCCGGACACAGGGGCAGGCGATCGTTTCTTCCTCGGGGAACGCTTTCGCGGGTCACCTGTGAGGTGGGGTTTTCGGGAAGCGGGGCGCCGGGTGGACGCCCCGTCGCGACGGGGCGTCCACGGCCGGATCGTCCGCTACCCGGGAACCCTAGGACGTCTTGTACTTCAGGGTGTAGGAGCCGGAGCCGCTCGCGGAGGTCACGAGGTAGCGGTAGTAGCCGCGCGTGCCGGTGTAGTTGATCTGCTCGTCGGGTCCGGGGCTGTCGGAGGTGGCGACGGTGACCCAGCTCGTGCCGCTCCACTTCTGGAGGAAGAGGTCGAAGTCGACATTGTCAGCGCTGTCCAGGCAGGCGGACTGCTGGCCGGGGGCCACCGTCTGGTAGTACAGGTTGTTCGGCTGGTAGGCGGACTGGCCGTTGTTCAGCTGGCCGGTGGCGGTCTTCGGGTAGCCGCTGCAGGGGGATGCGCCCGGAGGGATGGTGCTCGGCGGGGTGGTGCCAGGAGGGGTGGTGCCAGGAGGGGTGGTGGTCGGCGGGGTGCCCGCGCCCACGGTCGTCAGGTTCAGGCCGTAGGCGGTGAGGATCTCGGCGACCGGCTGGAAGTAGGTGACGCCCCCGGCGGTGCAGTCGCCGGAGCCGCCGGAGGTGACCCCCTGGGCCTGGTCCACCGAGATGAACGAGCCGCCCGAGTCGCCCGGTTCGGCACAGACACTGGTGCGGGCCAACTGGTAGACGGTGCCCTGGGGGTAGGTGACGCTGGTGTCGCGTTGCTGGATGGTGCCGCAGTGCCAGCCGGTGGTGGAGCCGGACCGGCAGACCGAGGCGCCCTCGATGGCCGGCCTGGAGCCGGCGACGGGTACGGTGCCGCCGGCGCCGTTGTTGACCGCGGGTTTGGGGATCCAGTTGGCGTTCACCGAGACCCATGCGTAGTCGCTGTCAGGAAAGACCGACCCCTGGAAGACACCTTGGGCGCTCCAGTTGGAGCCGCTCGTGGTGTCGCCCTTCTTGCCGCAGTGACCGGCGCTGACGAAACCGTTCTGGGTCCCGCGGGTCACCGGGAAGCCGATCGAGCAGCGCTCCGTGGTGCCGATGTAGTAGGCGTTGCCGCCCACGAGGTCGTCGAGGAGTTTGGGGGTCTCGTCGGAGGGCTCGACCTTCACCGCGACCGGGTCCGCGCCGGAGGCCTCCAGGGCGTTCGAGGCTACCGCGACATCCTTGGAGAGGACGACCACCTTGTTGGTCCGCACGTCGATGTAGCGTACGGCTCCGGCGTCCTTGTGGGCGGCCGGAGTGCTGTCCACCTGGTTCTTGATGGCGGTCAGGTCCGACAGGGAGCGGGTGACGATCTCGGCCCGGGCGCCTGTGGCGACGATCTGGGGGATGTCGGCCTCGGAGGTGGTGGCGACCACGAGTCGCTGCGCGACGGTTCCGACGAACCAGGAACCGGCGAAGCGCTCGCCGAGTTTCCCGCGCAGGTCCGCCTCGACCGCCGCCAGGCGGGCCTCGTTGACCAGGCGGGTCTGGGCCTGCTCCTTGGTGAGGTGCAGGTCGCGCTGGAGTGCCTCGATCATGCCCGCCGGTGGTTTCCAGGCGCCCGGGGCGGCGGGGGCGTTCGCGGCCCGGCCCTGGGCGATGGCCGGGGCGGGCGCCAGAGTGAGCGCGGTGATCACTAGGACGCATCCCGTGGTGATGGCGTGTCTGCGGGACATGGGTCTCTCCTCGACCTCGGCTTTCCGGGCGTGAGGGGGGAGAACACCACGTATCGCAGGTTGATCATGCGATGTGGGCGACGCCATGCTAATCCAGCCGTTGCCGGTCAAGGCCTCAACGCCGCGCGCCACGCGGAGGGTGATTTCGGCTGAGGTCCACCGCCGTGTTCCGCTCGTGGCCCGGTTGATCGCCGGCTGCGCCGAGGTGACGGCCGTCCGCCGTCACCGGGACGCGGCCGATGCCGCCACCGCACATGGGGTTACCACGGCCTCGCGGGCCGGGAGCGGGTGGGGCCGCCGGATCGTGCGCGGCGGCTCAGCCCGCTTCCGTCGTCGTGTTCGGGGCGGTGCGTGACCGGCGGCGCACCGCGAGGGCGATGTCCACGATCGCCGTCACGGCCAGTACGGCCATCACGACGGTGAGCCAGGTGATACCGGCCTGATGTCCGTCCGGCGACATATTCGGACCCCGCCGGGGGAGAGGCTTGGCATGACCGACAACCCTGAGGTGAACGAGAACACGGTGGAGCGCGACGTCTCGGAACAGCCCCTGCCTCCCGCCGGTCCACGAGGCGCCGACGGCGAGACCCGGATCGTGGCGGAGCGGTCGGGGGCGGACACCACCTTCCCCGAGCGGCCGCTCCTGGCGGACCCGGACGACGTGCGCCGCATTCCGGGAGAGGAAGGTTCAAAGGGTGCGAGCCGGGCCGAGCAGGGCAGGGACAGGTCCGGGTTCCCCGAGCCGGAGGTCGGCCCCGCCTCCTGAGGCCCCGTCCGTCCCTTCGAGGCGAGCCCGGACATGGCGACGGGGGTCCCGGAAGGCCGGGACCCCCGCCGCAGGGTGGTCGTGAGTCAGCTCTTGAAGGCGTCCTTGACCTTCTTCGCGCTGTCCTTCGCCTTCTCTCCGGCCTGCTTGAGGCGGCTTCCGGCCTGGTCGCCCCTGCCCTTGGCCTCAAGGCGCTCGTCGCCGGTGGCGCGGCCCACGCCTTCCTTGATCTTGCCCTTGGCCTCTTGCGCCTTGTTGGAAAGCTTGTCGTCGGCACCCATGGTGTAGTTCCTCCCGTTTTGTGGAGTTTGGTCCACGCAGTCCCCTTCTCCGCTGTGGGAGGGAGTAAACATGCCCGGTCCCGGACCCGGCCGGATTCGGCGCCGATCGGCCGGTGGCAACGCCTCTGTGGCACGGGCAGGCCATCGGAATCCGGTCCAGGGCGTACCGCGCCGGACGCCGTGGCACGGGTCTGACGGAAGGGGCGGAGACGGTGTGGTGGGCATCACGTGTGGCGGGATCGCCCCCACCGCCGTACCACTGGACCAGGAGGTTTCTTCCGCCTTCGGGCGTCGCGCGACAAGGGTGAAACACCCATGCCTCGCGAGTGAAACCGTCGTCTCCGGCGTGAAAACGAAATGACCGATCCTCCGCTTTCAGCGGAAAGCGCTCACAGCGAACGAACGGAAATCATGCTTCCGGGCGGGGCTAAGGTCACGGGTATTCGTTATTCGCAAACCTCGGGTTCGGAGTAGGTGGAGAACATGAGCGGTCCCCAGGTCGTCCCCGAAGACCAGTTGTACCAGCGGCTGCTGCGCAAGCGGATCGTCGTGCTCGGCAGCGAGGTGAACGACGAGGTCGCCAACCGGATCTGCGGGGAGCTGCTCCTGCTCTCCGCCGACGACGAACAGCGCGACATCTGGCTCTACATCAACTCACCCGGCGGTTCGGTGTCGGCGGGCATGGCCATCTACGACGTGATGCAGTACATCCCCAACGACGTCGCCACCGTGGCCATGGGCATCGCCGGGTCGATGGGGCAGTTCCTGCTCTGTTCGGGTGCGCCCGGCAAGCGTTACGTCCTGCCGCACGCCAGAGTGATCATGCACCAGCCCTCGGGAGGCCTGGGCGGCACGGCCGCCGACATCGCCATCCAGGCCGAGCAGATGCTCTACACCAAGCAGATGATGCGCGAGCGGATCGCCTTCCACACCGGCCAGCCACTGGAGCGGATCGAGGAGGACTGGGACCGCGACCGCTGGTTCACCGCCACCGAGGCCAGGGACTACGGTTTCGTCGACCAGGTCATCAGGAACACCAGCGAGGTGGTGTCCGAGAACTGATATTCCGTTCCCGAGGCGATTTTCGCTCGGGATGGTTTTCGCGGAGAGCGCCCCTGCTCTCGGCGCGGTTTCGCCTGGAATAGCGTGGCTCCGTTTCCGGCCGCTGCCGGAAACGGAGCCACGGGGTAAAGCGGCGTCGGTCGTTCTCCGGCACTTCCTCCGCTCTTCCCCGGCCGTTCGGCCGGACTTTTCCAGCCGCTGCCCGGACGCACTCGGCCGCTCCGTCAGCGGTGGCAGAGCAGGCAGCGTACGGCGTGCTCGAGAGACTCGGCGTCGGTCATGGGCGAGGGCCAGGGGAGCCGGATCAGGGTCGGGTCCTCGACGCCGCAGCGGACCGTCGCCCCGAAGCGGTCGAGTTCCCAGAGCCAGGCCCCCGGCACCGGCTCGGCGAGCAGGGAGCCCAGGGCGGCTTCCAGTTGCCTGCGATGGGCGCCGTTGACGTGGTGGAGCATGCGCTCGGCCTCGCCCATCAGCGGGTCGGGGGCGGCGCCGAGATACTCCTCGGCGTCCAGCACACCCGACTCGGGGCCGGTCAGATAGATCACCCTGCCGACGTCGACCCGTAGCAGCCTGGGGCCGTCCGTCCCCTCCAGCACCTCGAACAGCGCCTCGTCGGGGCAGCGCTCGGCGATCGCCACAGCGGTCCGCCGCACCTCGGCCACCGGCACGGCCTGCGCCCACCCCTGCACCTTGAGCAGGCCGCGCGAGAGCTCGTGCTCCCCCAGCGAGCGGTTCGACGTCAGGTCCACCGTCACCACGGGCTCGTCCCGGGCGCCATAGAGCGGGTCGCCCGGCAGGACGAGCAGCACCGGCCGGCCGGCGCCGTCCACACCACCTCTGGCGGGCATCGCGGGGCTGCTGCCTCCGGCGATGGACACGTGGGTGGGAGTGGCGCCGGCGGCGAGGGTGCGGACCCGCTCGGGGATCGGCGGAGCGGTGACTGGCTGCATGGACCGGCTCTCCTTGAGGTCGGGGAGAAACTGCTGTATAAGATTAGCCTTGCCTAACTAAGGTAAACCTAACCACAGAGGAGCGAGCGTGCGCTACACCGGACCGAAGGTGCGCCTGTCCCGCCGGGCGGGCGTGCCGCTGACCCGCAAGGCCGTCCGATACTTCGAGGAGCGCCCCTACCCGCCGGGTGAGCACGGTCGCAAGACCAACCGGCGGCAGACCGGTGACTACGGGCTGCGATTGATGGAGAAGCAGAAGCTGCGCTGGTACTACGACGTCTCCGAGCGCCAGATGCGTCGCTACTGGGACCTGGCGCTGCGCGGCGGTGGCCGTGCGGGCGCCGAGCTGGTGGTGCTGCTGGAGACGCGCCTGGCCTCCCTGGTGCTACGTTCCGGCCTCGCCCCGTCCATCTACGCGGCCCGCCAGTACGTCGCCCACGGTCACATCACCGTGGACGGCCGCAAGGTCGACATTCCCAGCTACCTGGTCAGGCCGGGCCAGGTCGTCGCGGTGCGCGAGAAGTCACGCCGGATGCAACCCTTCGTCGCCGCCTCCGAGGGCGTGTACGCGGACGAGAGGGTCGCCGCCTATCTCGGCGTCGACCACGCCGAGCTCCGCTTCACCCTGCTGAGCCGCCCGCTGCGCGAGCAGGTCGTGGTCCCGGTGGACGAACAGCTCGTGGTGGAGTTCTACTCGCGCTGACCTGACGCCTGTCAGCGGCGCCGGCCCGCCGCCTTCCGGGTGGCGGGCTTTTTCGCGCCGTTGCCTCCCGCCCCGTTGCCTCCCGCGCCGTTGCCTCCCGCGCCGTTGCCTCCCGTACCGTTGTTCCCCGTACCGTTGTTCCCCGTACCGTTGCTCCCCGCGCCGTTGTTCCCCGG
Source organism: Streptosporangium sp. NPDC002607 (assembly GCF_053592655.1). Taxonomy (NCBI): domain Bacteria; kingdom Bacillati; phylum Actinomycetota; class Actinomycetes; order Streptosporangiales; family Streptosporangiaceae; genus Streptosporangium; species Streptosporangium sp. NPDC002607. The sequence continues at coordinate 87,181 of NZ_JBSFWD010000031.1, forward strand.
CCCGCCGTTCGCGGCCGTACCCGGACCGCTGCCGCGCGTCGCGGGGACCCGGTCCCGCAGTTCCCGCACCTCGGCCCGGAGTGCGGCCAACTCGGCGAGCACCGTTCTCCCCAGCTCCGCGGTCGCCTGCACGGACTCCTCGGCGTGCTCCTCCTCCATCGCGCTGACCACCACCGCGATGAACAGGTTCAGCACCACGAACGTGCACACCAGCATGAACGCCACGAAGAACACCCACGCCTCCGGGTGCTCGTCCATCACCTCGCGGGTGATGTCGGACCAGGCGTCCCCGGTCATCATCTGGAACAGGGTGAACAGCGAGGTGGGCAGGTCGCCGAAATACTCAGGAGCGGTGGCGTGGTAGAGCTTCGTGCCCATCACCGCCGCGACGTAGAGCACAAGTCCCAGCAGCAGCACGATCGAGGTCATCCCCGGCACCGCGGTGAGCAGTGCGGTCACCACCTTGCGCAGGCTCGGCACCACGGAGATCAGCCGTAGCGCCCGCAGGATCCGCAGCGCCCGCAGGACCGAGAGCCCACCCGCGGTGGGCAGCAGCGAGGCCGTCACGATCGCGGCGTCGAACAGGTTCCACGGGTTGCGGAAGAACCGCCAGCCCTGGGCGTAGAGCTTGACGGCCAGTTCGGCGACGAAGATGTAGAGCGCCAGATGGTCGATCACGGTGAGCACCGTGCCGTACCGTTTGACGGCCTCGGCCGAGGTCTCCAGCCCGAGTGTGGCCGCGTTGATCACGATGACGGCGGTGATGAAGTGCTGGAAACGGGACGTTTCCAGCACGGCGCGGAGACGCTCGCGCGTCGGCACGGGTGGCTCCTGAGGGGGTCGGATGGGTCGGATGGCCGAGGACAAGCCAAGATCGTAACGCGTTGACGGCGGTCCGGTTCCGCCAGGGGAGTCGGGCCAGGTCAGTGCGGGGCGCTCGGTGACCTGACGCAGTAGCCGCCGATGCCCGACTCCAGGAGTTCGAAGGCGCACTCGGCCTGCCGGCGCAGGTCGGGGGCGATGGCGTCGAGGGTCTCGCCCGCGAGCATGCGCTGGACGGCGTGGACCATCAGTCCGCGCAGCACCGCGCAGATCTGGGCGGCGGCGAACGCGGGGGTGAGGTCGTCGGGGTCGGCGTCGGCCTCGTCGGCGAGCGTTCTGGCCAGGGCCTGCTCGCGCGCCTCGTTCATTTCTCTGATCCGGGCGTTGAGTGAAGGGCTCTCGGCGACCATCCGGGTGAAGGCGTCACTGCCCTCGTGAAAGCCATAGCGATGGTGCCGTGTGTCGAGCGCGTCGAGAAAGTCACGGCGCAGTGCCTCCAGCGCGCTCTCTCCCGGCCCGCGCTCCCGCACCACCCTGCTCGGCAGGTCCTCCACCTCCTGCCGCCGGTCGAAGAGCAGGTCCTCCTTGGTGCCGAAGTAGTTGAAGACCGTGTTGACCGACACGTCGGCGGCCCTGGCGACCTCGGCCACCGTCACGTTGTCGAAGCCTCGCATCATGAACAGCCCGGTGGCGACGTCGGAGATGCGCTCCCTGGTCTCCCGCTTCTTGCGCTCACGCAGGCCCTCACTCATGAGGTCATTCTATGGGGTCGGACAAATTTTGCAGTGACCCCAAATTTGGTGTTACTTTACGAATGGAGGCGATCAAATGATCAAGACATCAGCTCTGAGCAAGACCTTCCCCGGCGGTGTCGAGGCCGTTCGGGGCGTCGACCTGGCGGTGGAGGCCGGGGAGATCGTCGGGTTCCTCGGTCCCAACGGCGCGGGAAAGACGACCACGATGCGCATGCTGACCACACTGCTCCGTCCCACCGGGGGCAGTGCCACGGTCGCCGGGCACGACCTGATCACCGACCCGAAGGGCGTGCGGCGGAGCATCGGCTACGTGTCCCAGAGCGGCGGGATCGCCCCGGCGAACCCGGTGGGGGAGGAGTTGGAACTCCACGCGATGCTCTACGGCATGCGCCCGGCCGAGGCGCGGGAGCGGGTCGCCGAGGTGCTCGGCCGACTCGGGCTGACCGCGTTGCGGGAGCGGCCGGGCGGGGCTCTCTCCGGCGGCCAGCGCCGCCGGTTCGACCTCGCGTTCGGGCTGGTCCACAACCCGTCACTGCTCTTCCTCGACGAGCCCACCACGGGCCTGGACCCGCAGAGCCGGGCCGGCCTCTGGGACCAGATCAGGGACCTGCGCGACGGTGCCGGCCTCACGGTCTTCCTGACCACGCACTATCTCGAAGAGGCGGACACGCTCGCCGACCGCCTGTTCATCATCGACCACGGCGTGATCGTCGCCGAGGGTACCCCGGCCGAGCTCAAGGGCGGCACCGGCACCCTCGACGACGTCTTCCTGTCCATCACCGGCCGCTCCCTGAGAGACGATCCGCCAGGTGGTGAGCCGCCCGGCGCCTCCCAGGAGGAAGGCGAGCTTCACGCGCCCGGCGAGGTGCCCGGTGGTTCCCGTGAGGGAGGCGCGACGGCCTTCAAGGTCCGCGCCGCCGATGGAACGGCCGACGGCCAGGCGCTCACCGGTGGAACGGCAGGCGGGCGGCGAGAGGCCCGCGCGGCGGGTGAGGGGCGGTGAACGGCTCGATGGGCGTCGTCCGCGACACCTGGCTGATCTTCCGGCACAACGTCCGGATAGCCTTGCGGCAGAAGGCGGGGATCGTCTTCGGGGTACTGCAGCCTCTGCTCTATCTGGTGTTGTTCGGCCCGCTGTTCGCCACGATCGGTACCTGGGAGACGCTGATCCCCGGCCTGCTGGTCCAGGTCGGGCTGTTCAGCGCGGGTCTGTCCGGCTTCGGCATCGTCTTCGACGCCGGGGCCGGTGTGCTGGACCGGCTGCGGGTCACCCCGGCACACCGCGTCTCGCTGCTGCTCGGCCGGGTGCTGGCCAGCTCGCTCACCCTGCTGATCCAGTCGATCATGCTGATCGCGGTGGGTTACGCCTTCGGCCTGCGCGCGGCGCTCCCCGGCGTGCTGCTCGCGCTCGCCCTGATGACGCTGCTCGGGGTCAGCCTGGCCGCGCTCTCCAACGCGATCGCGCTCGTCATGGACCCCGACGCGTTCGCGCCGGTCATGAGCACGGCGGTGGTCCCGCTGGTCCTGCTGTCCGGTGCGTTCCTGCCGATGTCGATGGCGCCCGGCTGGCTGGACGCGCTGTCACGCCTCACACCGTTCCGCTACGTGCTGGAGGCCATACGTGAGCTGTTCGTCGGCCACTACGCGACGATGACCGTGGTCGTGGGCGTCGCCGTGACCGCGGTCCTCTCCGTGGTCTGTGTCTCGGTGGGCACCCGCGTCTTCAACCGCGAGAACGCCTGACCGTCGAGGCCGCCGGATGCCGCGTCGACCGCGCCTTTCGGTCCTCCGCCACGAACCCGGCCTGCCGGTGCGCGTTCAGCGGGCCAGGTCGCGGGGGTGTCCCGTCAGCGCGCCGTGCCGGCTGAGAAGCCGCGCGATGACCGACGCCAGCCGATCCCTGTCGGCGTCCGGCAGTTCACCCGCCAGGGCGTCCAGCCGCACGGTCACGTCGCGGTGCGCCTCGACGGCGAGCCGCGTGCCCTCGTCGGTCAACGTGACCTGGGCTGTACCCGGCGCGGATCGTCAGCTGGGGCCTGGAGAGTGGCCTGGCCATCGAGGACACCTACCGTGCCCGCGACGTCAAAGGGGCGGCCGATGCCTGACTACGGACATGATCCCAAGGTGGCCGAGCCGGTCCGGCGGCGCGCGCCGCGACCCCGGTCGGCTCTGACGCACGACGACCTCCGGGGACCTCAGGCCGGGGGGCCGTACGGCTCGATCCTCGGGTCGGCGTAGGGGCCCTCGCCCGCCGCGGGGTCGACACGGCGGGCCGCGGCCTCGGTCACCCGCAGCCCGTACAGGCCCTGATCGGGGTCGATGAGCACCAGGCCGTAGCCGGTGTCGACCTCCTCCTTGGGCAGTCCCAGATGCCGCATGGCCTGCGCGAGCGTCGCGTCGGGCGGGAGCCGTACGGTGATCAGGAGCATGACCTCACGGTACGCGTTCGGCGCGGCGGCGCAACGAGGCGAGGATCCCGGGAGTGTCGACGGCGCCGTGGGCGTGGCCGGTCAGAGTCGAGGAGAGAGGCGGAAGACGCGCAGTTCGCGGTCGGCCGCCCGCTCGGTGTAGCGGTCGTAGACCGGCCAGGCCCCGACCAGCCGTGCCCAGGCGTCGGCCCGTTCGTCGCCGGTCAGCAGGCGACCGGTGACCGGTGACACCCGGCCCCGGAAGCTCACCGTGGCCTCCGGGGTCGCGATGAGGTTGCCGCTCCAGGCGGGGTGGTTGGGGCGGCCGAAGTTGGAGCCGACCAGCAGGAAGCCGCCGTCGTCCTCGGGCAGGCAGGAGACCGGCGCGACGCGGGGCTCGCCGCTTTTGCTGCCGGTCGTGGTGAGGATGAGGGTGGGCAGCATCTGGTCGCTCAGCACGACCCTGCCCCGGGTCAGGCGGTGCGCGGCCCGGTCCATCCTGGGCACGATCCCGGGGGCGATCCTGGCGAAGGCGTCGGTCGCCGACAGCCACTGGACGAACGGCCTGAGCATCCCGATGAGGCGTCGACCCACAGCGATCTCGCAATCTCTCGCCCCGATCCGGCGTGCGCCCCACCGTAAGACGTAGCAAGCGCTAGGTCAACCCCGGGGCGCGGGCGTCCGGCACCAGGACGCCCGAGCCCGGCGTCCACGACTTCTTCATGGATCGGGGCTCGCCGCGCGGGGCGCCGGGGTCCTGACGAGTCAGGCGTGGCTCGGCCGCCTGTGCGGCGGCCCCCGGGCGAAAGGCCGGCCGGGGGCCGTACGGCTCGATTCTCGGGTTCTCCTTCTCCGGCGGCCTCAGGTGCCGCTCGGCCCGCGCGAGCGTCGCGTCGGGCGGGAGCCGTACGGTCATCAGGAGCATGACCTCACGGCACGCGTTCGGCGCGGCGGCGCAGCGAGGCGAGGATCCCGGCGGCGTCGACGACTCCGTAGCCGTGGTCGTGGTCGAAGCCGATGTCGCTCCGGTCGTCGGCGGTACGCCGGAGCAGGGTGCGCAGCTGGGCGGGGGACAGGCGGGAGGAGGACCACCGGGTGCGCACGGCCGCGACCAGGCCGGCGGTGACGGGGCACGCGGCCGAGGTGCCCGAGTCCGCCTCGTCGTCGCCGAAGGCCCGGGAGCCGGAGAAGTGGGTGTAGGCGCACAGGTCCGGCTTACGGGCGACGAGACGGCCCGGCCCCTGAGAGGAGTAGCCGACCCGCTCGCCACGGGTGTCGACGCCGCCGATCGACAGGACGCGCGGGTGGGAGTTGGCGCCGGTGATCGGCCGGTCCGGGTACGCGCACCGGCCGTCGGGGCAGTCGCGCCCGCAGTTTCCCGCGGCGAACAGCACGTCGGCGCCCGCCCGCTCCAGGCTGGAGACGATCAGGTTGAACGGGTGGGCCGGGTTGTCGGAGTAGTTGCCGGGGTGGCCGACGGGGAAGTCCCAGCTGGGAGAGAAGGAGCCCCAGCTGTTGCTGACGACCAGGGACCGCGAAGCGGCGGGCTGGGCTTCCAGGACGGTGCGCAGGTGGGCGAAGGCCGCCACCGCGTCCGACAGCAGGCCGTCCAGGGCCGAGCCGCCGGGGCGCCGGGAGAGCAGCACCGGCATGTCGATCAGTGACGCCCTCGGGGCGGCGATGAGCGCGTCGAAGGCGCACATCGTGCCGTGGTCGACGGGGAACTCACCCGCCCTGCCCTGCACCCCCGACGGTTTCCAGCTGCGCCGCTCGTCGACGGTGACATCGCGGCCGAGGTGCCGGGCGACGTGCGCGGAGTTGATTCCGGTGTCGAGCACCGCGAGCGCGACGCCCGAGCCGTCGAGGCCGTCACCGGCCAGCTCGGTGACGTGGAGCAGTCGCTCCACGTCACGCCAGTCGCCCACCGGGGGCGTGCCGCCGCAGGTGAGGCCCCGCTCGATCACCGGGTCGGCGAAGACCCCCACGACGTCGGGGCGGAGCGTGGGCAGCAGGGTGATCCGGGTGGATGTCTCGTCGTCGGAGATCTCCCCGCGGACCAGGACGGAGGCCTCGTCGGCGGCGAAGGAGAACGTCAGCGGCTGGTTGAGCGAGAGCGGGTCGCCTCCGGCGCCGGGCACCGGGCGGGGTACGACGACGGGCGAGAAGGAGGGGTCCACGACGACCCCGGGCAGCGGGTCGGCGACGTCGGCCGCCGCCGTGCTCACCGAGGGGTCGGCCACGGCCGCGACGACGTCGGGAGAGGGGCGGAGCTGGAGCAGGACTCGCATGTGCACCACCGGTACTCGGGGGGATCGGACTTCACCACATTCCTGCATTCACCTCGAGCGCGTCCAGCCGTTGAAACCGTCCCCTATCAGGTTTCAAGTGTCCAATCGGTGCAAATGGTGGGCGTGGATTTCCTTCCCTGAGCGAGTACCGGTCACTAGCGTTGGGCGGCATGACCGCAGCGGCGGAGACGACGCCAACCTCCCATTCCGATGTCCGGCACACGCACTGGCTGGGCACCCGTCCCAGGCTGATCGTGGCCAGTGGTTTCATGCTCTTCCTGGAACTGGCCCTGATCCGGTGGACCGGGTCGAACATCGTTCACCTCAGTTACTTCACCAACTTCGTCCTGCTGGGATCCTTCCTCGGCATCGGGCTCGGCTTCCTGCGGGTGGGGCGCAGCACCCGGCAGCCCTACTACTCGCCGATCGTGCTGGCGGTCCTGGTCCTGGTCGTGCTGTTCTTCCCGGTGACCGTGGACCGCCAGACCGAGGGCGTCCTGTACTGGACGAGCCTGAGCGAGAGCGGGCCGCCCGCCTGGCTGATCCTGCCGGTGATCTTCGCCGCGGCGGCGATCGTGCTGATGGGCCCGGCCGAGCTGGTCGGGCGGTGCTTCCCCGAACTCGAACGGCTGGAGGCCTACCGCTACGACCTGATCGGCAGCCTCAGCGGCATCGGGCTGTTCACCGCGCTGTCGTTCCTCAGCGCGCCCCCGGTGGTGTGGGGCACGATCGCCGCGATCGCCTACGCGGTGCTGCTCTGGCCCCGCAGGGTCTGGGCCCGCGTGGCGCTGCTGGTCCCGTCGCTGGTCATCGTCGGCGCCCTCGCGATGGAGACGCTGACGGCCGGGGCGCTGTGGTCGCCCTACTACAAGGTGACCTACGTGCGCGGCCACTGGAACGACGTGCCGCTGATGGACATCAAGGTCAACGGCATCCCGCACCAGCAGGCCACCCCGGCCAAGAGCCGCCTGGAGTGGGAGCGCCAGTACGCCCTGCCGTACGAGCGGGCGGCCTCCGGCAAGCTGGACGACGTGCTGATCGTGGGCGCGGGCAGCGGCACCGACGTGTCGATCGCGCTGTCCAAGGGCGCCAAGCACGTGGACGCCGTGGAGATCGACCCCAAGCTGCTCGAACTCGGGCGCTCCTACCACCCGGACAGGCCCTACGACGACCCCCGGGTCACCACTCACGTCACCGACGGCCGCGCCTTCCTGGAGAGGACCTCCGGCAAGTACGACCTGATCCTCTTCGCGCTGCCCGACTCGCTCACCCTGGTCTCCGGGGCGAGTTCGCTGCGGCTGGAGAGCTACCTGTTCACCCAGCAGGCGATGGAGGCCGCCAGGGACCACCTCAAGCCCGGCGGCGCCTTCTCGATGTACAACTACTACCGCGAGACCTGGCTGGTGGACCGCCTCGGCTCCACCATGCAGGCCGCCTTCGGCCACAAGCCCTGCGTCGACATCGTCAGCGAGACCGGCCAGCAGGCGGTGATCACCGCGGGTCTCACCACCGAGGCGCAGCGGTGCGGCTCCGAGTGGGCGGGGGCGACCGCCGACACCCCGCCGCCGACCGGTGACGACCGGCCCTTCCTCTACCTGAAGGACCAGACGATCCCGCAGATCTACATCATCACCCTCGGGCTGATCCTCCTCGTCAGCCTGCTCGCCGTCCGCGCCGTCGCCGGCCCGTACCGCCGGATGCGCCCGTACGCCGACCTCTTCCTGCTCGGCGTGGCGTTCCTGCTGCTGGAGACCAAGAGCGTCACCGGGTTCGCGCTGCTGTTCGGCACCACCTGGGTGGTGAACGCGATCGTGTTCGGCGGGGTGCTGGTCGCCGTGCTCGCCGCGGTGGAGGTGACCCGCCGCTTCCGGGTGCCGTCTCTACCCGTGATGTACGGCGTGCTGCTCGCCGGGCTGGTCCTGGCCTGGCTGGTGCCCAACTCCTGGCTGCTGGGCCTGCCGCTGCCGCTGCGCGCGGTGGTCGCCGTGGTCGTGGCGTTCCTGCCGATCTTCGCGGCCAACGTGGTGTTCGCCAAGCGCTTCGCCGACTCCGCCGACGCCACCGTGTCCTTCGGCGCCAACCTGCTGGGCGCGATGGTCGGCGGCTGCCTGGAGTATCTGGCGCTGGTCATCGGCTACCAGGCACTGCTGATCGTGGCGGGCCTGATCTATCTCGGCGCCTTCGCCCTGCTGCCCAGGAGCGCCAGGACCGTCGGGACCGGCTGAGCCGGGGACGCGACGGTCCCGGCGGGCGCCGGTTCGACAGAGAAGTACGGCCGGCCCTCCCCGGGGAGGACCGGCCGTACCGCGCGGGGTGATCTGCGGTCAGAACCCGCAGGCCTCGTCCAGGGACTGGGCGGACTTGCCGTTCTGGGTGGGGGTCTGGCTCGGCTGGACCGCCGTGCTCCTGGAGGGCTTGGGCGTGGCGGCGGGCGTCGCGCCGCTCGCGCCGGGGGAGGCGGTCACCCCCGCGGCCTGGGGGCGGCGGGCGGGCCGCACCGACTGGCGCAGCGTCCTGGCGGTCGCGGCACGGATCTTCTGCCAGTCCGGCGAGCCGGTGTAGAACTCCGGCGGTACGAACTGGAGGCTGACGATCCTGGCGTCCTTGACCTTCAGCCCCAGTTCGGTGATGTGCTCAAGCAACTCGCGGGGAATGTCGGTCTTGGCGGACTTCTTGGCCACATTTGCGATCTTGGCGAAGTTGGTGAGCACCACCGAGGGGGTGGCCTGCTGGGCGAAGGCGCCGATGACGCAGCGCTGGCGGGCCATCCGGGAGAAGTCGTCACTGCCGACGCGGGAACGCCCGTACCAGAGCGCCTCCTCGCCGGTGAGCTTCTGGTATCCGGCCTTGATGGTCCCGGCGGTGCCGTAGAGGCCGCCCCACGGGACGTCGCGCTCCACCTTGATCTTCAGGCCGCCGATGGCGTCGACCAGGTGGGCGAAGCCGTACATGTTCACCAGGGCGTAGTGGTCGATCTTCAGGTTGAGCGTGTAGCCGATGGCGTCCATGAGCGCCGCGGGGCCTCGCTGCCCCGTCTTCTTGCCGGGCATGACCTCGGGGTGGTCCTCGGCGTACTGCCAGACCTCGTTGAGCAGGCCGCCGTTGGGCAACTCGCGCATGAAGCCGTTGGGGAACTGCTTGGCGAGCGCGGTGCCCGGTGTGAAGCGGACGTGCTGGAGGTTACGGGGAAGGCTGAACATGGCGGTGTTGCCGGTCGCGACGTGCACGCTGGCCACGTTCATGCTGTCGGTCCGCACGCCTTCCCGGTTCCCGGCCCCGTCGCCGCCGATGAGCAGGAAGTTCACCCGATCGCGCCCGCCCCACGGATCCTCGTGCTTGACGGGGGCGGCGCTGGGATTGCCCGCGTTGCTCTCGAAGATGCTGTTGGCCGCCTCCTTGAGGGTCAGCACGGTGCTCGCGGTCAGCGCGAACGGCGCCATCACCGACACGCACAGCACGCCCACCGCGATGCCCGACACGATCTGTCCCCTGCCGCTGAGCCTTTGCGGTCCCAGGGAGATGTAGGAGAAGAGCACCAGCAGGAACCAGGCGATCGCGCCGGCGATGGCCAGGGCCGCCCCGGTCATCAGCGTGCTGTCCCGGGCGACGAAGCCCGCGTTCCCTTCGCCGCTGAGGATGAGCGCGCCGACCAGGACGGCGAGCAGTAACGCGCCGAAGATCGTTAGCAGAATGTATCCGACGCGGCGGCGTCCCGATCGCAGGTGCGCCGCGCCGGGGAGGATCACCGACAGCGCGGTCCAGCCGATGAGCGCGCCGACCGTCAGCGGCCTGGCGAAGCGGGGCCGTCCCCCGGCCGGGCGGGACGGTCCGGCGGGCCCCGGACCCGCCCCGGCGTGCGAGAGGGGTGTCCCCTGCCCGTCGCGCGTGCCCTGTGGAGGAAGCGTCTCCTGTCCGTCGGAGAGACCCCGCGTGCCGGGCTGAGCCTGCGGGGGGAGCGTCCCCCGCCCGCCGGGGGCACCCTGGGCGCCGTCGGACACGTTGTGGACCTGAGGCGCGGGAGGGGGGGGCTGCGTTTCGGCCGGACCCTGCGCGCCGCCGTGGCTCGCACCGGAGCCCCCGCCGCGGCTCCCGCGGCGCCGGGGGCGCCGTTTCCCGCTTTCGCCGGCGAGATCCCCCGAGTCTTGCCCAAGGTGCATCGTCACACCGCTTCCTACTACGTTTTGCCCCGGTCCACCTGGCAAAACAGCCAAGGCTCCCCGATTGAACGGAATTTGCCAGGATTCTAGTCCCCATACCTGGACATGACAGACAGATGACCAATCTACGGTAAATGGTCTCTTAACCTATGACGCCAGTACGGGGTCGGTGCCGGCCGGATGTCGCACCGCCATGCCCCGTTCTTCTCGCGGCCGGTACGGACACCGGTCGTCGCTAACCGGAAACCCCTGGTCACGGGGGTGCCGCGAGGCGGGGGCGGGGTTTCCCCGGCCGGTGCGGTGCAGGCCGAGGGCGGCCCTGAGTCGCTCTTACGGGTGGTGCCGGATGTGGTCTGTCCCCGCGGTGGAGGGTGTCGTTCGTTGGCTGCCAAGTTGTCTCCCCGCGAACCCGAGCCCCCGGTCTGCGCTACAGGTCCGGACCTTTGCCAAATTTGGGGCGTAAGCATACTGATTTATCATCCGTCACGGATGTCGCTGCGTTCGATTACATTCCGAAATCAGCCGAGGTGATCTCCGCGATGTGCCGGACCGATCCGGGGCTCGTGACCTAGCTTCAAGTCATGAATCTGCAGCAGCTCCGCTATGTGGTCGCGACGGCGGAGCATCGCACCATGACCGACGCGGCCAGATCGCTGTACATCGCACAACCCGCGCTCTCCCGTGCGATCAGGGATCTGGAACGAGAGCTCGGGATGACATTGTTCGCGCGTTCCGGACGTGGCGTGGTCGTCACGGCACAGGGGCGCCGGGTGGTCAAGCTGGCCAGGGAGGCACTCGATGCCGTTCGCGAGATCGAGGCACTGTCCACGCACGGCCACACCTCCGAGGCGGAGCTCCGCATCGCCTCGATACCCAGCCTCGAACCAGGGCTGGCCGGACGCCTTCTCCCCGCGTACACCGCGGAACATCCCGGGGTACGCATTCAGATTGTCCGCTGTGACGGGCGGGACGGCGTGGTGAGCGCCATCAGGGACCAGCGGGCCGACCTCGGCCTGACGGACCTGCCCGTCCCCACCGATCTGGTCAGCCACCCGCTGGAGCGCCAGGAGATCGTGCTGATCTCCCCGCCCGGCGTGGACCTGCCCGACCCGGTGCCGGTGAGGAGACTCAACGGCATGCGCCTGGTACTGCCGGTTCCCGGCAGCTCCCGGCGCAGGGAGTTCGACGCGCTCTTCGCCAAGCACGGTGTGGCCCCCGTGGTGGCGACGCAGCTCGACGAGCGCGGCAACTGGCTGAGCACCGTCCGTTCGGGTACGGCCTCGATGCTCTGGTACCGGGGGATGGCCGAGCAGGCCGCCCGCGCCGGACTCGTGGTCCGCACCCTCGATCCCTCGGTCCGCCGGGTGATCGCCATCGTTCACGCGCGGCGGCGGCTGCCCGCCATCGCCCAGGAGTTCCTGTCCGTGGCCGAAAGTGGGTCGGCCGCGTAGGAGCCCCGAGGCTCGTCAGTTTTCCCCAGGTTTCCCCCAGAGGCGGCGCAGGTGGGAGCGCCGTCCTCTCCGACACCGGGCTATAGGCTCGGTCTCGATGACTACTCTGCACCTGCGAGGCCGTGAGTTCCGGCCCGGTGAGTTCGCGATCATGGCGGTGGTCAACCGCACCCCCGACTCCTTCTTCGACCGGGGAAGGACCTACGGTTTCGCGGCGGCCCTGGAGGCGGTGGACGGTGCCGTCGCCGGAGGCGCGGACATCGTCGACATCGGCGGCGTCAAGGCGGGTCCCGGTGACGAGGTCGACCCCGCGGAGGAGATCCGCAGGGTGGCCGACCTGGTCGCCGAGGTCAGGCGGCGCCACCCCCGGCTCATCATCAGCGTCGACACCTGGCGTGCGGAGGTCGGCGAGGTCGTCGCGGAGGCGGGCGCCGACCTGCTCAACGACACCTGGGGCGGGGTCGACCCCAACCTGGCATCCGTCGCGGCCAAGCACGGCATCGGCCTGGTCTGCGCGCACGCTGGACGGGTCGCCCCCCGCACCCGCCCGCACCGCATCGCCTACGCCGACGTGGTCGCCGACGTCATCGGCTACACCGTCGACCTCGCCGAACGCGCCGTCGCCGCGGGAGTGTCCAGGGAGTCGATCCTCATCGACCCGGCGCACGACTTCGGCAAGAACACCTGGCACTCCCTGGAGATCAGCCGCCGCCTGGACGAGATGGTCGGCACCGGCTGGCCGGTGCTCGTCGCGGTCTCCAACAAGGACTTCGTCGGTGAGACCCTCGGCGGGCTCCCGGTGGACGAGCGCCACGCGGGAACCATGGCCACGCTGGCGGTCTCCGCCTGGCAGGGCGCCCGGGTGTTCCGGGTCCACGACGCCGCGTCCGCCCGCGCCGCCCTGGCGACCGTCGCCAGGCTCCGGCGATGACGCGGCGCGTCAGGAGTAGATGACCGACAGGAAGCGGATCAGGATCGCCTCCCGGCGGTCGGCGGGAAGGGCGTCCAGGACGGCGTTGACCACGGCCATCTCCGGCTGGCCGGAACCGCCCAGATCCACCCCGACCGAGGCCGCCAGCTCGCCGAAGGTCTCGTCGTCCAGCGTGTCCAGGTCCAGTTCCGCGATCAGTTCCACCAGCCCCTCGGGCAACCGCGCGGGGCCGCGCCCGCGGGCCGCCTCCGCCGCCTCCGCGATCACCTCCAGCATCGCCTCGACACCCCGCAGGGTCACCCCGGTCACCGTGATGTGGATGTTGGCCGGGATACCCGCGTACGACAGCTGCGGCTGCAGGAACCACCCCCGCTTCCTGGCCTCGTCGGACAGTACGAACACGTCCACCTCGTCCGAGCCGAAGGCGACCAGCGCGGACTCGGGGTCGCCGAGCACCCGCAGCCCCGGGATCTTCGCGATGCCCTCGCGGAGCATGCGGGCCGCCGCCAGGGTGGTGCGGCCGAGTTCCAGGTAGCCCTCCCTGCCCAGGGCCTGGAAGGTGGCCCACGCGCCGCCCAGCGGGCCGGCGGACTTCGAGCTCTGCACCGTGGCGTTGATCACCGTGTAGCCGGGCCACGACGCCGAGGCGAAGTACGCCCGGCGCCGCAGCGCCGGGTCGGCGAACAGCACGACCGACGCACCCTTGGGGGAGTAGCCGAACTTGTGCAGGTCGCACGAGAGGGACGTGACCCCGGGAACCGACAGGTCGAAGGGCGGAACACTCGCCCCGGCCTCGCGCAGCCACGGCAGCAGCCACCCGCCCACGCAGGCGTCCACGTGACACGGCACGCCGCGCGCGGCGGCGATCGCGGCTATCTCGGAGATCGGATCGATCACGCCCTGGGGGTAGGACGGAGCCGAGGCGACCACCAGGACGGTGTCCTCGCTGATCGCGGCCTCGACGGCCGCGGGGGAGGCCCGGAAGGTCACCGGGTCCACCGGCACCGGGTCCACCACGACCCCCAGGTAGTGCGCGGCCTTGTGGAAGGCCGGGTGCGCGGTCACCGGGACCGCCATCCGGGGGCGGCCCTCGGTCTTCCCGGAGTCCCGGGCCGCCTTCACCGCCAGCATGATCGACTCGGTGCCGCCGCTGGTGAAGATGCCCCACCCTCCGCCGAGCAGCTCGGCGACCGCGCCGACGACCTGCTTCTCCATCTCCACGACGCTGGGGAACGCCGTCGGGTCGAGGGTGTTGACCTCAAGCATCTCGAAGTAGGCCCTGGCGGCGGCCTCGTGCACCTCGGGGCGCCCGGTGTCGTAGACGTACGCGGTCACCTTGCCGCCGCGCACCGGCAGGTCGTCCCGCTTGAGGCGGGTGATCTCGGCGAGCAGTTCCTCGGTGCTGCGGCCCTTGTCAGGCAGGCTCATCGGTCTCCTCGGGGGGACGGCTCGCACGGCTCGCGTGCCGGAAGGGACGCGGCCCGCAGAGGCCGCAGGGGAGTACCCCAGGATCATACGGATCGTGGCGCCGGGGAATCCGGTGGCAAGGAGACGGTTGACAGGCCCCGCTCAGGACAGGGGAAGCCGTACGACCGCCCGGAGACCGGGTGAGGCGTCCTTCAGGTGGACCGCGCCGCCGTGGGCGTGCACCGTCTCGCGCACGATCGCCAGGCCAAGACCGGCCCCGCCCTCGTCGCGGCTGCGCGCGCTGTCCAGCCGGGTGAACCGGTCGAACACCCGCTCCCGGTCGGGCTCGGGAATGCCGGGCCCGTCGTCGGTGACGGTCAGCACGGCGTCGGCTCCCTCGTCCCGCAACTCGACCAGCACAACGGTGCGGGTGTGCCGCAGCGCGTTGTCGACCAGGTTGACCAGCACCCGTCCCAGATCCAGCGCGTCCCCCGTCGTCACCATCGGGCCGTCGGCGATCTTCGCAGTGACGGCCTGGCCGTACCGCTCGACGGTCTGCTGGACCAGCTGGTCCAGTTCCACCGGCTCCCTGCGCGCCGGTGTGCCGCCGCGCTCGTCCAGGCGGGCCAGCGCGAGCAGGTCCTCGGCCAGCCGGGACAGGCGCATGGTGTCCTCCAGCACGCCCTCGGCCGTCTCCTGCCAGTCCTGCCCTCCGGGATGGCCGAGCGCCACCTCCAGCTGGAGCCGGATGCTCGCCAGCGGGCTGCGCAGCTCGTGCGCCGCGTCCGAGACCAGGGCCCGCTGCCGGATGTCCGCCTTCTCCAGCCGGGCCAGCATCGCGTTCAGCGTCGTGGCCAGGCTGTGCACCTCGTCGCGCGCCTCGGGCACCGGCAGGCGATGGGAGCGAGCGGTGTCGGTGATCTCCTCCGCGCCCCGGCGCAGTGCCGTGATCGGCCGCAGGGTCCCGCCGATGATCACCCAGCTGACCCCGGCGAGCAGGATCAGCAGCAGCGGCGTGCCGACGAGCAGCACGTGCCCGGCCGTGGAGATGCTGGTCTGCACCTCGCTGAAGGGGCGCGCCGCGATCACCGTCCTTCCCCCGTCGGCGCTGAGCACCCGGACTCGCAGCACGTGCGGGATGCCGTACGGCTTCCCGTCCAGGAAGCGCGCCTCGGCCGCGCCGATCGCCTCGGCCCGGTCGGCGGCGTTCAGCAGCGGCACCAGCCGGTCGGTGCCGGCGGTGGTGTGGGTGATCCGCCCCGCGCCGTCGATCACCTGCAGGAGCGTGCCGTCCGGCGAGGTCACCTCGTTGGGCAGCCGCTCGGCGTCGGCCAGCGAGACCGTCTCCCTGGCCCGCTGGTAGATCGAGTCGTCGATGGTGCTCAGCAGCGCGTTGCGGAGCACGCCGATCATCACGTACGCCGAGACCACGAGTGCCACCGCCAGCACGGCCGAGGCGACCGCGGTCAGCCGGAAGCGCAGGCTCCGGCGCCGCCACAGGCCGACCGCGCGACGCCTTCCCCCCGGTGTCGCGCCGGTCGCCGGGGGCGGGGCGGCCGGAGGAGCCTGGCGGGGCCGGGGCGCGGGAGCAGCCGCCATCTCAGCCACCATCGCCGGCCAGCCGGTATCCCGCTCCCCGCACCGTCTGCAGCGCGTTCCTGGAGAACGGCACGTCGATCTTGCGCCGCAGATAGCCGACGTAGACCTCGACCACGTTGGGGTCGGTGTCGAAGGTGTCCCAGACGTGCTCCAGGATCTCCGTCTTGGAGACCACCTCGTCGTGGTGGCGGATCAGGAACTCCAGCAGCGCGAACTCCCTGGGCGTCAGCTCCACCGGCGTCTCGCCCCTGGTGACGCGCCGCCGCGCCGGATCCAGTGCCAGGTCCCCGGCCCTCAGCACGGACGGGCGCCGGTGCGCGCCGCGCCGCAGCAGCGCCCTCAGCCTGGCCACCAGCACCACGTACGAGAACGGCTTGGTCAGGTAGTCGTCGGCGCCGAGGTCGAGCCCGTCGGCCATGTCGTACTCGCCGTCCTTGGCCGACAGCATCAGGATCGGCACCCAGTTCTCCTCCGCCCGCAGCTGCTTGCAGACGTTGTAGCCGGAGATCCTGGGCAACATGATGTCCAGCACCATCACGTCGTACTCGCCGTGCCTGGCCTGGTGGAGGCCGTCCTCCCCATCGTGCGCGAGGTCGACCACGAACCCCTCGGCCTGCAACCCCCGCCGCAGGGCCGCGGCCATCCGCCGCTCGTCCTCCACGACGAGAACCCGCATGATCCACCTCTTCTCTCACCTTGGACGTTCCCATCCTCGACCACCCGGCCTGAGAGGTGGCTGAGAATCCTGTGAGCCCTCTCAGTCTGTCTCAGCCTCGGCACAGGAGCCGTCCCGCAGGCTGCTGTTCACAGGCACTGACGGCATAGCGTGGAGGAATGAGATGTCAGAACGAGCGAGACGTGGACGCGCAGTGAGGTGGGCCGTGCCGGCCGCCGCGGTCGCGGTGATCGCCGGAGCCATCGGAGCCGGGCCGGTCATCGCCGCCGTCCAGGGGGATCCCGTCCTGCCCGAGCGTACCGCCGAGCAGCTGCTCGCGAGCGCGGCCCAGGCCGGCCGGGCCGGGTTGAAACCCATGTCGGGCACCGTCATGCAGACCGCCTCACTCGGGCTGCCGGGACTGCCGGAGGTGCCGGGCATGGGCGGGTCCTCGCCCATCGCCCTGCTCTCGGGCTCGCACGAGCTCAAGGTCTGGTACGGAGGGGCGGACAAGGTCCGCTTCGCCCTTCCCGGCCGGATGAGCGAGACCGACCTGATCACCAACGGCGACCAGATCTGGCTGTGGCAGAGCGACGAGAACAAGGCCACCCGGGTCAAGGCCGGGAGCGGGGAACAGGGCGAGGAAGCGGCCCGCGCCCACGAGGCACTGCCCACGGCGACCACGCCGCAGCAGCTCGCCCAGCAGTTGCTGCAGCGGGTCGGCGCCGACACGGTGGTCAGCGTGAGCAACACCGAGAAGGTCGCCGACCGTGCGGCCTACCAGCTCGCGTTCGCGCCCAAGGACACCTCGTCCCTGGTCAAGGAGGTCAAGCTGGCGCTGGACGGGGAGACCCTGGTCCCGCTGCGGGTGCAGGTCTACGCCAGGAGCGCGGCCGAGCCCGCCTTCGAGGTCGGTTTCACCTCGGTCACCTTCTCCCCGCCCGCCGCGGAGAACTTCACCTTCACCCCGCCCGCGGGCGCCAAGGTCGAGGAGACGTCGATCGCCGAGATCCTCAAGGAGCGGCGGCCGGAGCAGGACAAGAACCTCGAGGACGCGGAGAAGCTCAGGGGCGAGATCAGCGCCGTCGGCGACGGCTGGACCACGGTCGCGGTGATCCCCGTCTCCGAGCAGGAACTCACCGGCCAGGGATCGGGCCAGGGCGAGGAATCCGCGGGAGCGGGCGTCGGCGCGATCGGCGACGCCCTGCTGAAGTCGGCCAAGCCGATCAGCGGGACCTGGGGCAGCGGCAAGGTCATCCAGACCAAGCTGGTCTCCGCGCTGCTGACCGACGACGGCCGCCTGCTGGTCGGCGCCGTCACCCCGGAGAAACTGTCCGAGGCGGCCGGTCGGAAATGAGCCGGATGCCGACAGACGCCGGGCTCGCGGTGGACGTCCCCGGATCCCGTGTCGGGGATCCGGGGGGCGGTGCCCGGAGAGAGGCGCCCGGCGCGGAGCTCTCCATCGTCACCAGCGGGCTGACCAAGCGGTTCGGGAGCGGGCAGGTGGCCGTGGACGCCCTCGACCTCGCCGTGCCCAGCGGGTCGGTGTTCGGCTTCCTGGGCCCCAACGGCTCGGGCAAGACCACCACCATCCGCATGCTGCTCGGCCTGGTGGCGCCGACGGCGGGCGAGTGGCGGCTGCTCGGCACGCCGATGCCCGGCGGGGTGGGCGGCGTGCTGTCGAGGGTGGGAGCGCTGGTCGAAGGGCCGGCCTTCTACCCCTACCTGTCGGGCGAGGCGAACCTGCGCCGCTATGACGCCGCCGACCCGTCGGCCGACCCGCGCACCGTCTCGGCCAGGATCGGACTCGCGCTGGAACGGGTGGGCCTGGCCGCCGCGGCGGGCAAGCGCTACCGGGCCTACTCGCTCGGCATGCGCCAGCGGCTGGCCATCGCCGCCGCCCTGCTCGGCCCCAGGGAGTTGCTGATCCTCGACGAGCCGACCAACGGGCTGGACCCGCAGGGCACCCGTGAGGTGCGCGGCCTGGTCAAGGAGATCGCCGCCGAGGGGACCACCGTCTTCGTCTCCTCCCACCTGCTGGCGGAGGTGGAGCAGATGTGCTCCCACGTCGCGGTCATGCGGGCCGGACGGCTGGTCGCGCAGGGACCCATCGCCGACCTGCGGGCATCGGAGACGGTCAGGATCCGGGTGGAGACCCCCGACGTCGAGGCGGCGGCGGCGGTGCTCGCCGGACTCGGCCTGCCGGAGATCCGTCTCGGTGACGGCGACGTCAGCGCGGCACTGGGAGCCGGCCTGCCGGAACAGGTATGCGCCGCGCTGGTCACCGGTGGCGTCGCCGTCCGCGGCCTGGCCGTCCAGCGCCCCACTCTTGAGGACGTGTTCATGGGCCTGACCGGGGAGGGATTCGATGTCGACGGTTAGCGGAAAGGAAGCCGTGTCCACCGAGAACGTCACACGCGCCACCCCTGACCAGGACCCGCCCCAGGGGAGGGACCCGGTCATGACGGCGGGTCAGGTCGCCGGTGGGCGCCCGATTCCCCCGCCGCGGGCGGTGAGCGCCCCCAGGGCGTGGCTGCGGCTGCTCGGCTCGGAGGTCGGCCTGACGTTCCGGCGGCCCAGAAACCTCGCCATGCTCGGGGTGCTCACCGTGATCCCGATGCTGATCGGCATCGCGCTGCGGATGTTCGCCGGGACCGGCGGGGACGGGACCGGTGCTCCGGCGATCTTCGAGCAGATCACCGGGAACGGGTTGTTCCTCACCTTCGCCGCGCTCTCGCTGCTGGTGCAGCTGATGCTGCCGGTCTCCGTCGCGATCGTCGCGGGGGACTCGATCGCGGGGGAGGCGGGCATCGGCACGTTGCGCTACCTGCTCGCGGCCCCGGCGGGCCGGACCCGCCTGCTGGCGGTCAAGTACGCCACCGTGGTCCTCTTCTGCCTGGCCGCCGTCACCGCGGTGGCGCTGTCCGCGCTCCTGGTCGGCCTGGTGCTGTTCCCGGCGGGCCCGATCACGCTGCTGTCGGGAGGGACGATCCCGTTCCTCGACGGGGTGCTGCGGATCGGCGTCGTCGTGCTGTACGTCACCGCCGGCATGGCGGCCCTGGCCGCCATCGCACTGGCCCTGTCGACCCTGACCGAGGTGTCCGTCGGAGCCATCGCCTCGACAGTGGTCATCGTCATCGTGGCCCAGGTCCTGCGAGCCGTTCCGCAGCTGTCCGCGCTCCAGCCGTACCTGCTCACCGAGTGGTGGAGCGGCTTCGACGGCGTTCTGCGGGACCCGGTGGCCACCGGAGACATGGGGCAGGGCCTGCTGGTCTTCGCCGCCTACGCCGCGGTCTTCTGCTCCATCGCCTGGGCACGCTTCACCGGCAAGGACATCACCGCCTGAGCTCAGGCGCAGCCGGGCACGCTCCCGGAGGCCACGTCGCGGCCACGCCCGCCCGCCACAGGCTTTCATGCCAGACCGGGGCGAGCTCGCGGTAGCGCAGGTCGCTCGGGTGCGAGTGGAGTACGGTGGCGTACTCGACTCGCCCGTTCCGCCGGAGAACACGAGACGGCCCCGGAGAGCTGCTCTCCGGGGCCGTCTCGCGCCGGATCAGGAGGCGCGGCCGCCGCGGCGCAGGCCGAGGGCGCCGACCACGGTCCCGACGAGCCCGAGCACCAGGCCGGCCCCGCCGAGCAGGCGGGCGGTTCCGTCCGAGCCCTCGGACGCGGAGGCGGCGGGGGCCACCGAGGGCGCGGCCGGTACGGCCACGGCCGACGGCGTCGCGGAGGCGGCGGCACCGTGACCGTCACCCTCGGCGGAGGCGGGGGTGAGCTTCAGCACCGGGGCCGGACGCTCGGCCTCGGAACCGTCGGCCTTGGGCTCGTCCGCCCACTTGACGACCTCGCCACCGGTGTAGGTCTGGGTGGTGGGGAAGATGAGCTGGTCGGTGTCGGTGGGCAGCTTGCCCATGGACACCTCGAACTCCTGGAACTGGCCGGGTTCGATCTTTCCGCCCGACCAGATGACCTTCGTGACCGCCTCGGTGAGCTCGCCGTACTCGGTGGTGACCGGCTTGGGCAGCTTGCCCTCGACCACCTTGACCTTCCAGCCGGGTACCGGCTTGACCGAGACGAACGCCAGCGGGTGGTCGACGGGGAAGGTCACCTCCAGCTTGTTCGTGGAGGCGTCGTCACGCTCGTTCGGGACCCGGAAGGCGACCTTGGTGAAGCCGCCCTGCTGGGCGCTGTTGGGATTGATGGTGACGTGCGCGAGGACGGGCAGGGCGAGACCGAGGGTGAGGGCGGTGACACCGGCGGTGACGGTGGCCAGGCGGCGGGCATGGGAAAGCGGCATGGGGGTTCTCCACTTCGGGATTTCAGGATTTCGGGGGGCGGGTCAGGCGGCGGGGAGTGGAGGACCACGCCGGCTGACGGAGTGACGGAGAACGGCGCGCGCGAAGACGGGCGTGACCGGGGTGCGGGCGGGACGCGGCGGAGCCGCGGCCACGGCCGGGAGCCGCAGCAGCCGGAACATCGCGCCGAGGCGGTGCCGGGCCGAGCGGAGCAGCGCCCACAGGGCGGTCTCGCCGCGGGCCAGCCACCATCCGGTGACCAGCGTCGCGGTGAGGTGCGCGACGAGCATGCCGAGACTCTCGCCCAGCCCCCTGACGTGCGGGTGCGGGGCCACTGGAATCCCGGTGGCGTCACCGAGGAGGAACAACTCGTGCAAGGACAGTTGCAGGACGGACAGCACGGTGCTGATCGCCACGGTGGACCGCTCGCGCCCGGCGAGCAGCACGCTCACCGCCATGACCGCGGCTGCGCCGCTCGCCACCGCCCACGGCTCCGGCCCGGAACCGCCCGCGACCACGTGGCCGAGGACGGCGAGCGTCACGCAGACGGCCGAGAAGGCGGCCGCGCGCGTGAGGCGTAATGGGAGACGGGCGCGCATGGTGCCCCATATGCTCTCACGCCTCTGAGATGTCTGCCGTTTTAAGATTTTTGTCGCTATGGTGGCCGCGATCCTGACAGATCCTTCAATCCAAGGTGGTAGGGATGCGGCACGTTTTTGGGGTGCTTGTCGGGTTGGTTATGGCGGCGGTGCTGCTCTTCGGCGCCGGTTGGGCGGTGCAGGAGGCGGGGGCGAGCCTGGCGCCCCTTCCCGTTCCCGCGGAGAACGGCTCGAAGGTCTGGATCGCCCTCGGGGTGATGGCCGCGATCGGTCTCCTGGTCGGCCTGGTGGTCGCCAGCCGGGTCTCCCCGCTGGCCACCTTCGTTCCGTCGATGGTGCTGCTGGCCTGGACCGTGGTCTACGCCCTGGACGTCCGCCGCGCCATGGGGCTGGTTCCCGACGAGCCCACCTTCCACCCATTGCTCCTGCAGGCGGGTCGCGGCATGGGCCTGCTGCTGACCACCGGTGTCTACGCCCTTCTCGGCGTCCTGCTGTTCCTGCCGGTGCTGATGCCCTCCCGCTGGGCGCCGCGGTTCCGGGACGAGGAGGAGTACGAGGAGTCCGGCGAGCAGGACTACCGCTGAGCTTCCGGCCACCGGCCTTCCCGGGGATCAGGCGGAGTAGAGGCGGGCGACCACGTCCTCCATGGAGGCCTCCCCGGGGGCGGTGGCGCGCAGGTCGTCGAGGGTGCCGTCGAAGGCCAGGCTGCCGCGGTCGATCAGCATGACGCGGCGGCAGAGCTTCTCTATGTCGCCCAGGTCGTGGGTGGTGAGCAGGACGGTGGTGCCGCGCTCGGCGTTGAGGCGGAGCAGGAAGTCGCGCATGGCGGCCTTGCTGACCACGTCCAGGCCGATCGTGGGCTCGTCGAGCACCAGCACGGCGGGGTCGTGCAGGAGCGCGGCGGTGATGTCGCCGCGCATGCGCTGGCCGAGGCTGAGCTGGCGGACCGGAGTGCCCATGAAGCCGGCGAGGCCGAGGAGTTCGGTCAGCTCGGTCAGCCGTCGCCGGAAGTCTTTTTGATCTACTTTGTAGAGGTGTCGGACCAGTTCAAAACTGTCCCGCAGCGGCAGGTCCCACCACAGGGTCGTCCGCTGGCCGAACACCACCCCGATCCTGCGTGCCAGCGCGGTGCGGCGGCGCGTCGGATCGAGCCCGGCCACCCGGATGCTGCCGGAGGTCGGCGCCAGGATGCCGGTGAGCATCTTGATGGTCGTGGACTTGCCCGCGCCGTTGGGGCCGAGGTAGCCGACGAACTCCCCTGCTTCCACGCTGAACGACAGATCCCGTACGGCGTGCACGGTCTTTTTGGCCCTGCGGCGGCCCACGGTGAACGAGCGGCCGACCCGGTCGAGTTCGATCATGTGTCAACTTCCCGTCGAGCGGTAGCGGCGGATGCCCGCCCGCCAGGCCAGGGCGGCGACGGCGGCCAGGGCGACGGCCGCTGGGGGCGAGGCGAAACGGAGCCAGTACGGCAGGCCGAAGGGGTCCTCGCGGTCGAGCACGAACAGCGCGGGCTGCCAGTTCACGAACGCCAGCGGCACGACGAAGGTGACGCCCTTGACGAGCTCGGAGCCGTAGACGCTCAGCGGGTACTGGGTGAGGGTGCTGCCGCCGTAGGTGAAGGCGTTGGCCACCTCGGGGGCGTTGGTCAGCAGGAACTGCATGGCGCCGCCGAGGGTGAAGACCGAGGCGAAGATGACGACCCCGCACAGGACCATCAGCGGGATCATCCAGATTCTGCTCCAGGCGAGGCCGAGCTGGGGCAGGGCGACGGCGAGCACGACGGCGGCCTGTGCCGTCCTGCCGAAGCGGTGCACGCTGAAGCGGTCGACGGCCATCTGGGTGAAGGCGCTCGCCGGGCGGATCAGCATGGTGTCGAAGCTGCCGCTCCTGATGTGCTGGCTGAGCCGGTCGACGTTGCCGAAGAGCATGTCGGCCAGGGCGAAGGACAGGCCGGAGGTGCCGTACAGGAACATCACCTCGGCCAGGCCGAAGCCGCCCAGCGACCCGGTGTGCTCGAAGATCACCAAGATCGCCGCCACGTCCAGCGCGTTGACCGCGAACGAGCCCAGCATCATCATGATCAGCGGCCCCGGGTACTGTGCCGAGGCTCTCAGCCAGGTCCAGGCCAGCAGGAGGTAGGTCCTCACCATCGGCCGCTCGTTCCGGTGGTCCTCCGCGCGCCGTCAACCACCCTGGATCACGACCTTCCTGCGGGCGGCGCCCGTGGCCAGGGCTCCCAGGGCCAGTAGTGCCACCGCCCAGGCGAGCTGGAACCCCAGGGCTTCCAGGACGTCTCGCTTGCCGAGGTAGAGGTCGGCGGGTACCTGCACCATGGCCGACCACGGGAGTGCCTCGGCCAGGGCGCCGAGCCAGCCGGGGAAGAGGTTCAGCGGCAGGACCATGCCACTGAAGAAGAGCGTTGTCACCAGTGACAGCGACTGCACGCCCCGGTCGTCGACCACCCAGCAGGCGGACAGCGCCACCAGGTAGCGCAGGGCGAAGCTGACGACCACTCCCAGGATGAGGCCGGCTGTGAAGGAGAGGCAGGTCACCGGGTCGGCCGGCGCGACGAGGCCGAACAGCGCGGCGCCGACGGCCGTCGGCGGCAGGCTGCGGAGCAGGAGGAGGTATGCGGCCCTGCCGAGATCGTCGGCGAGGCTCCACATCTGCAGGGAGGCGGGGCGGACCAGGTCCAGGGCCACGTCTCCGCTGCGCACGCGTTCGGAGAGTTCCAGGCCGCCGCCGAAGACCTGCATGGGGCCGATGAACGCCTGGCTGAGGAAGCAGAAGGTGACGGCGTCGGCGAGGTCGTAGCCGGCGAGGCCGGGGCGGGCCTGCCAGAGGGCGATCAGGACGTAGGCGCGGAGGATGCCGAAGACGGTGTTGGTGAAGGCTCCGGCGACGGCGGCGGCGCGGTAGGTGGAGTGGCGGCGGAAGCCGTATCCGGCGATACGCGCGTAGAGCAGGAAGGCTGCCTCCCGGTGGGCGTCAGAACGGCCCTCCCATCCTCCTGGGTGGTCTGGGGAGGGGCAATGGATTTTTGGCGATGAGCGGGTGCTAGCCGGTCACGGGATCCGGGCGGCGCGTGGTGGCCCGGTCCGATGTCGGGCTTTCACCGGGATTCGGTCATGCCCCTAGCGTGTTGTATACCGATGCGATACATAGTTGCAATCTGCTCGATATGTAGAATCGCCGATAAAAGTATGTTATGAGGGGAATGTCCTTTTGTGGAGGTCCCCCATGCGCCATGAGATAGATATGGACGTCAGTCCGGCCTACCCCTTCAGCTGGCAGGCCGCGACCCTCAACGCGATCATGCGCGGCACCTTCAAACCCGCCTCCCAGCTGCTGCTGAGAACCGACATCGGTTTCGTCGCGGCCTCGCGCATCGTGGCTCTGGCGGGCAGGGTTCCGCTCCGCCTGCCCGTCCATGTGCGTGTGACACCCGATGAGGCCGGGCCGTGTCCGGGAGAGTGGGTCCGCGCGGGCGAGGAGCTCGACGAGCGCAAGGTCCTGCTCTACTTCCACGGCGGGGGCTACTTCGCCTGCTCCCCGGTCACCCACCGGCCGATCACCTGGCGCCTGTCGGCCGCGGCCCGGCGGCCGGTGCTGGCGGTCGACTACCGCCAGGGCCCGGTGCACAGGCCGGCCGAGGCGCTCGCGGACGCGATCGACGCCTACCGGTGCCTGCTGGAGCAGGACTACGACCCCGCCGACATCGTCTTCGGCGGGGACTCGGCCGGCGGCCACCTCACCCTGGCCACGCTCCTGGCGCTTCGCGACCAGGGCATGCCGCTGCCGGCCGCCGCCGTGTGCCTGTCGCCGTGGACGGATCTCACCGGTGCGCCCCGCAGGGTCAACCGGATGCTCGACCCGCTGATCCCGGCCGGCCGCGTCGACTGGCTCGCCCGCCGCTGGACGGCCGGTCTCGACCCCCATGACCCCCTGCTCTCCCCGGTCCTCGGTGACTACACCGGTCTGCCGCCGCTGATGGTCGTCACCGGCTCCACCGAGGTCCTGCGCGACGAGGGCCGCCGGGTGGCCGAGCGGGCCCGCGCGGCCGGGGTGCCGGTCACGTACGAGGAGTGGCCCCGTATGCCGCACGTCTTCGCCATTCTCGCCGACGTCGTCCCCGAGGCCCGCAAGGTCTACTCGCACATCGCCCGCTTCCTCGCCGCCGCGCAGGACCTCCCGCCCGCCGGCGAGGTCTCCGCGCGGGACCTGCTCGCCCAGGACGTACCCGACCAGGGCCTCGCCGCGCAGGATCTCCTGGCCTCGGATCTTTCCGCGTCCGGCCTTCCCGCCGGGGACGCCCCCGCTCTCGGGACCCCGCCCGCGCAGTCCGGTTCCGCGGCGGCCTGAGCGCGCGGGGGCGGCGGACCCGCCGCGGTCCGGGTTTTCGATGTCCGGCGGTGTTCAGCCGCGCGGGCCTTTCCCGCTGGTCACGCCGTCCCGTCCAGGCTCAAAGGCATCCCGCGCACCACGGATTTCTTACCCCCAGGGATCATTCGTCTTACCTCTCATATCCCTTCTGGCCTGTCGGCAGCGAAGGGCGCTCGAATCCCGTCACAGTGTGCTTGCCGTAGCCCGCGCACGAGAGGCTCAACGAGGATGGCACGTGGGGGAACAGGTCCCATAAGCGGCATGCCGACCGGTGTGCGGCCGCTGACCGTCGGGGACCCGGTCATCATCGGCCGTTACCTTCTGCTCGGCCGCCTCGGAACGGGCGGCATGGGCATCGTCTATCTGGCCCAGCACCCGCAGGGCGGGGTGGTGGCGATCAAGACCCCGCACCCGATGCACCTCAACGATGCCACGCTCCGCGCCCGTTTCGCCGAGGAAGTGAGATTCTCCCGGAGAGTGGTGCCTTTCTGCACCGCCGCGGTGATCGAGGACGGCACCGACAAGGACCGCCCCTACCTGGTGTCGGAGTACGTTCCGGGCCCCGCGCTCTCCCAGGTGGTCTCCACGCACGGTCCGCTCACCCCCGACCTGGCCTACGGCGTCGCCCTGGGGGTGGCCGCCGCGCTGGTCGCGGTGCACGAGGCCGGGCTGGTCCACCGAGATCTGAAACCGGGCAACGTGCTGCTGTCGGACACCGGTCCGCGGGTGATCGACTTCGGCATCGCCAGGGACGTCGACGTCCTCGCCGCGCACACGCAGGCGGGGCAGGTCATGGGCAGTCCCGGCTGGGTCGCCCCGGAGCGGCTCACCGGCGGGCTCGCGCTGCCCGCCTCCGACATCTTCGCCTGGGGCTGCCTGGTGGCCTACGCGGCCGGCGGCCACCATCCCTTCGGCACGGGTGAGGCGGACGTGCTGACCCGGCGCATCATGGTCGAGCCGCCGAGGGTGGCCTCGGTGCCCGCGCTGCTGCGCCCGGCCGTCGAGGCCTCCCTGGCCAAGGACCCCGCCGACCGGCCAGGGGCCGCGGACCTGCTCGGCGCGCTGCTCGCCGCGGGTGGTGTGGGTGACCCGTGGGACCTGCGCGAGGCGGTCGCGGCGGTGCTGGCGGAGATCTGGACCCCGGTGCCCCACGCGCCGGGAGCCGGGAGGGTGCGGCTCGCGACGCCGTCCTCGTTCCACGACGAGCCCTCGGTCCCGGTGGAGATCCCCGCCAGGGCTTCGCGCAGGGCCAGGCCGAGCAGGGGAGCGCACCTGTCGCAGGCCGGCTTCGCGGCGCTGGCCACGGTCTCCATGGCGGCGGTCACCGTGGCCGCCGCGGCCGGTGGCGGCGGGATCGGTTCCGGCGCCGGCTCGGGCATGCCCGAGACCTGCGGCTCGCACCGCCTCACCCTGGCCAAGTGCTCGCTGCCGGGTCAGCAGGGTGTGGAGTTCATGGGAGGCGTTGGCGACGAACTGACG